>DATIDT010000063.1:0-21705 GCA_035456125.1 Gaiellaceae bacterium
TGGCCCGCGCGGCCGTCTGACACACCGCCGATCGATCGTTTCGCCACGAAGGACGAGCTAGCTTTCGAGAGCGAGCCGTTCGATCTGGCCGTCTTCGATGCGGAAGGCGGCCAGGTCGTCCTTCTGCAGGGAGTAGACGAGGTAGGGCTTCCCCTCCCACAGCCCGATGTTCTCGACGTCCGTCCGCGACGGGCGTGCCGGCGCGGAGACGTGGGAATGGAAGACGGCGAGCTCGTAGCCGTCGTCCTCGGCGTACCAGATCTCCGGATCGTCGAACTCGAGCTCGAAGCGGTACGGCGACGCGGCGGCGTTGCGGCCCGGGGAGTAGCGCTCGGCGTATCCGTCGCGCAGCAGCACGAGGCCGCACGCCTCGTTCGGGGCCTCTCGCTGCGAGTGCCCCACGAGCGCCGCGCGCACCTCGGCCGGAATCACCACCAGACGGTCCGCTCCATCGACTCTTCGACGTCCTCGGCGTCCCAGAACTCCGCCGACAGGTACTTCCACCCGCCGTCCGCGAAGATCGCGACGACCACGCCCTCGTCGCGCTCGGCCGCGAGCCTCCGCGCGACGTGGCTGACGGCCCCGGCGGACACGCCCGCGAAGATCCCCTCCTCGTCGAGCAGCCGCCGCACCTCGCGCACCGATTCCTCGTTCGACACGAGCACCTTCCGATCGAGCTGGGACACGTCGAGAATCGGCGGCACGTAGCCCTCGTCCAGCGAGCGCAGCCCCATGACCGGATCGCCCGGCAGCGGCTCGGCCGCGGCGACGACGACGTCCGGAAACGTCTCGCGAAGGCGCGCGCCGGCGCCCATGAGCGTGCCGCCCGTGCCGAGGCCGGCGACGACGACGTCGACTCGGTCGAGCGCGGCGGCGATCTCGGCGCCGGTGCCGTCGTGGTGCGCGCGCGGGTTGGCCTCGTTTGCGTACTGGAACGGCATGAAGTACTTCGGCTCACGCTCGGCAAGCTCGAGCGCGAGGCGAACCGCGCCGTTCGAGCCCTGGTCGGCCGGCGAGAAGACGATGCGCGCGCCGAAGAGCTGCAGCAACCGCTTGCGCTCCTCGGTGGCGTTCTCCGGCAGCACGCATGTGACTGGATAGCCCTTCAGCTTCGCGACGAGCGCGAGCGAGATGCCCGTGTTCCCGCTCGTCGGCTCGAGCAGCTCGCGGCCCGGTTCCAGCTCGCCGGACTCCTCTGCGGCGTCGATCATCGCCCTGGCGACGCGGTCCTTGATCGAGCCGGTCGGGTTCTGGCCCTCGAGCTTCGCGAAGACGCGGACGTCGCCGACCGGTCGCAGCTCGACCAGCGGTGTGTTGCCGATCAGGTCGAGGACGTCCACACGTACACCGTCGGACACGTCTTGCCGAGCAGCTGGTAGATGCCCCAGGCGGCGCCGGCCGCCTGTGCGGCGACGCGCGGATCGTCGAAGTCGGCGCCGCTGCGACGCAGCCGCGACAGCTCGAGAAGGTCGTCGTTCGCGCTCCAGGTGCCGTCCTCGAGCATCCGCTCGCGCCACTCGCCGCCGAGCTCGATCTTGGTTTCGAGCGTCAGTCCCGCGTCCGCCGCGTGCCGTTCGAGCGCCGCCGGCCGTGTGCTTTCCGGAACTATCGCCAGCGAGTCGAAGAGCCAAGCCGCCTCGCGCGGTTCGAGCGCGTCGGTCGAACACGTGACGTACGCGAGCATCTGCCCGCCGGGCTTGAGGATGCGCGCGCATTCGGCGAAGCCACGTTCGAGGTCGACGTGCACAAGCACGTCGCGACACCAGATCCAGTCCGCCGCGCCGTCGTCGATCGGCATCTGCTCGATGCCCGCCTGCACGACGTCGATGTTCACGCCGGCGTCTGCAACGGCGCGCCGCGCGAGCTCTACGTGGCGTGCCACCGGATCGAGCGCGACCGCGCGCAGTCCATGCTCGCGCACAAGTCGGATCGTGTGCATCGCGTCGCGCGCGCCTGCGTCGACGAGCAGTTCGCCGCGCTGGGGGCCGAACTCCGCGAACGCCGCATAGAGCCAGTCGGTGCCGCGCGGGCGCAGGCTCTCCGGCTTGGGCTCGTCAGCCGCCCAAAAATTGCCGTAGAGCTCGTCGACGGAGGTCTTAGACACCGCCGGCCATCGCCGGCAGCAGGATGACCGTCGCGCCCGGCCTGACTTCCGTCTCGAGCCCGTCGAGCGTGCGGACGTCCTCGCCCTCGACGTAGACGTTCGCGAACGGAAGCTGCTCCTCCAGCGCAGGGAAGCGGGTCGTCAGGTCGTCGAGGAGATCGCGCACCGTGTCGCCCTCGGCGACGAGCTCGCGCTGGCCGCCCGTCTGCTCGCGCAGCGTGGGTGGGATCCGCACCTTCGTCATGCCGGCTCCCTCGTGCCCGCGCAGAACTCGACGTAATCGATGTAGTCCGTGATCGTCGGGTGCTCGCCGCAGACCGGGCAGTCCGGGTCACGGCGGAGCTTCATCTCGTTGAACTCGCCGGACAGAGCGTCGAAGAGCAGCAGCCGGCCGACGAGCGCCTCGCCGATGCCGAGCGCGAGCTTGAGCGCCTCGTTCGCCTGCAGCGACCCGATCACGCCGGGCAGCACGCCGAGCACTCCGCCCTCGGCGCACGAGGGCGCGAGCTCGGGCGGCGGCGGGGTGGGGAAGAGGCAGCGGTAGCACGGGCCGGCGCCGGGCTCGAACACCGTCACCTGGCCTTCGAACCGGTAGATCGAGCCGTGCACGACCGGGATGTCGTGCCAGACCGATGCGTCGTTGACGAGGTAGCGGGTGGGGAAGTTGTCGGCGCCGTCGACGATCACGTCCCAGCCGTCGGCCAGGATCCGCTCGACGTTCTCGGACGTCAGCCGCTCCTTGTACGCGACGACCTCGACGTCGGGGTTGAGCGCCTCGATCGTGCGCTTCGCCGACTCCACTTTCGCCTCGCCGAGGCGCTCCGTCGAGTGGACGATCTGGCGCTGCAGGTTCGATTCGTCGACCACGTCCGCGTCGACGATGCCGAGCCGCCCGACGCCGGCTGCGGCGAGGTAGAGCGCTGCGGGCGAGCCCAGGCCTCCGGCGCCGATCAGCAAGACCTTCGAGGCGAGCAGCTTCAGCTGCCCCTGCTCCCCGACCTCGGGGATCAGCAGGTGCCGGCTGTAGCGCGCGCGGCGCGGCGCGTCCAGGCCGGTGTGCAGCTGCACGGGGTAGCCGTTCCTCTTCCAGTCGGTGAAACCGCCGGCGAGAGAGACGACGTCCTCGTAGCCCATCTCCTCGAGCGTCTTCGCTGCGAAGGCCGAGCGGTTGCCGACCGAGCAGTAGAGGACGACGGGCTGAGCGGTGTCGGGGGCGGCGCCCTCGATGCGCGACTCGAGGTTGCCGCGCGGGATGTGAACCGCGCCCGGGATGTGGCCCTCATCCCACTCGTCCTGCTCGCGGACGTCGACGACGACTGCCTCGCGGCCGTCGACGACTTTGCGGGCGTGGGCGGCGTCGATCTCGGAGATCTCGGACCGCACCTGCTGCAGCAATTCCCTGTACGTCGGCATCGCTTTCCGAAATATAGCGACGGCGACTCGGCTGAGGCGCTGCTTGCCAGAACCGTCAAAGAGGTGCGCAGGCTTTTCTTGCGCACCGATTCACCAGCGCCTGGGTCGGCAGATTTCTCGTGCCGCGTCGGCGCTGGGTACCGTCGCAGCGGATGAGCCCGCGGCTCCGTGTTTGGCTGGTCGTCGGCGCCGCGGCAATCGCCGCGGCTGCCGTCGCCGTCGGTGTGACGCTCGCGACGCGCTCGGACGTCCATCACGCCACGAGCAAAGCGCCTCCCTTCGTCGCGGATCCGACCGCTCCGCAGGAGGTCACGCGCGACGTGCGGGACGCGCTGAAGGCGTGGCCGTCCGGGACGGTGCGCCGCCTCCGCATCCTGGCGCAGCGGTACCCGCGCAGCGCCCTCGTCCGCCTCCACCTCGGCCTTGCGCTGGCGTTCGGGGGGTCGCAAACGGACGCGTCACGTGCCTGGCACGACGCGCGGCGGGTGCAGCCGGATTCGCCGTCGGCCGTGCGCGCGGGAGACCTGCTGCATCCGAACACGCCGCCAGGGCTGCCGCCGTTCGTGCCCTCGTTCACCAAGCCGCGCACGGCGGCCGAGCGGCACCTGCTCCGCGGCGTCGCGTTCCAGCAGGCCCTACGGCCGGTCTCCGCGGAGCGCGAGTTCGCGGCGGCCGCACGCGCCGCGCCGAACGACCCGGAGGCGCTCACAGCGGCCGCCCTCGGCCTGTACGACAAGGACAAGCCGGCTGCGGCGTTCTCGCGCCTCGGGCCGCTGGCGCGGCGCTTCCCGCACGCCCAGACGGTCCGTTTCCACCTCGGTCTCCTGCTGATCTACTTCGGAGACATCGCCCAGGCGAAGCGAGAGCTCGCGCTGGCGCGGGCGGCCGGTCGGCAAACCCCGCTTGGCAAGCGGGCTCAGGCCCTTCTACGAGCTGCTCGCAAGCGCTAGGACCATTCGGCACAAAAATGAGCCGTTCGGCCTATGGCGCTCGTTCCGGCAAACTGGCACAGTGCGGCATCGCCGAATCGCCGGTTCCACGAGGGGGGAACAGGAGTGAGCGCAACCGAAGCCGTCGCAGCAGGACCCAAATCGGTCTCCGACCTGCTGGAGACCGACGACGCAAAGGCACTTCTGGAGGCCGGCCGGGAGAACGGCCAGCTCAACGCCGACGAGATCGCAGTCGCGCTGGACGAGCTCGACCTCGACGCCGCTCAGATCGACGACTTCTACCACGCACTCGAAGAGCTCCACATCGAGGTCGTGTCGGGGCCGGAGGACGAGGAGGAGGCACCCGTCGAGGAGCCGCGCGAGGTCTCGACCGACGCGCTGCAGCTCTTTCTGAAGGACATCGGCAAGGTCGACCTGCTCACCGCCGCGCAGGAGGTCGAGCTTGCGAAGCGGATCGAGCGCGGGGATCACAGCGCGAAGCAGGAGATGGTGGAGGCGAACCTGCGCCTCGTCGTCTCGATCGCGAAGAAGTACCGCAACCAGGGCCTGCCGTTCCTCGATCTGATCCAGGAGGGGACGATCGGCCTCGTTCGCGCCGCGGAAAAGTTCGACTACCGCAAGGGCTTCAAGTTCTCGACGTACGCGACGTGGTGGATCCGCCAGGCGGTCGCACGTGCGCTCGCCGACAAGGCGCGCACGATCCGCATGCCGGTACACGTCGTCGAGAAGCTGAACAAGATCGTTCGCGCCGAGCGCAAGCTCCGCGCCGAGCTCGGGCGTGAGCCGACGGCCGCCGAGATCGGCAAGGATCTGGATCTGAGCGCCGAGGAGGTCGAGCACATCCGCCGGAGCGCGCAAACGCCGGTCTCGCTCGAGAAGCCGGTCGGAGACGAGGACGAGTCGGAGTTCGGCCATTTCATCACCGATGAGAACCTGCCGCTGCCGGACGAGGAGGCCGAGATCACGCTGCGCAAGGAGACGCTGCGGAAGATCCTCGGGACGCTCTCCAGCCGCGAGCGCCAGGTGCTCGAGCTGCGCTACGGCCTCGACGGCCAGCATCCGCGGACGCTCGACGAGGTCGGCCGGACGTTCAACGTCACCCGCGAGCGCATCCGCCAGATCGAGAACCAGAGCCTGAAGAAGCTCCGGGCGCTGGCGGATGCGATCAAGCTCCGCGACGTCGCCTGAGCCGTAGTAGGCTCCTCTATATGAGGAGAAGGCTCGCCGTCGCCGCAGCTGCGGTGTTCGCGCTGGCGTTGTTCGCCTCTCCGGCCCTGGCGAAGCACGGGCCTGACGGGCGCGCCGGTTCGAGCATCATCGCGCGCAACTAGACCAGGCACGTAGACTCGCCGCCCGTGGACCACGTCTGGCTCGCTGAGCTGCGAGAGTTCATAGCGATTCCCTCCGTCAGCGCCGATCCGGCGCATCAGGACGACCTGCGCCGAGCCGCGGAGTGGGTGCGCGACTACGTGACGCGCATCGGCGGTGACGCCGAGCTCGTCCCGAAGGGGACGCGCGACCTCGTCATCGGCGACATCCCGGCCAACGCGAACGGGTCCGGCGCGCCGACGGTGATGATCTACGGCCATTTCGACGTGCAGCCGCCGGCGCCGCTCGACCTCTGGGAATCGCCGCCGTTCGAGCTCGAGGAGCGCGACGGCTGGTTCTACGCGCGCGGGATCGCCGACGACAAGGGCCAGCTCTACACGCTGCTGAAGGCGGCGCAGCTGCTGCGGGCGGACAACGCGCTGCCGGTGAACGTCCGCGTCGCATGCGACGGCGAGGAGGAGATCGGCGGGCATTCGATCGTCGAGTTCCTCGAAGAGGACGAGCGGGGCGCCGACGCCTGCATCATCTTCGACGGCGGCATGACGCGGGCGGAGCAACCGGAGTTCGGGCTCGCGACCCGCGGCCTCGTCGGCCTCCGCGTGGCCGTGCGAACGGGGGAGCGCGACATGCACTCCGGCTACTACGGCGGCGCGGCCCTGAATGCGATCCACGTCCTGATGCACGGGCTCGACGCGCTCGTTGCGCGCGACGGGCTGCTCGCGGACGAGCTCCGCGTCGGCCGGACGCCGCTGAGCGACATCGAGAAGCAGAGCCTCGACCATCTCCCGAGTGGCGGGGAGATCCTCCGAGAGGCCGGCGCGACGCCGCTCGACCCCAGGGCGGAAGCGGAGTTCTACGACCGCACCTGGGCCGAGCCGTCACTCGACATCAACGGCATCCACGGCGGCAAGCCGGACTTCGTCAACACGACGCTGATCGTCGAGGCCCACGCGCGGTTCACGATCCGCCTCGCCCCCGGCCAGGATCCCGACACGATCGCGGCCGCCGCCGAGAAGCTCTTCCGCGCGGCGCTGCCGGAGGGGGCCGACGTCGAGTGGGAGTGCGAGAACGCCGCGCCGCCGGGCGTGTTCGCGCCGGACTCGCGCGCGATCCAGCTCGGGCTCGAGGCATTCGAGCGTGCGCTCGGCGTGCGCCCGATCCTCGTCCGCGTCGGCGGGACGCTGCCGATCTACCCGGCGCTCGCCGCGAAGGGCATCGCCACGATCGGGACCGGGTTCGCGCTGCGCGAGTCGAACGTGCACTCGCCGAACGAGCGGCTGCGGGTCGAGGACGTCGACCGGGCGGTTGCGGCGGCGACCGAGCTGTACAAGGGGCTCGCGGCGCTTGGCTGACGTTTCGTCGGAGCTGCAGGACGACGTCCTCGAGCGCTTCCTGCGCTACGTCCGCATCGACACGACCTCCGACCAGGACTCGGAGACGTATCCGAGCACCGCCAAGCAGCGCGACCTCGGCACGCTGCTCGAGCGCGAGCTGCGCGAGCTCGGCCTGGACGACGTCGAGCTGACGGCGCACGGCTACGTCTTCGCGACCCTCCCCGGCTCGACCGGGCCGACCGTCGGCTTGATCGCGCACATGGACACGAGCCAGGACGAGTCGGGCGCGAACGTCGACCCGCAGCTCGTGCGCAGCTGGGACGGCAGCGACATCGTCCTGTCGGGAGATGCCGACAAGGTGCTCCGGGCCGACGAGAACCCGATCCTCGCCGCGCGTGTCGGGCACGACATCGTCACGACGGACGGGACGACGCTCCTCGGCGCCGACGACAAGGCCGGCGTCGCGGAGATCATGGGCGCGGTCGCGTACCTCGCAGCGCATCCGGAGATCGAGCACGCTCCCGTTCGCGTCGGCTTCACCGTCGACGAGGAGGTCGGGCGCGGCGTCGACCATTTCGACATCGGGGCGTTCGGCGCCGATGTCGCCTACACGCTGGACGGCGCCGAGGTCGGACGGATCGACGACGAGACCTTCTCCGCATCCGAGGTGCGAATCCGGATCGAAGGCTTGAGCGTCCATCCGGGCACGTCGAAGGGGAAGATGGTGAACGCGATCAAGCTCGGCGCGCGGCTGATCGAACGGCTGCCGCGCGACGAGCGCTCGCCGGAGACGACGGACGGGCGCGACGGCTTCGTCCACCCGCATCGCTTCACCGGCACGACCGCCGAGGCGGAGCTCCGCTTCATCGCGCGCGACTTCGACGCGGCGAAGCTCGAGGAGCACGAGCAGCTGCTGCGGCGGCTCGCAGACGAGCTTGCGGCGGAGGAGCCGCGCGCGCGTGTGACCGTGACGGTCGAGGTGCAGTACCGCAACATGAAGGAGTTCCTCGACCGCGACCCGAGCGTCGCGGAGGCCGCCGACGAAGCAGCGCGCCGCGTCGGCGTCGAACCGTGGCGCGAGCCGATCCGCGGCGGCACCGACGGCGCGATGTTGAGCGCGCGCGGCCTGCTGACGCCGAACGTCTACACCGGCGGCCAGCAGTTCCACTCGGTGCTTGAGTGGGCGTCAGTTCAGGACATGGCCCTGTCGGCCGCGACGATCGTCGAGCTGGTGAAGCTGTGGGCGGAGCCGGAGTGGGCTACACGGCAGCGAAGCAAGGCCGCCACGACGTAAGACGCACGAACGCCGTCGTCGCACTGTCGAGAACAGTCGCCGACCTGCAAGAACTGCGCGGGCTCCGCCCGCGCGCGTTTCCCGCGAAGCGGCGTCCCCAAATGGATTTGGCCGCCGCTAGGCGGTCAAATACGCGTGCCCGAAGTGGCGCATCTCCGCGATGATCGGGAGCAGCGCCTCGCCCTTCTCCGTCAGCTCGTACTCGACGCGCGGCGGGCTCTCGGCGTAGCTGCGTCTGAGGACGAGCCCCTCGTCCTCGAGCGCGCGCAGGCGCTCGGACAGCGTCCGCGGGGAGATGCCCGCGCAGGAGTGCTCGAGCTCGGAGAAACGGCGCGGGCCCTCGGAGAGGTCGTGCACGAGCAGCGCCGTCCACTTGGCGCCAATGATCTCCGCGCATGCGGCGACGGCGCAGGACGTCGATTCGTGAACCGGGTTCATCGTGCGCATCGCCATCGCTATCCGGATTGTAGCGGTGCGGTTTTCCGCCTTTCCCTTCGGGGGTTCACCGGCTGGGCAAGCGCGACGCGGCACGCGACGATCCGGCTATGGACAACGACATCCTCATCGCAGGCCTCATGACACTCGGCAGCGTCGTGTGGCTCGCCGTCATCATCGCTGTCATTGCGCGTGCCACCAGTGAGACTCCCCGCCGGCAGCACGAACCGGTCGAGCCCGCTCCGGCGCTCCGGCCCGCCCCGGGCTGGTAGTTCCCCGGCAGCCCGACTAGGCAAACGGCTGCGGCGTCGCGGCCAGCTTCGGAATGACGAAGCGCGCGATCGTGCCGAACTGCGGCGCCGGCTTGCACGACTGAGCGACCCCGACGTCGCAGGCGACCGACAGGAAGATGAACGCATCTTCCATCGAGAAGCCCCACTCGTCGACGAGCAGCTTGGCCGCCTCGTCCGCGCAGAGCTTGAGCGCGTCGTCGTAGTCGTCGGCGGTCGCGTGCGGCACCCAGGCGTGCTCGAGCTCCGTCACCGGCCACGTTGCCTGCTTCCCCTTGAGCAGGTCGAAGCGCACGTCGACCTCGCCCGCGATCTCGACGCCGGTGAAGCAGATCTCGCCGTCGCCCATCGACGCGTGCATGTCGCCGACGGCGAACATCCCACCCGGCTGGCGCACGGGGAAGTAGATCCGCGCGCCCTTGCCGTGCAGGTGGTCGTCGAGGTTGCCGCCGTGGCGGCCGGCGAGGCCGTTCGTCAGCGTGTCGCCGTCGGTCGCGACGCCGACGACGCCGACCATCGGCTTCGCCGGAAAGCGCACGCGCTCGTTCATCTCGACCCAGCCGTTCTCCACGCGGAACATCCGTGTCACCGGCGACTCGACCTGCTCGATCAGCTGGCCGAAGCCGGGGATGAGGCAGGCGAAGCCGAACTCGATCGGCCGTACGTCGAGGATCTCGGCGATCAGCGAATCGCCCGGCTCGGCGCCGCGGACGGCGACGGGGCCGGTCGCGCTGTTCACGCGCTCGAAGTCGATCCCGGTGACGAGGTCGTCCTCGCTCCGGATCTGGCCCGTGAAGCAGTCGTTCGTCTGGAAGGTGACCGTGTCACCCGGGTCGACCTCCAGCACCGGCTGAAGGTCGGGCCCGAACGACCAGATCACCTGCTCACGCGATAGGAAATGCTGCTGTGGCATCCGGTGGAGAGACGGTTTCGTCTTTGACGTAGACGCGATCGATGTCGGCGACGCGCTCACGCGCGAACAGCACGACGTACGCGGCGACCGCAATGCCGAGGCCGGCCCAGCCGAGCGCGATCTCCATGTGTTGGACGCCTCCTGCGGTCTGGAGCTACCCCTGCGTCAATCCTCCCACGGCGGCGCACCGTACGTCCAGCGTCCGCCCAGCATCGTCGCGACGACATTCACGTCTGCAATGTCGTCCGCCTCGTACGGGTCCCGGTCGAGCACGACGAGGTCGGCGAGGTAGCCGGGGACGAGCTTGCCGCGCCGGTGCTCGTCGCCCGCGAGCCAGGCGGGACTGACGGTCGTGGCCAGAAGGGCCTCGTCGAGCGTGAGCCGTTGCTCCGGGTGCCAGACACGTGACACGCCTGCAACGACCCCCGCCCAAGGATCCAGCTCCTCGATGGGCGCGTCCGAACCATTCGCGACCAGCGCGCCGGCGTCCCACAACGAGCGGTAGGCGTAGGCGCGATCGGTCATCCCGGCCCAGAGACGGTCGGCGATTCCGGCGTCGGACGGGGCGTGGCTGAACTGGACGGACGCGGCGACGCCGAGCTCGCCGAAGCGCGGTACGTCGTCCCACGCGAGCAGCTGCGCGTGCTCGATCCGTGGTCGGAGGCCGCGCCAGTCCTTGCGCGTCTGCGCGAAGGCGTCGAGCGCGTCGCGGTTCGCGAGGTCGCCGATCGCGTGCACCGCGACCGGGAGCCGAGCCCGCGCGCCGGCGCGGATGATCTCGACGAGCTCGTCGCGGCTCGTGATCTGGACGCCGGAGCCGTCGAGCAGCCGCGCGGTCTGCGAGCCCAGCGTGCCGTCCATGAACGCCTTCAGGTAGCCGACGCGGATCAGGTCGTCGCCGAAGCCGCTGTGCAGGTGCAGTGCGGCCGCGTGTTCGACCTCGTCGGCCGGGATCGACTGCCAGACGCGCAGGTGCAGCGATCCCTCGTCGCGCAGGCGCTGCCAGACCCCGAGCGCGCCGAGCCACCCGTCCTTGTCATGGACGGAGGTGACGCCGCGCGAGACGGCGATGCGAACGCCCTCGCGCGACGCCTCGACCATCTCGTCCTGCGTCGGGTGGACGTGCGTGTCGCGGAAGTGCCAGGCACACTCCTCGCGCAAAACGCCGGTCGGCTCGCCGTTCGCGTCACGCACGACGACGCCTCCCTCGACTTCGAGGTCGCCGTTCGCGCGCGCGAGCGCGGCGGAGTTGAGCCAGAGCGAGTGGTAGTCCCGCGCCATCAGCGCCGCAGGGGTGTCGCCGGTCACGCGGTCGAGCGCCTCCTTGGTCGGCTCGGTCGGCGGCGCCCAGTCGCCGCTGCGCCAGCCCATCCCGCGCAGCCAGCCGCCCGGCCGAATGTCGGGCGCGGCTGCGGCGATGCGCTCGAGCGCCTCGTCGAGCGTGGCCGTGCCCTCCAGCCGCACCTGCTGCTGTGCGAGCGACCACGTGGGGAAGTGGACGTGCGAGTCGGTGAAGCCGGGGAGGACGCAGCGGCCGCCGAGATCGACGCGCGCAGGGCTCGGGAGCGCGGTCTCGTGCGTGCCGACCCCGCCGGCGATCCGGTCGCCCGCGATCGCGAGCGCGCGCGCGACCGGGAGGGCCGGATCCATCGTCCGGATGACGCCGTTCTCGAGGATCACCTCGCGCGGAACCTTTCCCGCGGGTCGCCCGTTGTGATGGGCGTGAACATCCTCGTGATCCTATTGCTGCTCATCGTCATGGCCGCCGTCGCCACGTACTGGCCGAGGTCGGACGGGAAATAGACTTCCCGGCGTGCCGTACGAGCCGCTGACGGAGGAGCAGCGAGAGCTGCGCGACCTGGTCCGGCAGCTGGCGCGCGAGCGGATCGCGCCGCGGGCGGCGGAGATCGACGAGAGCCACGAGTTCCCGTGGGACGTCGTCGAGCTCTTCCGCGAGAACGACATCTTCGGCCTCTTGTTCGGCGAGGACGTCGGTGGGCTGGGCACCGGCACGCTCCTGTCGCTCGTCGCGATCGAGGAGGTCTCGAAGGTCTGCGCCACGAGCGGCCTCATCCTCGCCGTCCAGGAGCTCGGGTCGCTCGGCCTCAAGCTGGCGGGTGACGACGAGCAGAAGCAGCGCTACCTCCCGCGGCTTGCGTCGGGCGAGTGGCTCTGCGCGTATGCCCTGACGGAGTCGGGCTCGGGCTCCGACTCCGCCGCGATGCGGACGACCGCGCGGCGCAACGACGACGCGTACGTCCTCAACGGTTCCAAGCGCTTCATCACGAACGCCGGTGTCGCGCAGCTCTACACGGTGTTCGCGAAGACCGATCCCGAGGCCGGCCATGCCGGCATCTCGGCCTTCGTCGTCGAGGCGGAGACGCCCGGCTTCGAGGTCGCGCGGGTCGAGCCCAAGATGGGCATCCGCGGCTCGACGACCGGGGAGCTCACGTTCGACGACGTCCGCGTCCCTGCCGAGAACCTGCTCGGGGGGGAGGGGGACGGCTTCAGAATCGCGATGCGCATTCTCGACCGGTCGCGGCCGGGCATCGCCGCGCAAGGGCTCGGCATCGCGCAAGGCGCGACGGACTATGCGCTCGAGTACGCGAAGACGCGCGAGACGATGGGGAAGCCGATCGGACAGCACCAGCTCGTCGCCGCGATGCTCGCCGAGATGGAGACGAAGTGCGAGGCCGCGCGCGGGCTCTTGTACAAGTTCGGCGCCGCGGTCGACGAGGGCATCGACGGCCCGGAGCTGACGAAGCTCTCGGCGATGACGAAGCTCTACTGCACCGACGTCGCGATGGAGGTCACGACCGACGCGGTGCAGGTGCTCGGCGGTTACGGCTACATCTCGGAATATCCCTTGGAGCGGATGATGCGAGATGCGAAGATCACTCAGATCTACGAGGGCACGAATCAGATCCAGCGTCTGGTGATCGCGCGCGAGATGCTCAAGGAGCAGCGGGCGTTCCTGCTCGCCGGCGTCGGCTGACCGTCAGGAGGACACATGAAGCGCTACATCGTTCCGCTGGTGCTGCTGGCAGCACTGGCCGCCGCCGGCACGGCCGGGGCCATCGGCATCTCGCCCGTCAAGGGCTCGTTCAAGTACTGCAGCGATCCGACCTTCCCGCCCATGGAGTCGAAGACGGCCGCGGGTAAGCCCATCGGTTTCGACATCGACATGGCCGGTGCGATCGGGAAGCTGTGGAAGGTCAAGGCGAACTTCGCCGAGACAGCGTTTCCGGGACTGCTGCCGGCACTCGCGTCGAAGCGCTGCAACATGGTGATCAGCGGCATCTTCGTCACTCCAGACCGGGTGAAGCAGTTCCCGGCGGTGACGTACATGAGGACGCATCGGGCGCTCGTGGTCCAGGCCGGTAACCCGAAGCGGATCAAGGGACCGAATGACCTGTCCGGCAAGAACGTCGCCGTGCAGGCCGGCACGAAGTACGAGGAATACCTCAAGAGCCTGAACGACGAGTTCAAGTCGTCGGGCAAGGCGCAGATGAACCTGCAGAGCTATCCCGGCGACACGGACGCGGTTGGACAGATCCTCGTCGGCCGAGCCGACGCCGTGTTGACGCAGGACACGTCAGGTGCCTTCCAGCGGAAGGCGCATCCGGGCAAGCTCGCGATCGCGTACCTGTTCCCGGAGTCCGACGCGTTCGGGATCTACTACCGCCCGAGCGACAAGAAGCTTGGGACGGCGCTGCGCGCGGCCATCAAGAAGCTGAAGAAGAACGGCACGCTGAAGAAGATCGCCACGAAGTACCAGATCCCCGCCAGCGACGTGAAGTAGGTTCGCGCGACGGTGGTCGCGAGCTTCGACACGCACATCTTCTGGGAAGCGCTCTCCTCCGATCCGTACTGGAGGGGAGCGCTTCTCGCGATCGAGTTGACGTTCGTCTCGCTCGCGACGGCGTGCGCCATCGGGTTCTTCTTGGCGCTCGGGCGCAGCAGCCGCTTCCGCTCCGTGCGGGCATTCGTCTTCTTCTACAACTGGATCTTCCGCGCAACGCCGACGCTGCTGCAGCTCCTGTTCATCTGGAACGCCTTGCCGCAGCTCTGGAGCGCGTTCGCCGGTAGTTGGTTCAAGCCGTTCCTCGCGGCGTACATCGGGCTGTCGCTGAACGAGGCCGCGTACATGTCGGAGATCATCCGGGCCGGCCTGCTCTCCGTCGATCCGGGGCAGGAGCTGGCGGGCCGTGCACTCGGGATGACGCGGCCGCGCATCCTCCGGCGAGTGATCGTCCCGCAGGCGGTACGGATCATCATCCCGCCCACCGGGAATGAGTTCATCACTCTCCTCAAGCTGACGAGCCTCGGCTTCGTCATCTCGTTGCACGAGCTGCTGACGGCATCGCAGGTGCGCGCTTCCGCCGACTTCCGATACGTCGAGGCGTACACGGCGGCGACCGTGTACTACCTCGTGATCGTCAGCGTGCTGATGGTGGTGCAGGCGCAGCTCGAACGGCGGTTCACGTGGAAATCTGCGGCGCGGCGCCGTCGCACGGTGCCCGTTCCGGCGGTCGCACACGACGCACGATGAACGATCCGGTCCTGCGCACAGACGAGGTCTCGAAGTCCTACGACGGGCTCGAGGTCGTGCGGCGCGCGTCGCTCGAAGTGGGACGCGGAGAGGTGAAGGTGATCATCGGCCCGTCCGGCTCCGGCAAGTCGACGCTGCTGCGCTGTGTTGCGTTGCTCGAGCCGGTCGACGCCGGTGCCGTCTTCCTCGAGGGCGAGCAGGTCAGCGGACTCAGGGAGAAGGAGCTCGCGGCGCATCGCTCCGAGATCGGCATGGTCTTCCAACGCTTCAACCTGTTCCAGAACATGACGGCGCTGGCGAACGTCATGTGCGGGCTCGTAGAGGTACGGCGGCTGAAGAAGAAGGAGGCGCGCGAGCGGGCGCTCGAGTTTCTCGAGCGCGTCGGGCTGCGTGACAAGGCGGACAATTATCCCGACGAGCTTTCGGGCGGGCAGCAGCAGCGCGTTGCGATTGCGCGGGCGCTGGTCATGCGGCCGAAGGCGATGCTGTTCGACGAGCCGACGTCGGCGCTCGACGTCGAGCTGGTGCGCGAGGTGCTCGACGTGATGGAGGGGCTCGCGCGCGACGGGATGACGATGGTCGTCGTCTCGCACGAGCTGCGCTTCGCGCATCACGTCGCGAGCTCGATCCTGATGATGGACGAGGGCAAGATCATCGAGGAAGCCCCGCCAGAGCAGTTCTTCTCCGCCCCCTCGCACGAGCGCACGAAGCGCTTCCTCGCGCTCGTCGAGTAACAAATTCGTGTCGGGGTCTGACCCCGAACTGTCACGCCGGTGCGTAGACATTGCGCCGAAATCGCCGCGGGCACGATTGGGCAGGCAGGAGTCGGCAACTGTTCCGGCATGCCGCGCCCGCTACGAGTCCAGTTCGCAGGTGCCGTTTACCACCTTATGAGCCGCGGCGTGCGCGGGGCTCCGCTGTACACCGAGCCGCTGGAGCGCACGCACTTCCTCGACTTGCTCGGCGAAACCTGCCGCCGCTACGAGTGGGAAACGCTGGGCTACTGCCTCATGGGAAACCACTACCACCTGCTCGTCCGCACCCTCCAACCGACGCTCTCGCGGGGCATGCAGTGGCTCAACGGCTGCTACGCGCGCTGGTTCAGCGTCCGCCACGGCTATCAAGGCCACGCGCTCTTCCGCCGCTTCCACTCGGTGCTCGTCGAGAGCGACGGGCAACTCGTCGACACATTGCACTACGTCCTGCGGAATCCGGTGGAGGCCGGACTCTGCGCCCGTCCTGACGACTGGCGTTGGAGCAGCTACCTCGCCACGGTGGGACGGCGCCCGGCGCCAAGGTTTCTGGTCACCGACTGGCTCACGACGCAATTCGGCGACGACATCGGCCACGCACGCGCGAACTTCGTCGCGTTCACACGGGGATCCACTCGGCGATCGCGCGGATGAACTGCGGGTCGATCTGGTGGAACATCGGCGTCTCGCGGTAGAGCACCGAGGCGCCCGCCTCCTCGAGCTGCGCCCGCGCCCGGCGGCCCCACTCGACACCGATGACGTTGTCGAGCGTCCCGTGCCCGATCGCCACCGGCGGCAGCGGCGGCGACAGGTCCAGCGGAAATCCCTCGACCGCCGGGATGAAGGAGCTGAGCGCGATGAGACCAGCCGGACGCGGCCGTCCGGCGCCGAGCCCGAGCGCGTACGTCATCACGCCGCCCTGCGAAAACCCACCCAGCACCACGCGGTCGAACCCGAGCCCCTGCTCGGCCACGAACGCGTCGAGCCACCGCGACGCCGCCGCGTAGCTCGACAGAAACGTCTGCGCGTCCGGCGTGCCGATCCCGCCGAGCACGTACCAGTGAGCGCCGCCGGGCGGCAGCGACAGCGGCCCGCGAGGCGTCGCGCCGACCAGCCGCTGCTCCGGATCGAACGCGTCGAGCAGCGGAAAGAGGTCGAGCTCGTCGGCGCCGCGCCCGTGGAACAACACGAGCGCGCCCTCCGGCTTCCCGACAGCGGGTCGGATCCTGGCGGCGAGACTCACATGCCGATTGTTACCGTGGCGCCGTGCGCTTCGAGGGGATCCACCACATCACGTGCATCACCGGCGACGCGCCCGGCAACGTCGACTTCTACGTCCGCGTCCTCGGGCTCCGCCTCGTCAAGAAGTCCGTCAACCAGGACGACCCGACCGTCTACCACCTCTTCTACGCCGACGAGAAGGGGAGCGCGGGCAGCGACCTCACCTTCTTCGAGTACCCGCGCGCCCGCCCCGGCCGCGCCGGGCGCGGGATGGTGCACCGGATCGTCTTCCGCGTCGCCTCGGAGGACGCGATCGAGTTCTGGAACGACCGCCTGACGGCCGAGGGCGTGGACGGCGACCGCAGTGAAGGCAGTCTCCGCTTCAGCGACCCGGAAGGGCTCGACCTCGAGCTCTCCGTCGTCGAGACGTCGGACGAGCCGCTGACCGCCGACCACCCGGAGATCCCGCACGAGCTCGCGTTGCAGGGCTTCGACGGCGTCCGCGCGTACGCCGACGCCGGCCCGAGCCGCGAGTTCCTCGAGCAGGTGCTGTCGTTCGACCCGCACGGCGACACCGTCTGGGAGGTGCGCGGCGACAAGCGCGGCTCCTGGTACGCCTACGACGAGCCGCCCGCTGAGCTCGGCATTCCCGGCGGCGGCACCGTCCACCACGTCGCCTGGGCCTCCCCGCCGGAGGAGCACGAGGCCTGGCAGCGGCGCGTCGCCGAGGGCGGCGCGCATCCGACGCCGGTCATCGACCGCTTCTACTTCAAGTCGATCTACTTCCGCGAGCCGAGCGGCGTGCTGTTCGAGATCGCCACGGTCGGCCCCGGTTTCACGGTCGACGAGCCGCTCGAGCACCTCGGGGAGAAGCTCTCGCTCCCGCCGGACTACGAGCACCTGCGCGCGACCGTCGAGCCGGTGCTAACTCCTCTGCCGAACTCGCGCGAGCTCATCCAGCGCTAGCGGCGGGTACTTCGCCCGGATCGCGTCGACGAACGACGCCAGCTGCTCCGCGAGCGCCGCCTCCTGGATCTCGAGCACGTTCTCGGCGTTCTCTTCGCCGGAATGCGACAGGTTGAAGCTGCCGATGAAGACGGTGTCGTCGCAGACGCACACCTTCGCGTGCATGTAGTCGTGGACGGCGCCCGGTGCGTAGGGAGTCGACCGCTTGCCCGTGAACGGCGCGTTTCCCAGCACGAACATGAGCGACGGCGTCTTCCAGGTGTTGTTGCCGTTCATCCGCCACTGGTCGAAGACCTCGGCGATCTGTGTCGCGTCGACGACGCCGGCGAGATCGATCTTCTTGTCGGCGGCGACCTCGGCCAGCGTGCCCAGAATCGGCCCGGACGTGATCACCGGCGAGGCGACGCGGACGCGGCGATCGGCATCCCCGATCGCGTTCGCGATCCGATGCGCCAGCCGTTCGCCGCGCTTCGGCGAGAACCACGTCCGCACCTCGACGTCGCCGACACTGATCGGGTCCGGCGCCACCTTTCCGGACGCCTGCACGTCGCGCTTCTTCCACAGCTGGGAGAAATCGTCCTGGAAGCGGATCGCGACGCCGGTCGACTCCACGATCACGATCACGTTCTCCTCGCGCGTCCACGAATCGTCCGTCCAGTTCGTCGAGCCGGTCCAGACGGCGCCCCGGTCGCGCACCATGAACTTGTGGTGCATCAGGTCGGGCCAGCCCGGAACGGCTGCCGTCTCGAACGGGAGGGACTCGATCAGGTTCGGCTCCGTCTTCGGCGGCGGCGGCAGCGGTCGGCGCTCGTCCTCGCGGTCGAGGTTGTAGAGCAGCCTGACGTGCACGCCCCGCGTGTGCGCGCCGACGAGCGCGTCGCGGACGACGTCGGCCGTGTCGTCGTGCAGCCGCACGTCGTAGAGCGCCAGCTCGAGCGTCTGCTTCGCAGGCGCGACGAAGCCGGCGATCAGGTGCGCGATGTCCAGCGCCTTCTGGCCGCCGTCGGTGAGCGTGTGGACGGTGATCAGGCGGCGTAGGGTACGTGCAGCGCAGTTTGCGCGGACGACCGACGCGGAAGGGAGGGGTGATGGCCGATCGACGGGAGGCAGTAGCTCACGATCTGCGGTCGCTCGCGGACGACTTGAAGAGCTTGGTCGAGTCTGCCACGACCGATCCCAAGGAGCGCCGGCGGAAGGAGCTGCAGTGGCGGGCTCTCTACGGCGGGCTCGCGATCGTCACGAGCCTTGCGGCGCGCCGCCTCGCCTACAAGGCGTGGGACATCCTCACCGGCGAGCAGCCGCCTATAGCGCGTCGATCCGCTTGAGGCTTGCTGCCGGCCACAGCTTCTGCGTGTCGTAGTAGACGTCGAACGCCGGTACGTCCTCCGGCAGGACGACCCAGGGAAGCTTCGAGCGCGTGAAGATGTGGACGTCCGGCGCCACCGCCGACGGCTCGTCCAGGGTGCCGGCGCGGACGAACAGCACGTCAGGGGTCGTGTACTGACTGTAGACGGCGACCTGGCACGTCGCGCAGCGCCAGATCTTCTGCTTCTTGCCGCCGCTGCGCGGGACCGAGACCGCCTGCGGCTCCTCTCCCAGCAGCTCGACCCGGTCGGCCTCGATCAGGATGTTGACCACGAACGCGCTACCGGTCTGTCGCTGGCAGTTGAGGCAGTGGCAGCAGTGGACGAAGAGCGGTTCCGACGTCAGGCGGTAGCGGACCGCGCCGCACGAGCAGCCGCCGGTCATGCGCGCAGCCCGTCGAGGACGATCTGCACATACCGGCGCCACGAGTCCTCACGCTCGGCGTGCATCGACGCCTTGATCGCCGCACCGACGAGTGCACCGACGTCACGTGAATCGACGCCGCGCCGGAGTGTTCCCGACCGCTGCAGGCGGCGGATGAGCTTGTCGACGACCTCGTGCAGCTCCCCCTTTGCCACGGCCACTTCCTCGAAGGTCGCGCACTCTTCGATCCCCTCGAACAGCGTGCGGTCGCGACGCGCCGCCTCGGCGGCCATCCAGACGAACTCCTCGAGCGCGGCCCGTGGGTCGGGGCGTTGCAGCAGCTCGCGTGCGCGCGCGAGCAGCTCGTCCAGGCGGACGGCGATGACCGCCGCATGCAGGGCGTCCTTGGTCGGGAAGTGCCGGAACACCGTGCCGTGGCCGACGCCGGCCCGGCGTGCGATCTCGTCCATCGTCACGTCCGGCCCCACCTCGGCGTACGCGTCTGCGGCCGCGGCGAGGATGCGGTCGAGGTTCCGCTGCGCATCGGCCCGGAGAACCGCCATCTAGGCCGCGAGCACGACGGGCTCGTCGGACGCCGCCTGCTCCTCGATCTTCGCGACGTGGCGCTTGCGCAGGAGGGAGAGCATCACGACGAGGGCGGCGAGCATGATCACGGCGCCGGCTGCGAACGCCCAGTGGAATCCGACCACGAGCGCCTCTGTCGCCGTGCCGCCGGCTGACGCCGTCTTGCTCGTCGCGATCGTCGACAGGATCGCCAGGCCGAGCGCCCCGCCGATCTGCTGCGACGTGTTGAACAACCCGGACGCGAGCCCCTGATCCTCGTTCTTCAGCCCGGTCGTCGCGACGAGGGTCAGCGGCATGAACACCGCGCCCATCCCGAGTGACGAGAGCACGATCGACGGCAGGACGTTCGCCAGATACGAACCGTCCACGGGGAGCTGCGTGAGCAGCAGCAGCCCGCCCGTCGTCAGGAGCATCCCGACGGCGGCGACCGGCCGCACGCCGATGCGCGGCGCGAGCGTCGAGGCCAACCCGGCCGAGACCATGATCCCGGCGGTGAACGGCAGGAAGGCGAGGCCGGCCTCGAGCGGGCCGTAGCCGAGCACACGCTGCAGGTAGAGCGTGTTGAAGAAGAACATCGCGAAGATCGCCGATGCGGCGAGGAACATCGTGAGGTTCGCCGTCAAGAGCGAGCGGACGCGAAAGATCGACAGCCGGACGAGCGGCGCCTTCGCGCGCAGCTCGATCAGCACGAACGCCGCGAGCAGCACACCCGAGAGGACGAAGAACCCGATCGTCTTGGTCGAGGCCCAACCGGCCGACTGGGCGCCGACGATCGCATAGACCAGCGCCATCAGCCCGCCGGTCACCGTCACGGCGCCGCCGATGTCGTAGCTTCGGTGCGCATGCTCGTCGCGCGACTCGGGGATGAGCCGCAACGAGAGCACGAACGCGACGATCCCGACGGGAACGTTGACGAAGAAGATCCACGGCCAGGAGAGGTACTGCGTCAGGAACCCTCCCAGGACGAGGCCGACAGCGGAGCCGCCGATCGCAATTGCCGCCCAAACGCCGAGCGCCCGTGCGCGCTCACGCCCTTCGGCGAACGTGGTCGCGATGATCGACAGCGCGGCGGGGGAGACGAGCGCGGCGCCGAGGCCCTGGAGCGCGCGGGCGCCGATCAGCATCCCCTCGCTCGACGCCAGCCCGTCCAGGAGCGACGCCGTCGTGAAGATCACGAGCCCGACGAGGAAGACCCGCTTGCGCCCGAGCAGGTCGCCGGCGCGGCCGCCGAGCAGGAGAAAGCCGCCGAACACGAGCGTGTAGGCGTTGACGATCCACTGCAGGTTGCCCTCGGAGAGGTTCAGGTCCTTCTGGATCGACGGCAGCGCGACGTTCACGATCGTCGCGTCGAGGACGACCATGAACTGCGCTAGGCAGATCAGGACGAGGACGACCCAGGGGTTCGTTTCTCTACGGCTCATCAGGCGGCGGACCTCTTTCTCATGTGGACTCTTCAGTCCGCTTACGGTAGCAGAAGCGGACCCTCCGGTCCGCTTCCGCTCCAGGCCTATCCGCCCGAGCGCAGGAAGCGGTACGTGAGAACGGCGGCGGCGGCCCCGATCGCCGCCGCGGCCAGTGCCGAACGCAGCCGCCCGGGCCCCGCCCGCCCGCTCGGCGACTGCGCTCGCGTTCGGCAGCCGCGGACACGTGACCGATCCCCGCGGCGCATTCGTCGTCCTGGCCGAGGGCGGCTGGACGCGTGTGCTCGTCGTGCTCCTGGCGATCGGCTTCGGCTGCTACGCGCTCTGGCGCCTGGCACAGGCGATCTTCGACCGCGGCGGCATGGGCGACAGCGCGGGCGGTCTCGGGCGGCGCGCGATTCAGCTCGGCCAGGCGCTT
>DATIDT010000064.1:0-31238 GCA_035456125.1 Gaiellaceae bacterium
AACGCAACCGTCCGCACCTGCGGCTCGGCCTCGAGCAGCAGCGACTTGTCCTGTTTGAGGATCCGCCGCTCTACTTCCTGTAGCTGCGGTGACGGCTCGAGGCCGAGCTCCTCCACGAGGTACGTGCGCGTCTTCTGATACCCGCGAAGAGCCTCCGCCTGGCGGCCGGAGCGGTAGAGCGCGAGCATGTGCTGCGCACGGAAGCTCTCGTAGACCGGGAACTCCTCACACCGCACCTCCAGCTCCGCGATCAGATCGGCGTGGTGGCCGAGCGCAAGCTCCGCCTCGATTCGCGCCTCAACCGCGCGCAGGCGCAGCTCCTCCAGCCGGCGCGCCTCGATCTCGAGCGGGAACGACCCTGCCAGGTCTGCGTACGGATTCCCTCGCCAGAGCGCGAGTGCTGCCCGGAGCCGCTGAGACGCCTCCGCCGGATCGGTCTCGACGAGATCGGCGGCGTGCGTTACGTCGTCCTCGAATCGAACGGCATCCACGTGTCCGGGATCGGTCGCAAGCCGATAGCCGCCGTCGTCGCGCACGATGATGTCGCCGATCGCGGCCCTGAGATTCGACACGTACGTCTGCAGCGTCGAGCGCGCTCCGGGTGTGGGTTCTTCGCCCCAGACGCCGTCAATCAGTGCGTCGACCGTGACCGGCTTGCCCACCTCGGCTGCCAGCAGCGCGAGCACGGTGCGCTGCTTCCGGCCACCGAGTTGGACGTCGGTGCCGGCGCTTGCGACCTCGAGCGGTCCAAGGACGCGAATCTCCACGTCCGAGTCAACATAAGACTGTTCGGCAGCGGTGCCTAGGGCGTCCGATCGCCGAAGCAGCGGCTCGCTCATGCCGCGACCGTACGACGGGCCTCTCCAGAAAAGCTCCAGAGCCGACGCCGTGTCTCAGCTTGGAGCGTTCTTGGAGCGGCCAGCCGTACGGTGCGTCGATGACCAGGGGGGCCAAGAGAGGAAGGAGCAGAACGTGATGATGTCCAGATGGATCAGTAGAGGCGCATTGGCGCGCGTCGCGGTGCTCGCCGTCGCCGGCGCGCTTGTCGTGGCCCTTGCAGTGGTGGGCACGGCGTCGGCCGCACCTTCGACGCCGCCCGGCGGCGACGCCGCTTACCAGGTCGAGCTCTCCGGCAATGTCCCCGGCAAGACGGGTGGCGGCACCTGGTTCTGGCTCGAGCTCGACAAAGACGGCGGCGGGATCTACGCAGGATCCGACTGCGGCCACGGCGGGGCCGGCGCATCTCCTGACCGCGGTGTGCTGTCGTGGGAGCAGCAGGGGGACCAACTCGTGATCCACGGCGTGCAGCCCGGCGAGGAAGAGCCGCCTTTCGTGTATGAGCCGATCTTGGTTCCGGCCTCCTACGGTCACTACGTCAAGACATTCGCGGACGTCTTTCCAACCTTGACGGCATTCCTGACCTCCGTCGGCGTCGACCTCAGCGGCGGTGTCGTGCAGGTTCAAGTAGCGCCCTGAGTACGCAAGATGGGGAGAGGGTGTGCTGAGCTGCCCTCTCCCCAGCGTGACGGCGCTTTCAGTGCGATCCGGCCGAGACGAGCGGCTCGCCTTGATGGCGACGATGGTGCCGCGGGCAGATCGCCTCTGGCGTCTGCTCGGGCTCGAGCGAAGCAGCGGGGTGTCGAAAGCGGGAGCGACCTACCCGCTTCGGAACGAACCTCGCGCGCACACGAGGCTTGCTCGGCGAGGCTTTGCCGATGGAGTACGTGCCGCCCGACGCGTTCGGGCGACTCGTCGTCGAGCTTTGGAATCGCGACGCGCTCGCACGCAATTGGCTGCCCGTGACTATGAGCGAGCGCAACGGCGACCTTCAGGTCGACCGCCACCGCTTCGATCTGCTCACCGGGCGGGCCGAAACCGATCGCTTCATCGTTCGCGGCGGCCGCGGTCGCGTCGTGCGCTTCTCGATTCGAGCCTTCACCTTCACTGAGCTGCGGAGGTGGCTACTCGATGCCGGCTTCTAATCAGTTGATGTCAGCGGACAGGAGGGCGAGGCGCTCGACCTGCTGGTCAGGCGGATGGTCATCGTCGCCGCGCGCTAGAAGCCCTCAAGACTGAGCGGCACCCAGCTCTTGGTCGACGGCTGGTAGACGGACGCCAATTTCGCCATTCCGGGCTTGGCCCGAATTGCCGCGAGGCCGCCTCGGAAAAGACCTGTGCGTGAAGGCAGGTCTCCTCGTCAAGGAATTCGCAGACATCGAGTTGTCTTGGGTTCCGCGCGAAATGAACCTCGAAGCGGACACACTTGCAAGCAGAGCGCTCGGCCGCAGTCGCTAACCGAACAGTTACATCAACGAACCCGAGCTCATCAGCGCAGTCGAGAAGCAACGGGCGAGTACCGCATCTCCCATGACACGCTCGCGCGCGCGGCTGGCGCGCAACCCTCGATTTGCAGCCCTCTCGCGACAGCTCCCGGTTGTGCGAACCGGAGCCCTTACCCGGAATCAGGCCTCGGAAGGGCCGGGTGGTCATTCGTATGAGTGTTCAGATCGTCTTCACGACCGCTTCGAAGACCGTCGGAGTTCGCAGCATTCGGCCGGCTCCCGTGGTGGCCCACGAAAGGTCGGGGTCGTCCACGACGAGCGCGTAGAACCCGGACAGGTCCTCGTCGAGGTTGAGGATTCTCCGGACCGATGCCCTAAGGTCGTCGGTCGCCCGCCCGCCGAGCATCCGGCCCTCGACCTCGACACGTGCGAAGCCGGATCGTGCTCGCGAGATGCGGACAGTCCGAGGCCGAGCGCCCGAGACCGCCAGGGTGGTCGTGTACGTCCGCTCCTTCTCGTCGACGCGGCCTGGAAGCAGATCCGCGACGCCGTGCGACATGAACGTGCGAAAGAGGTCGACCGGCTCGCCGCCCGGCCCTTGCAATGGAATCTCGAACGCAGTCGTCGGCTGCACATCAGCCTTCATCGCGGAGCGAGCATCCTGACGAGGAGGACCGAAGCTGCGGCAAACAAGCCGCCGACGACCGCTGCCGTCGGCCCGCCGCGGTTGGAGACGCTTGCCGCCGCAAGTACCGTTGTCGCCGCCACAGCTCCGAGCGCTGCAGTCGCCGCGATTCGGCGTCCGAGGGCTCGCAACGGCCCAGGCTCGACGACTGCGCCCGGCGGAAGCCGGTGGCGTACGTCTCCGGTCTCGTAAACGAAGATCAGAACAACCGCGAAGAGCGGGATGCTCCAAACGGCAAGCGCACCGCGGTGGACCGAAACGACGAGCTCCCCCGCGTAGAGCGCCACTGCCGGTGGCAGCAACACCGAAGTGAAGGTCAGACCCACGAGTGCGGTGGCGCTTGCCGCGAGCGCCAGCAGGCCTTCCGGCGAGGAAAATCCAGAGCCGATCGCCGGCGGCAAGGTGCCTACGAGCGCTGCGCCCGCGGCTGCGGCGACACCGGCGGCGCGTCTCAGGCCGGTGCTCCCTAACGCTTCGACGCCAACTCCTCGACCACACCGGCAAGCGGCGTTTCAGTATCCCAGCGACTGACGGGGACGCCCGCGCGCAGAAACTGGTTCCGGATCACCCCGCGGTCGAGCAGCCAGATCCGCCACGCCTCCTCGCTGTACAACGCTCGCGCGTCCTGCGCGAAGCGGCGCGGGTCGACTTCGATCAGCGCGAGGTCGTAACCGCGGGCGCGAAGATTGAGCAGGGCACGGTTCACTCGCCAGTCCAATAACGGCGTGAGCCCGACAATCAGCGACTGCGGTGGCAAGACGCGACGCGGAATGAGGCGGGGATCACGCCAGCGGAAGAGCCGCGCGCTTTCGCTCGAAAGCACGGCGTCGACGATCTGGTAGTGCTGACGCGGCCCGCTCGAGGGCGACACCCACTCCAGCTCGCCACCGAAGTTGAGCAGGCCGACCCGATCGCGCTGGTGGAGATACTCCCCGACCAGTGACGCGACAGCGCGAACCGCCGGGTCGAGTGTCGATTCGCGCTCGACTGCTGCCTCGGTAAGCGAGTCCAGCAAGAGCACGACCTCTGAGCTGCGCTCGGGAAGCCGATCGCTGACGAGCAGCTCCCCACGGCGCGCACTTGCACGCCAGTTGACGCGTCGGGCGCGCTCGCCGGGGCGAAACGCACGAATCTCGGCGAACTCGATTCCCTCTCCGCTCACCGCTGCCGGTCGGTTGCCGCTCGCCGGCCGCGTCGCCCGCGGCTTGACGAGCCGCCGCAGCCGCGACACACGCGGGTACACGCGGACCACAGTGGCCGGGTCGCGTCGTGCACCCGCACTGAGCATGCAGAGGTGGTGCTTGCCGACGAGCTGCATTGCGCCCAGTGGGTAGAGACCCCAGCGGGGGAA
Source organism: Gaiellaceae bacterium (assembly GCA_035456125.1). Taxonomy (GTDB): domain Bacteria; phylum Actinomycetota; class Thermoleophilia; order Gaiellales; family Gaiellaceae; genus 3-1-20CM-4-69-9. Next base: position 4,319 of record DATIDT010000064.1, read on the forward strand.
CTCGATCTCGTACTGCACTGTCCGCACCTCACCTGCCGCGAGGCTGAGAACGAGGTGCGCCGAAGACTCGAGCACACGAGCTCGTTCGGGAACGCCAAGGTCGAGCTCGAGCCAGTCGACCGATGCTCGCGCGGCGAGCTCGAGCTGCACGCCGACAGCCTCGCCTTCCAGCAGCCGTTGGTGCGAAGGCTTGATGCTCGTCTCCGGCAGCACCGGCCGCGGTGCTGCGAGCCCGTAGACGACCGGGAGGAGAAAGGCCGCGCCGAGGGCTACGGCAGCGGGCTCCGAGATCGCCAGTCCGACGACAAGGCCAAGTGCGCCGAGCGCGGTGTAGCCGACGACGCGGGGCTCGGGCTTCAAGGATCCACGTCGTCGGCGACCGGAGCCGGCACGCTTGAGACGATTGAACGAACGATCTCCGCTGGGTCGGTGCGCTGCACCCAGAGCTCTGGAGAAAGTGTCAGCCGGTGGGCGAGTGCCGGAACGACGACATGCTTCACGTCGTCCGGCTTGACAAAGTCGCGCCCGAGCAGGGCGGCGCGGGCGCGAGCGAGTTTCATCAAGGCAAGCGACCCACGCGGCGACGCCCCGACCGACAGCTGCGGCGACTCACGCGTCGCACGCACGATCGCAACGACATAGTCGGCGATCGACTGCGAAAGGTGGACCTGCTCGACGGTCGCCTGAAGGTCGAGCAGCGTGTCGCGGTCACAAACCGCATCGAGCTCGACCCGCTCCCGCTGCCGTGTCGCCCGCGCGAGCAGCAGTTCGCTCTCTTCGGGTGCGGCCAGGTAGCCGATCGAGATGCGAGCGAGAAAGCGGTCGAGCTGGGCCTCGGGCAGTGGATAGGTCCCCTCGTATTCGATCGGGTTCTCGGTGGCGAAGACGAGGAACGGTGGTGCGAGCACACGAGTCTCGCCTTCCAGCGTCACCTGCCGTTCCTCCATCGCCTCGAGCAGCGCCGCTTGGGTTTTCGCCGGGGCGCGGTTGATCTCGTCGGCGAGCAGGATGTTCGTGAAGACCGGGCCGGGAATGAACGTGAACGAGGACGTGCGCTGGTCGTAGATCGAGCCGCCGGTGATGTCGGCGGGCATCAGGTCGGGCGTGAATTGCACGCGTGTGAACGTCATGGAGCAAACCTGCGCAAACGAGCGCGCGATCAACGTCTTGCCGACACCGGGCAGATCCTCGATCAGCACGTGCCCATCGGCCAGCAAAGACAGGAGGATCAGCTCGAGCGTGTCTCGCTTTCCGATGATTGCCCGTTCCAGTTCCTCGAGGACCCGGGGACCGACGGTGCCGACGTCGCTCCGGAGCTCCACCGCTAGCTCCGCTCCAGTCGCTCGATCAAGCTCCGCAGTTCAGCGGTGGAGATTCCACCCGCGTATCTCGAGCTGCGCGGCCGCTCCGCGCGGACCAGCTCCCAGAGCTCCTCGCCGAGAATCGCGCGGGCCTCGACCGTGTGATTGTCGAGGTCGACGCCTCGCCGAGCGAGGCGTACGGCGGCGATGGGTCGAAGCAGGGGGCGCAGCTCCCGGTCGACGCCGATATCAGAGTCGAGCGCAACCGCAAGCGACCTGTCGATCTGGTTCAGCTGTTCGAGCGAAGGTGAGCCGGCAGGCTGCCGATGTGCGCGTGCTCGCGCATGCGCTCGGAGAGCGAGGTTGCGCGTGGTGATAAGGGAAACGACAGCGGCGAAGGCGATCGCGGTGACCCCCGCAACCTCTGTGGGAGCACCGAACAGAAAGCCGCCCCCGACCGCGATTGCCGTGAGGGCGGCCAGGAGCGTGACGCCGCGAGTGCCGATCGAGGTCATTTCGTAAGCTCCTCCTCGACCCGCCGCAGCGACGCAAGCGCCCGGTCGCGATCTGCTTGCGTAAGTGGGTGTGTGCTGAAGCGCGCCTCCTCGAAGCGCTCGGTCAGCTCGGCAGCGGAGCCCGCGGTTTGTGGGAGCCGCTTCGTGGTTCTGGCGAGGAACTCGCTCGCCGTCTCGTCGCGGGCGCGCGCCATCTCGACGTCGCCAAACGCGTTTTCCATGTGCGCATAGGCGCGCAAGATCGCCCTTCGAGGGTCACGCTCGGACTCGAGCGCGGCGATCGAGGCTCGCACGACGCCGAGCTCGCTTGGCTCGTCGGGAGAGCCTTCGAGGTTTTGCTGTCGCCACCGCCGAATGAGAACCGCCGCAGGGGTGAAGACCGTGAGGGCGATCGCCATCGGGAGCAGCAGCCAGCCGAGGTGAAGCGAATCGGCCGCCTTCCCTCCCTTGTTGCCAATCGATTCAGGAGTCGCAGCGGGATTGAGGCCGGCCGGCGGTGCCGGTGGCGCCGACTGACGGGAGAGAAGCGGCAACATGGCGATGCAGAAGACGGCGAGGGTGAGGACGACGACTGCCACCGTCTTGCCTGCTGTCCAGAGTGACGGACCGAGCTCGTCGAGCTCGGTGACGGCCGGTCCTCGTGTTCTCTTTCGCGGCCGCGACTTCGGCGTCTCGATCCAGATCAGAAGGAGGGAGCCGACAAAGATCACTCCGGCTGCACTCGCGAGGGCCTTGAGAGCGGTCGTCGGTGCATTCACTCCAGACCCCGCGGTTGTCGTGTGCCACGCGGAGGTGGAGCTTGCGGCGCCGACGATCGCGAGAAGGACAAGCGCGACAACGGTGAGTGCAAGCACGCGAAGCTCGGGCCGCGACGAACCCTCAGGGGCACCTGGCACGGTGACGTCCATGCAACCACATTTCGTATGAACGGTCAGGTCGTCTTCGCGACGTCCTCGAACACGGTCGGCGCGCACAGCATGCGCCCTGTGCCGAGCGCAGACCACGCCAGTTCGTCATCGCGCACGAGTCGGCGCTGCCGTCAATCCGCAGCTTCTTGCGGTGCCGAGTGATGCGGACGACCGGTTCGCCCCCCGCCGCCGACGACGGGAAGCTCGGCCGTCATCCGTGTGACGTCATGCGGGACGGACGACGAAGAACGCGATCGCAACGTACTGGCAGGCCGCGGCGGCGATCGTCAGAGCGTGGAACACCTCGTGATAGCCGAAGACCGCTGGCAAGGGGTTCGGCTTGCGTCGTGCGTAGACGACTGCACCCAGCGAATACAAGAGCCCTCCCGCAACCAGCAACGTCAGTGCCGAAGGTCGAAGCCGGTGCACGAGCTCCGGCAGTGCGACGACGGCCACCCATCCCAGTGTCAAGCCGACCCCGGCGGCAACCCATTTCGGCGCATCCACCCAGATGAACTTGAGCAGCATCGCGGTCAGCGCGCCGCCCCATACCACGACGAGAATGACGTGCCGCCAGTCTCCGTGGAGGACGAGCAGGCAGACAGGCGTGTACGTCCCGGCGATCAAAAGGTAGACCCCGGCGTGATCGACCCGCCGCATCCACCGGCGCACCGACGGCGTCCAGGTGACGCGGTGGTACAACGCACTCGCGCCGAAGCATGCGCTCACGGAGGCTGCGAAGACGGCCGCGCCGATCCGCGCACGGGACGTGTCCGCACTCACGATGAGGAGCGGCGCGACGACGATCGACGCGATGAAGGCTCCCTGGTGCAGGACGCCGCGAAGGAGCGGCTTTACAGCGACCTCGTCGCCGAGATCAGTGAGCGCGGCGCCCCTGCTCACTCGAGCGGGGAGTCGCTCGTCTCGTCTGCCGAGTCCGGCGGATCCTCCTCGCCGAGCGTCATGGGCTCGCCGTTCGCGGCCGCGAGCTTGCGCGCTGCCGCTGCTTGCTTCTTCTCCAACTTCATCTGCCGCCGTTCTTTCACCTTTCGTTCGCGTTGCAGCTTCGCGAACGTCTGCTGTTTCTTCGCGCCCATCGTCGCGCTACCGGCTGCGGCGCAGCCGCGCCCGACGAGGGTTCGATTCCGGAACAAACGCCAGCGCGCTCGGCTCGCCCTCGAGCCACGCGAACTCGACGGCCTTTCCCGCACACCGTCCCAGAGGTTTCTCGCCCGGCGAGAAGGCGGCGCCGGGCACGTCGATCCGGTCGCCGACATCCGTCACCAGCGCACCGAGGTTCTTAGCGCCGTTGAACCAGAGCATCGTGCCGCGCTCGACTCTCTCGTCTGCCTCGCTCACTGCCCTCCCGTTCGTCGAGATGGGGCCGCGGCCCGCGGGGCCGCGGCCGATCTGCATTCCCTACGCGACCGGAGCCACGTTGGCCGCTTCGGGCCCCTTCGCGCCCTCGCGCTGCTCGAACGAGACGCGCGCGCCCTCGGCGAGCGTCTTGAACCCGTCGCCGGCGATGTTGCTGTGGTGCACAAACAAGTCTTTCGAGCCTTCATCAGGAGTGATGAAGCCGTAACCCTTGCTGTCGTTGAACCACTTGACGGTTCCGTTTGCCATGAAAAACACCTCCCTCACACGTCACGAACGGGTGAGGAAGGCGTCCAATGAACGCAAACCGAACTCGCTCTGATCGGGGACCACGGTAGCAGTCGCTACGGGCGGTTGCCACGTTCGGCGAGATCTTGACTGCCAACAGAGTCGGGAACCTCCACGGAAGGTCAACGTCGCACGCGGGCGACCAGCTCGTCGAGCGAAAGCTCTTGGAGCGACCCGAGCACCACGTCCGCCTCGTCGAGGGCGAATGTCTCCGTGATCGGGTTCGGGACGGCGACGACGAAGATGCCCGCGCTCTGCGCGGCGCGGATCCCGTTCACGGAGTCCTCGAACGCGATCGCCTCCGATGGCTGCAGCCCCAGGAGCGACAGCGCTTCTTCGTAGAGGTCCGGATTCGGCTTGGCGCGCTCGACGTCGCCGTTCGCGGCGACGATGGCGTCCCAGCCGTGGTGCCGGTCGAGCCGCCGGAGGTGCCGCTCGATCCAGTCGCTGTTGCTGCTCGAGACGATCGCGGTGCTCAGGCCCCGCCGCTCGGCCTCGTCCAGGTACTCGGCGATGCCGGGGCGCAGGTCCTCGAGGTCGCAGAGCTCGAACTCGCGTGCGCGCCGCCGCTCGGCGAGCGCGACCTGGTCGAGCGGCCTCCCGACGAGCTCTTCGAGGTGTGTGTTGGGATCCCACTCCGCGCCGATCGTCCCGACGAGCGTTGCCCACTTGTCGAGCGGGAGCTCGTGACCGTGCTCGCGGTACAGCTCTTCGTACGCCTGCCGCGAGGGCGTCTCGGTGTCGATCAGAAGACCGTCGAAGTCGAAGAGGAGCCCGCGGATTGCCACGTGTCAGAGTCTTCCTGAATGGCGATCCTCGGCGTCGATGTCGGCGGGACGTTCACCGACGCCGTCCTGCTCGAGGACGGGCGCGTCTCGACCGCGAAGGTGCTGACCGCGCCCCGGCAGGAGGAGTCCGTGCTCGCGGCCGCGCGCGCCGTCGGCGCCGCGATTGTCGAGCGGTTCGCGCACGGTACGACGGCCGCGACGAACGCGCTGCTCGAGCGCAAGGGGGCGCGCACCGCGTTCGTCACGAACGCCGGCTTCGAGCACCTCTTGCACCTGAGGCGGCAGACGCGCGCCGAGCTCTACCGCCCGTGCGCCGATTGGCCGGAACCGCTGGTGCCGCTCGAGCGCTGCCACGGCGTCCGTGGTCGGATGGGGCCGGACGATGAGCTCGAACCGCTGGACCTCTCCTCGCTGCCCGAGCTCGACGCGGACGCCGTCGCCGTCTGCCTGCTGCACTCCTACCGGGACGCGGCGCACGAACGCCTCGTCACGGAGGAGCTGAGGCGGCGCCTGCCCGGCGTGCGCATCGTCGCGTCGCACGAGGTCGCGCCGGAGTTTCGTGAATACGAGCGTGCATCGACGACGGCTGCGGATGCCTACCTCGGCCCGCTCGTGTCGCGCTACCTCGAGGCGCTGGTGGGTGAGTGCGCGGACGCGGGGTTGCCCGAGCCGCTCGTGATGCGCTCGTCCGGCGGCGTTGCGACGCCCGCCGAGGCGGTCGCGCATCCGGCGACGATCCTCGTGTCCGGCCCGGCGGCCGGTGTGATCGGCGCGAGCCGCATCGCCGCGCTCGCCGCGGTCGAGGAGGCCATCGCGTTCGACATGGGCGGCACGTCGACCGACGTCTGCCTCATCTCGGGTGGTCGCGCCGAGCGTGCGACCGAGCGCGCCGTCAGCGGGCTGCCGATCCGGCTGCCGACGGTCGATCTCCACACGGTGGGCGCCGGCGGCGGGTCGATTGTCTGGCGCGACGCGGGCGGCGCGCTGCGCGTCGGCCCGCAGAGCGCGGGCGCCAACCCGGGCCCTGCGTGTTACGGCCGCGGCGGGACGGAGCCGACGGTCACCGACGCGAACCTCCTGCTCGGACGACTGCCCGCGCGGCTGGCCGGAGGTGTCGAGCTCGACCGCGCCGCCGCGGAACGGGCCCTGGAAGGAATCGATCCCGCGGACGTGGTCGACGTCGTCAACGCCGAGATGCTGCGCGCGCTGCGAGTTGTCTCGGTCGAGCGAGGCCACGATCCCGCGGGCTTCGCTCTCGTCGCATTCGGCGGCGCGGGGCCGCTGCACGCGTGCGAGCTTGCGGAGGAGCTCGGAATGCGCACGGTGCTGGTTCCGGAGGTGGCAGGCGTGCTCTCGGCGCTCGGGCTCGTCGCCGCCGACGAACGGCGCGACAGCGTGCGCTCGTACCTCGCCCCGCTTGCCGAAGCCGGAGAGCTGCCGCGGGAGGGCGAGGCCGACCTGCGCTACGCCGGACAGTCGTTCGAGCTGACCCTCCCGCTGCAGGACGAGCTCGGCGAGGCGTTCCACCGCGCGCACGCGGAGCTGTACGGCTTTGCCGAGCGCGGACGCGAGATCGAGCTCGTCGCGGTGCGCACGGCCGACGTCCGACGCGGCCCAAAGCTCGACCTGCCGCGCGGCGAGAGCCGCGCTGTCGCCGGCCCCGACGTGGTCGAGCTCCCCGGCGCCACCTGCTGGGTTCCCCCTGGGTGGGTGGGGGTTAGGGATGGTCGCATGCTGCGGCTGACGCGAGCGTGACGATCGAGCTCCAAATCCTCGGCAGCCTGCTGCGCGCGATCGCGGAGGAGATGGGTGCCGTGCTCGTGCGCTCGGCGTTCTCCGCGAACATCAAGGAGCGCCGCGACTGCTCGACCGCCCTGTTCGACGGACGCGGCCGGATGATTGCGCAGGCGGAGCACATCCCGGTGCATCTCGGCGCGATGCCGGATGCCGTCGCGGCCGTGAGCGCGCACGACCCGCAGCAGGGACAGGTCTGGATGCTCAACGACCCGTACACCGGCGGCACGCATCTGCCCGACATCACGCTCGTCTCCTGCACGGAGGTCGGCTTTGCCGTGACGCGCGCGCACCACGCGGACGTCGGCGCCCGCGAGCCCGGCTCGATGCCCGCCGACTCGCGCGCCCTCGACGAAGAGGGTGTCGTCATCCCGCCGTCGCTCTTCGACGAAGGGATCGTCGAGCGCATGCGCAACGCGGACGAGCGCCGCGGCGACCTCCGCGCGCAGGTCGCGGCGCATCGGCTCGCGGAGCACCGTGTCGCGGAACTGTGCGCGAAGCGCGGCCGCGAGACGGTGATCGCCGCGATGGACGAGCTCCACGCGTATTCCGAGCGCGCCATGCGCGCCGGCATCGCGCGGCTGCCGGACGGCCGGTACGAGGCAACGGACGTGATGGAGCCGCTGGAAGGAGAGGTCGAGCTGCACGCCGCTGTCACGATCGCCGGCGACGAGGTCGCGATCGACTTCACAGGGACGTCTGCGCAGCACGAAGGCAACCTGAACTGCCCGCTTTCCGTCGCGAAATCAGCGTGCTTCTACGTCGTGCGCGTCCTCGTCGATCCCGACGTGCCCGCGTCCGGCGGTGCGTTCGCTCCGGTCACCGTGACGGCGCCCGACGGCTGCCTCGTCAACGCCCGCCCGCCCGCCGCGGTCGCCGGTGGGAACGTCGAGACGTCCTCACGGATCGTCGACGTCGTCATGCGCGCGTTCGGGGGCGCGCTGCCCGTGCCCGCGCAGGGGCAGGGAACGATGAACAACGTCACGCTCGGCAACGACCGCTTCACCTACTACGAGACGATCGGCGGCGGCCAGGGCGCGTGCCCGGAGGCCGACGGCCCCAGCGGTGTCCACGTCGCGATGTCGAACACGCTCTCGACGCCGGTGGAGGCGCTCGAGCTGCAGTACCCGCTGCGCGTCGAGCGCTACGGCTTGCGGCTCGGCTCGGGCGGCGCCGGCACGCATCGCGGCGGTGACGGCGTCCTCCGCGAGCTGCGTGTCCTCGACGACTGCCGGCTCTCGATCATCAGCGAGCGGCGCGCCCACGCTCCCGGCGGCGAGCGTGGCGGCTCTCGGGGAGCACCCGGGCGCAACTTCGTCAACGGCGAACCGGCGCCCGCAAAGCTGACGCGGAAGCTCGCTGCAGGCGACGTCGTGACGGTCGAGACACCGGGCGGCGGCGGGTGGGGAGGCTAGGCTTGACGTGATGGCAGGTCGCGTCGAAGGGATCTTCATCGCTTCCGAGGAGGGCCTGCTCCCCGAGCCGGTCGAGTCGGTGCGCGCGCTTGCCGGACGCGGGCTCGAAGGCAATCGCTACTTCTTCGAGCGCGACGCGCCGCCGGGCGTTGCGCTCACGCTGATCGCCGCCGAGGCGGTCGAGGCGATGGAGCGTGAGCACGGCATCTCGATCGAGCCGCGCGAGTCGCGCCGCAACGTCGTCACGCGCCACGTCGACGTGAACGCGCTCGTCGGCAAGACCTTCTACATCGGCGCGGTCGAATGTCGCGGCGTCGAGCTGTGCGAGCCGTGCACGACCCTGCAGGCGATGACCCAGCCCGGAGTCATCAAGGGGCTCGCGCACCGCGGCGGACTGAACGCCGACGTCCTCAGCGACGGCGAGATCAGCGTCGGCGACGCCGTCGCCGCCGTCGACTGATCGCGCGCCGCGCGTTCATCCTCGGCGGGACGGGCAACGCCGGCTCGGCGATCGCGCGCTCGCTCGCGGACGACGGCTGGGAGGTTACGGTCGGCGCGCGCAGTTCGACGGACAGCGAGCTCGAGATCGTCAGGCTCGATCGCGAGGAAGACGGCGCTCTCGCGGCGGCCGACGGCTACGACCTGCTCGTCGACGTGATCCCGTTCGAGCCCGAGCATGCGGAGCAACTCCTTGCGCGCGATGTCGGCGCGATCGTCGCGATCTCGAGCGCGTCGGTGTACGCGGACGACGCGGGGCGCACGCTTGACGAGGCGACCGGTGTCGACGACTTCCCGGAGCTCCCGGTCCCGATCGCGGAGACGCAGCGCACCGTCGAGCCGGGCGACGCGACGTACTCGACGAAGAAGGTGCAGATCGAGCGCCGCCTGCTGGAGAACGGGGGCATCCCGGCGGCGATCGTCCGGCCGTGCGCGATCTACGGCCCCGGCGACCGCATGGCGCGCGAATGGCACTTCGTCAAGCGACAGCTCGACCAGCGGCCGTTCGTCCTGCTCTCGAATCGGGGCAGCGGCCACTTTCACACGACGGCCGCGGCGAACGTGGGCGAGCTGGTGCGGCTGATCGCGGCGCGGCCCCGCACCGGTGTCTTCAACTGCGGCGACCCGGACCCGCCGAACGTGCAGCAGATCGCACGGCGCATCGGCGATTTCACCGAGATCCTGCTCTCGGAGGCGTCGCCGCTGGGCGGGACGCCGTGGTCGGTGCCGAAGCCGTTCCTCGTCGACATGACGCACGCCGAGGAGGAGCTCGGCTACCGGCCGGCAACGACCTGGTCGGATGCGATCGGGCCGCAGGTCGAGTGGCTGGTCGAGGCGACTCGAGAGCGCGACTGGCGCGACGTGCTGCCGCGCGGCGCGCATTACCTCCGCTTCGACTACGACGCCGAGGACGAGCTCGTGCGCTCGCTCGCGGCCTAGACTCTGAACATGGAGTCAGCGGTCAAGGTCGCGTGCGTCCAGGCCGAGTCCGTCTACTTCGACCGCGCCGCGACGATCGACAAGATCGACGCGCTCGCCGGCGAGGTCGCCGCGAACGGCGCGCGGCTCGCGCTCTTCCCGGAGACGTTCATCCCCGTGTACCCCTCCAGCAGGTGGGCGCGCCATCTCGCCGGGTGGGACGGCGGCAACGCGCAGCCGCTGTACGGCCGGCTCGCGCGCGAGTCGCTCGAGCTGCCCGGCCCCGATTCCGATCGCCTCGGCGAGATCGCGCGGACGCGCGGGTTGTGGCTCGCGGTCGGCGCCAACGAGCTCGAGCGCGGGACGATCTACAACTCGCTGCTGATCTACTCGCCCGGCGGCGAGCTCGCGCTGCGTCATCGCAAGCTCATGCCGACGAACCACGAGCGGCTCGTCTGGGGTCTCGGCGACGGCACGGGCCTCGAGACGATCCAGACCGACGCCGGCAAGGTCGGCGGTCTGATCTGCTGGGAGAACCTGATGCCGCTCGCGCGCTTCGCGCTGTACGAGACGGGCGTGGAGGTGTACCTGGCGCCGACGGCGGACGACAGCGATCCCTGGCACGACTCGATCCGGCACATCGCCCGGGAGTCGCGCGCCTTCGTTCTCAGCTCGTGCGTGTTCGCGCGCGCCTCGAGCTACCCCGACTACGTGCCGCTCGCGGACGGCGACGAGCTCGTCGGGCGCGGCGGCTCGGCCATCCTCGCGCCGGACGGCACCTATCTCGCCGGGCCGCTCTGGGACGAGGAGGGCGTGCTCTACGCGGAGCTGGACCCGCAGCGGCTCTACGAGGCGCGCCAGCGGTTCGATCCCGCCGGCCACTATCACCGGCCGGACGTGTTCCGGTTCAGCGCGGCGCCGCCGCTCGCCTGAGCACGCGCTCGTCGCCCAGACGCCGCGTGACGCCGTCGGCATCGAAGCGCTCGAGCAACAGCTGCGCGGTCTTGCGCGAGGTCTCGAGCAGGTCGCGGAAGCGAGCGAGCGTGATGCTGCCGGTGGACTTGAGCTCCTGCACGAGGACGTTGCGTGCCTGCGCGTACGCCTCCGGCGAGATCGCATACCCGTCGCCGACGCGAACGAGCCGGCCGTGCTCCTCCAGGAAGCGCGCGAGCTTCGCGTCCGCGACCTTCACCGGCTCGGCGCCGAGCTGCGCCTCGAGCTCGGCCGCCTCCTGTTCGCGCTCTCCGAGCGTCGCCTGCACGCCCGGCCGGTAGAGCTTCGCGCCGCGGAGCTCGAGGCCGAGCAACGGCACGAGCTCCCGCGCATCCGGCGGGACGGGAACGCCCGGATCGAGCGGATCTGCGGCATCCAGCTCGCGTTCGAGCTCGCGGCGCAACGCTGAGAGCCTTGCCTCCGGGTCGTCCGTCGGCTTCTCACCGGTGAACGGGCGCCGGGGAGGCGCCGGATCGACGATGCGTCCGCCGCCGACGGTCGTTCCGGCGCGCAGGACGACGCGGTCGCCGCGCACAGCGACGACCGGTGCCGCGAGGCGCAACTGCGCGAAGTCGCCCTTGCGGACGACGCGCGCGAGCGTCGCAGACGTCCCATGGTGAACGAGCACGCGGGCCGGCACAGGCCCGGCGAGCTCCTCCAGCTCGACATCGAGGCGGTAACTCGGCGTGTACGCGCCGGGCTCGACGAGCACGTCGCCGCGCGCGAGCTCGCGCCGGTCCACGCCCGGCAGCGCAACGGCGACGCGCTGACCCGCTTCGGCGGCGTCGACGGCGCGGTCGTGCACGTGCACGCTGCGAACGCGGACGTCGCGGCCGCCGGGCTCGGCGCGCAGCGTGTCGCCGGCTGCGATCCGGCCCGACCACAACGTCCCGGTCGCCACGGTCCCGATGCCGCGCAGGGTGAACACGCGGTCGACGTACAGGCGCGGCGGCGCTTCGTCGCGCTCGCTCTCTCGCGCGGCGCGCCCGAGCGCGGCACGCAGCTCGTCGAGCCCGGCGCCGGTCTTCGCGCTGACGGCGACGACTTCCGCGGTGGGCACGAGCTCGTGCGCCTCGGCGAGCGCGAGCTCGAGCGTCTCGGCGTCGACGGCATCGGCCTTCGTCACGGCGACGACGCCGCGCTCGACACCGAGCAGCCGCAGGATCGCGAGGTGCTCGTGCGTCTGCGGCCGCGCGCCCTCGCCGGCGTCGATGACGAGCAGAAAGAGGTCGATGCCCGTCGCGCCGGCGACCATCGTCCGGACGAACCGCTCGTGCCCCGGGACGTCGACGAGCGAGAGCCGGCGGCCGTCCGGCAGCTCGAGCGGCGCGTACCCGAGGTCGATCGAGATCCCGCGGGCGCGTTCTTCCGGCAGGCGGTCCGTGTTCTTCCCCGTCAATGCGCGCACGAGCCACGTCTTGCCGTGGTCGATGTGGCCCGCGGTTCCGACCGTCAGCGGCATGCGGCCTCGATGAGCCCGTCCTCGATGCTCGTGATCTCGAAACCGGCGGCAGGGAGCAGTGCGCGCCATTCCGCTTCCGTCCGCTCGCGCCCGCCGAGAACGAGCATGAGCAGGTCGAGCCACTTCGCTCCGTGTGGCTCGTTCCCGTGCTCGAGCACGCTCTCGACGATCAGCAGGCGCCCGTGCTCCGGGGCGTTTCGTCTGATCGTGCGCAGGATCGTGGCCGCCCGGTCGTCGTTCCAGTTGTGGAGGATGCCGGACAGGACGTAGGCGTCTCCGGCGGGCACCGACTCGAAGAAGCTGCCGGCGGCGAAGTCGATGCGATCGCCGAGCGCGGCTTCCTCGCGCACCGTCTCCGGCAGGTCGAACACGATCCCGCGCAGCTCCGGACGTCGGTGCAGCAGCGCGCGCAGCAACGCGCCGTTCCCGCCGCCGACGTCCACGACGACGTCTCGCCCGTGCCACTGGAGCTCGGCGAGTCGATCCGCCGGACGATCCTTTCCGCCGGCCATTGCCGCGTCGAAGGCGGCGCGGTCGGCGGGTGTCGCGTCGAGCCACGCCCAGAAGTCGGCGCCGAAGCGCCGCGAGAACGTCTCCTCCGAGGTGTGGGCGTCGAGGGTGCCGATCGCGTCGTAGAAGACGGAGCCGAACAGATGCCCGAAGGCGCGCCAGTCGTCGGCTCGCAATCCCTTCGACAGCTCGGTGTTCCGGTAGAGGCCGGGCTCGTCCTCCGCGAAGACGCCCTCGCTCGCCAGCGCTCGCAGGATGCGGAAGAGCGTGTCGTCGTCGGCGCCGGTCGCCTGCGCCAGCTCGGTGACCTCGCGGGGCCCGTCCGCGAGCTCGTCGGCGAGCTTCAGGTCGGCCGCGACGCCGAGAGCCTTCGTGACCATCGCGCCGCGCATCAGGTCCCAGAGGGTGGTCACCCGCGCGCGGCGGCGATCGCGCGTGCAACCTCGTCCACGTCGGCGTCGGTCAGCGTGCGGCAATCGAGCAGCAGCCTGCCGTCGCGGACGATCCCGACGACCGGCGGCTCCGCCGTGCGGAGCTTCTCCGCGAGCCCTTCCTCGACCGCGCAGGCGTAGCTCGGCAGCTCCGCCAAGGGCAGGGCGCCGCCGCCCGCTCGTGCAACCGTCTCTTCGACGTCACCGTCGACGAGCTGCGCCAGTCGGTCGGCGCGCGTGCGGATCGCCTCGGGCGGCTCTCGCAGCATGCGCAGCACCGGCACCTCGTCGGGACGCTCGAGCGCGACGCGGAGCGTCCCCTCGAGCGCTGCGAGCGTCAGCTTGTCCGCGCGGAGCGCCCGCTGCACCGGATGGCGCCGCAAGCGCTCGACGAGATCGGCGCGGCCGGCGACGATTCCCGCCTGCGGGCCGCCGAGCAGCTTGTCGCCGGAGAAGCAGACGAGGTCGGCGCCGGCGGCGAGGCTCGCGCGCGGCGTCGGTTCGTCCCCGACTTCGACGAGCGCGCCGGAGCCGAGGTCGTCGACGAGCACGAGCTCGTGGCTGCGCGCCACGCGGGCGAGCTCCCCGATCGGAGGCTGCTCGGTGAAGCCGACGACGCGGAAGTTCGACTGGTGCACGCGCAGGATCACGGCGGTCTCAGGACCGATCGCTTGCTCGTAGTCGCGTGCGCGGGTGCGGTTCGTCGTCCCGACCTCCTGTAGTCGCGCGCCCGAGCGGACGAGCACGTCGGGAATGCGGAAGCCGTCGCCGATCTCGATCAGCTCGCCGCGGGAGACGAGCACCTCCCGCCCCTCCGCCAGCGCGGCCAGCGCGAGCATCACGGCGGCAGCATTGTTGTTCACGACGAGCGAGGCCTCTGCTCCGGTCAGTCGTCGCACGAGGTCGGCGACATGGGTCTGACGCGACCCGCGGCCGCCTCTGTCGAGGTCGTACTCCAGGTTCGAGTACGCGCGTGCCGCGTCGACGACCTGTTCGAGTGCCGCGGCGGCGAGCGGCGCGCGGCCGAGGTTCGTGTGGACGATGACGCCCGTGGCGTTGAGGACGCGCCGCAAGCGTGGTGCCCGCGCGGAGCGAAGCTCGGCGCGCAGCCGCTCGCGGAGATCTCCGGGGTCCACGCCGGCCCGTATGTCTGCACGTGCACGTGCGATGACCGTGCGCGCGGCGTCGACGGCCAGCGGATCGTCAACGGCTCGCGCCAGCTCGTCGACCGACGGCAGGTCGCGCAGCCGCATCACTGCGCGTCTGCCTTCGCAGGCGACGCCGACGGCTGAGTGCCTCGTCGCGCGTAGTAGTCGAGCACCCGGGCGACCGCGTCGTCGACGTCATCAGTGACGTGCAGCAGGTCGAGGTCTTTCGGCGAGATCATCCCGTCCGCGAGCAGCTCACCGCGGATCCACTGCAGGAGCTCTCCCCAGTAGTCCGAGTCGAACAGCACGACCGGAAAGTGGAGCACCTTGCCCGTCTGGATCAGCGTGAGCGACTCGAACAGCTCGTCGGCGGTGCCGAAGCCGCCGGGAAAGACGACGAAGCCCTCCGCCGCCTTCACGAACATCGTCTTGCGGGCATAGAAGTGCCGGAACGTCAGCGAGATGTCGAGGTACGGGTTGCTGCGCTGCTCGTGCGGGAGCTCGATGTTGAAGCCGACGGAAAGCCCGCCCGCCTCGCGCGCGCCGCGGTTTGCCGCCTCCATCACGCCGCCACCCCCGCCCGTCACGACCGCCCAGCCGTGCGCGGCGAAGCCCCGGGCGACCGTGCGCGCGCTGACGGCGGCGGGATCGTCCTGCGCTACGCGCGCCGAGCCGAAGATCGTCACGGCCGGCCGGCCGATGCGCTCGACGGTTTCGAACCCCTCGCGAAACTCGTGCGCGATCACCGCGACGTGGCGTTCGAGGTCGGCAGCCGTCTCTTGTGACGAGAGGATGCTGCGGTCTTCCATCAGAGACGGTGCTGCGGGACGTGCGTCGCGACCATCCCGAGCACGAGCAGCGTCGCGAGCAGGCCGTAGAGCACGCCGATCTGCACCGCCCGCGTCGAACCGCCTCCGGGTATCGCGATCGGATACGTGCTGCCCATCGCGAACTGCTGCCCCGGCGGCGCCTCGAC
Organism: Gaiellaceae bacterium; assembly: GCA_035456125.1. GTDB lineage: Bacteria > Actinomycetota > Thermoleophilia > Gaiellales > Gaiellaceae > 3-1-20CM-4-69-9. The sequence goes on from DATIDT010000064.1 coordinate 19,641, forward strand.
CGAGTGCCGCGCGAGCTGCAGCGAGCGCCAGATCTGGCCGCCGTCGAGGATGCCGATCGGCAGCAAGTTGATCAGGTTGATCAGGAAGCCCGCATACGCGAGCGCCCGCAGCAGGTCGGAGTTGTACACCTCGGCGACGGCCCAGCAGGCGGCAGCGCCGACGCCGCCGTACGCAGGTCCGGCCAGCGACACGAGCGCGTTCCGCCACGGGTTGAGCGGTGCGTCCTTGATCAGCACGAAGGCGCCGAAGAACGGGATGAACGTCGGCCACGTCGAGTGCAGACCCTGTCGCCGCGCCTCGAAGAAGTGGCCGAGCTCGTGCACAAGGATCAGGAGGACGAAGCCGATCGCGAACTTCCAGCCCCAGATCAGCGCGTAGCCCGCCACCGCGATGAAGATGCTGAAGAACTTCACGGCGGCGAACCCGAACTTGGCGATGAAGAGGATTGCCGCTCCGAGGGGCGCCCAGATCTTGCGCAGCAGGCCGCGCCAGTCCGTCCCGCCGCCTGGGTGAATCGGGTCGTACTCGCGTTCCATGTCGGCCATTGTGCCTAGGCCAGCTCGGCGATCGCGCGCAGCGTGCCGACATCGGCGGTGCCGACGAGCAGCGTCGTCACGCCCGCTTCCCGCCATGCGTCGAGACGGTCGCGTATGCGATCCGCGGGTCCCACGAGCGCGACCTCGTCGATGAGCGCGTCGGGCACCGCGGCGATCGCGTCGCGCTGCTTGCCGTCGAGATAGAGCTCCTGGATCCGCTCGGCTTCGGCCTCATAGCCGTAGCGCCGTACGAGCGCGTTGTAGAAGTTCGTGCCTCGTGCACCCATCCCGCCGACGTAGAGGGCCAGCATCGGTCGCAGGACGTCGCGTGCGGCATCGACGTCATCCGAGAGCACGACGTGGACCGTCGGCACGATCTCGAAGCCGTCGCGCGGCTCGTAGCCGAACGCTTCGCGCGCTCGTTCCGGCGAGAAGAAGATCGGCAGCCAGCCGTCGGCGATCTCGAACGCGAGGCGGACGTTCTTCGGGCTGAGCGCCGCGAGGTAGACCGGGATCGAGTCCCGTAACGGTCGGAGCATCAGCTTCAGCGGTTTTCCCAGTCCGGTCGCGTCGGCGCCGGCATAGGGGATCTCGTGCTCGCGGCCGTGATACTCGAGTGCCTCGCGCCGGAGCGCGGCGCGCACGATCTCGACGTACTCGCGGGTCCTCGTCAGCGGCTTCCCCCACGGTTGTCCGTGCCAGCCCTCGACGACCTGCGGGCCCGAGGTGCCCAGCCCGAGCAAGAAGCGACCGCCGGAGAGCAGGTCGAGCGTCGCCGCCGTCATCGCCGTGTTCGCGGGGGTGCGCGCAGGCATCTGCAGGATCGCGGAGCCGACCTTGATCGTCGACGTCGTGGCAGCCAGCCAAGACAGCACGGTGACAGCGTCGGTGCCCCATGCCTCGGCCGCCCAGGCGGAGTCATAGCCGAGCCGCTCCGCCTCCCGCGCGAGCTCGACGAGCTCGAGCGGGTTCGTCCCGGGCGGTGCGTAGCCCATGCTGAAACCGAGGCGCACGAGTGCGATGCTAGATGCATGAACCGACGGGTCACGCTCGCCGCGCGACCGGACGGCCTTCCGAAGGAGTCGGACTTTACGCTCGACGAGGTGGAGGTTCCCGCTCCGGGCACGGGCGAGGCACTCGTGCGCATCCGCTACGCGTCGGTCGACCCGTATCAGCGCGGGCGCATGAGCGAGGCGCGCAGCTACGCGCAGCCGCTCGAGCTGGGCGACGTGATCACCTCGCAGAGCCTCGGCGAGGTCGTCGAGAGCAACGACGGACGCTTCGCGCCGGGCGACGTCGTCGTCGGGCAGCTCGGTTGGCAGGAGTACGCGGCCGCGCGCGGCGGCTCGCTGCGACGCGTCCCGCCGGGCCTCGAGCCGCCGACGCTCGCCCTGCACGTGCTGGGCGCAACCGGCCTGACGGCCTATTTCGGGCTCCTCGACGTGGGGCAGCCGCGGGCCGGCGATACGGTCGTCGTGTCCGGCGCGGCCGGCGCGGTCGGCCAGGTCGCAGGCCAGCTCGCGAAGCTCGCGGGCTGTCGCGCCGTCGGGATCGCTGGTGGCCCGGAGAAGGCGCGCACCCTGACCGAGGTGTACCGCTACGACGCGGCGATCGACTACAAGAACGAGGACGTCGCCGCCGCCCTGCGCGACGAGCAGGTCGACGTCTACTTCGACAACGTCGGCGGGGAGATCTCGCAGGCGGTACATCGCCGCCTGAACCTCGGCGCGCGCATCGTGATCTGTGGCCAGGTCTCCCAGTACAACGAGCAGCGGCCCGAGCCTTCCTTCCACCCTGGACTGTTGATCGTCTTCCGCGCGCGGATGGAGGGTTTTCTCGTCACCGACTACGCGTCCCGGTACAACGAGGGTCTCGCGCGGCTCGCCCGTTGGGTCGCGAGCGGCGACCTGCGCTGGCGGGAGGAAGTCACGGACGGGCTCGAGAACGCGGCGCGTGCGTTCATCGGCATGCTCCAGGGCGCCAACCGCGGCAAGGCGCTGATCAAGGTCTCCTAGCGCTCGGACAGCAGGACCTGAGTGCAGCGCGCGCTCGCGAGGTGCTTCCCGTCGGCGTCGTGCAGATCGGCCGCGCAGAACATCGTCCGCTTCGTGCGGTGGACGACCCGACCGGTCGCGCGCAGCGTCCCGGGGCGCGTCGGTCGCAAGAACTCGGAGTAGAGGTCGGCGGTGAGAAACGTCTCGCCGCCCTCGAGGAGCGAGTGGCAGGCGCCGCCCATGGCGGTGTCGAGCAGCGTCGTCACGAGCCCGCCGTGCACGATCGGCCCGGACGATCCGTGAAAGCAGTACTCGACCGGCGCATCCCACTCGATCACGGCCTCGCCGCCGGCCTGCTCGATCCCCCGGTAGCCCAGCGTGACCCAGACATGCGGAGCCACGGGCGCTGACTCCACCCAGCTGCGCTGCCGCTCAGGCAACCGGCTGGCTTGCGAACTGCTCGCGGAGCGCGGTCTTCTTGAATTTGCCCACGGCCGTCTTCGGGATCTCCTCGACGAAGACGACCTTGTCCGGTAGCCACCATTTCGCGAAGTTCGGCGCGAGGAACTCGCGCAGCTGCTCCGCGGTCGCGGATGCCCCCTGCTTCAGCACGACGACGGCGAGCGGGCGCTCCTGCCATTTCTCGTCGGCGACGGCGATCACGGCCGCCTCCGCCACCGCCGGGTGCGCCATTAGCGCGTTCTCGAGGTCGACCGACGAGATCCACTCGCCGCCCGACTTGATCACGTCCTTCGAGCGATCCTTGATCTGGATGTGTCCGTGCGGGTCGAAGGAGACGATGTCACCCGTCCGGAACCAGCCGTCCTCGGCCCAGCGCTCCGACGAACCGGGCGTGTCGTAGTACGCGGCTGCGACCCACGGGCCTCGCACCTCCAGCTCGGCCATCGTCTCGCAGTCGCGTGGGATCTCCTTGCCGTCGACGCCGCGGGCGCGGAGCTCGACGAGCGGCAAGGGGATGCCCTGCATCGCGATGTAGTCGCACTGCGTATCGCGGTCGGCGTGGGCGAGCTCGCCCGGCAGCGCGGCCATCGACGCGACCGGCGAGGTCTCCGTCATCCCCCAGCCGTGGCAGACACGCAGCCCGTGCCGCTCCTGGAAGCCGGCAATCATTGCGCGCGGCGCGGCCGAGCCGCCGACGAGCATGCCTTTCATCCGCGACAGGTCCCACTTGCCCGGCTGCGCGTCGAGCAGCTGCAGGATTCCGAGCCAGATCGTCGGGACGCCGGCGGTCCAGGTCACTCCTTCCCGCTCGAAATCCTCGAGCAGGCTCTCCGGGTCGAGATGCGGACCGGGGAAGACCTGCTTCGCGCCCTGCATCGCCGCGACGTACGGATAGCCCCACGCGTTCGCGTGGAACATCGGGACGACCGGTAGGAGCACGTCCTGCTCGGAGAGACCGAGGCCGAGGGGATTGGCGGCCGCCACGCCGAGCGTGTGCAGCACGGTCGAGCGGTGCGAGTAGACGACGCCCTTCGGCAGCCCGGTCGTCCCGCTCGTGTAGCACATGGCCGCCGCTTCGTTCTCCTCGAGCTCGGGATCGCTCCACTCGTCCGCGTCCGCCGACGCGAGCAGCTCCTCGTACGAGTCCTCGACGACGAAGACGTGCTCGATCTTCGTCCGCGCGACGAACTGCTCGACGAGCGGCATCAGGCTCGCGTCGACGATGAGCGCCCGGTCGCCGGCGTTCAGCGCGATGTAGCCGACGTCGTGCGGGTGCAGCCGCAGGTTGAGCGTGTGCAGCACGAAGCCGCCACAGGGGATCCCGAAGTAGGCCTCGAGGTGCTGGTAGTGGTTCCAGCACAGCGTCGCGACGCGGTCGCCGCGCTCGAGCCCGAGCTTCTGCAGGGCCGCGGCGAGCTGCTTTGCGCGTCGCGTCATGTCCGCGTACGTGTAGCGGTGGAACGACCTGTCGGGCAGGCGGGTGACGACGTCTTTGCCGCCGAAGTAGTCCTCGGCGCGTCGGAGGATGGTCGGCAGCGTGAGCTGGTAGTCCATCATCAGGCCGTCCATCGCAGACCTCCTTTTAGCGCAACAGAATGCGTTCGTACACCGAATCGCGGATGCGGTCGGGCAGCCGCTCGACACCGGAGCGCAGCTTGGCGTCGCGGCCGACGAGCTTGCGCGTGCGCGGTCGCCCGCGCGTCAGTGCCTCCTCGACGGCGCGCGCGACGGCGTCAGCGTCCGCACCCCCCGCGCCGCGCTTGGCTGCGACGCGCCGGAATGCGGCGATGCGCTGTCCGTAGAGCGTGCGCAGCTCCTGCGGCGCGCCGTTCGCGAGCGAATCGGCGACGGCCGCCGATTTCTCCCAGATCGGTGTCCTGATCGTGCCCGGCTCGACGAGCGCGACCGCGATGCCGAACGGCTGCAGCTCGATACGCAGCGAGTCGGCGATCGCCGACAGCGCGTGCTTCGACGCCGCGTACGCGCCCAGGAACGGCAGCGCGCTCCTGCCTGCGATCGAGCCGACGAAGACGATGCGGCCGCGCGAGCGTCGCAGGTGCGGGAGGAACGCCTGCGTCACCGCCACCTGTCCGACGACGTTCACGTCGAGCTGGCGCCGGAGCTCGTCGAGCGGGACGAACTCGAGCGGCATCGCGATTGCGATGCCGGCGTTGTTGACGAGTGCATCGAGAGCCTCGATCTGCTGCGAGGCGGCGCGGATCTCTGCTTCGTCCGTGACGTCGAGCAGCATCTCGTGGGTGCCGCGCGGTGCATCGCCCTCACGGCGCACTCCGGCGAACACGCGCCAGCCGCGTGCCACCAGCCGTTGCGCGCACGCTGCACCGATCCCCGACGATGCGCCCGTCACGAGCGCGGTGCGCATCAGTCGAGCAACCAGGCTGCCACCCTGGCGCGCAGCTCGCGCGGGTAGCCGCCGTACGCCTGGATCGACAGCGCGCGCTTGTAGAACGTGTGCAACGGGTGCTCCCACGTGAAGCCGGTGCCGCCGAGCACTTGGATGGCACGCTCGCACGCGGCGACGGCTGTGTCGCCGGCGTAGCTCTTCGCCGAGGCGACTGCGACTGCAGCCTGCTCGTCGTTCTCGGCAACACACCACGCGGCCCAGTACGCAAGCGATCGCGCGAGCTCCGACTCGACGTACGTGTCCGCGAGCGGATGCGAGACCGCCTGATAGACGCCGATCGGACGGTCGAACTGCACGCGCGTCTTCGCATGCTCGACTCCGAGCTCGAGGGCCCGCTGCGCAATGCCTGCCGCCTCGAGCGCGAGTGCCGCGAGCCGCTCGTGCTCCGGCGCAGCCGGGTCGAAGAACTCCTCGCCTCGGTTCGCGCGGCCCGCTTCCTCGAACAGCACAGCGCGGTCGAGGAACCCGAGCTCCGCCAGCTCGTCGCGGCCCCAGCCGCCGTTGGCGAGCACGTCGCGTGCCTCACGGCGCAGCAGCTCCTGCTCTTCGGTGAATGCGAACTGCATCAGCGTGACCTCGGCAGACCGAGCACGCGCTCGGCGATGATGTTCCGCAGGATCTCGCTCGTGCCCGCCTCGATCGTGTTGCCGCGGCTGCGCAGCTGCTGGTAGCCCCAGTAGCCGTCGTCCTCGCCGCCGAGGATCTCCAGCGCGAGCTTGGTCAGGCGCTGGTTCTGCTCGGACCAGTGCAGCTTCGAGCCGGAGCCCTCCGGGCCCGGGATGCCGGTTTGCATCAGCGTCGTCAGCGAGCGGTAGTTCGTCAGCTTCAGCGCCTGCAGCTCGATCCACTCCTGGGCCACGCGGTCGCGGATGATCGGGTCGTCGGCGGCGCGCTCCTTCGCGAGCGCGACCAGGCGCTGCACCTGCGCGTCGAGCACGCCGGTGAGCGCGAAGCCGAGCGTGCCGCGTTCGTGCAGGAGCGTCGTCATCGCCACTTGCCAGCCGCCGCCGATCTCCCCGAGCAGGTTCTCTGCGGGGACCTGCACGTCGTCGAGGAAGATTTCGTTGAACTCGGCCTCGCCCGTGATCTGGCGGAGCGGGCGCACCTCGACGCCCGCAGCATGCATGTCCACGATCACGTACGTCAGGCCCGCATGGCGCTGCGAATCCGGGTCGCTGCGGCCGAGCAGGATGCAGAAGTCGGCGAGGTGCGCCAGCGACGACCACACCTTCTGGCCGTTGACGACGAAGCCGTCACCGTTCGGCTCGACACGCGTCCGTACCGCGGACAGGTCGGAGCCCGCGCCCGGCTCCGAGAAGCCTTGGCACCACACCTCCTCCGCCGAGAGCATCAGCGGCAGGTAGCGCCGCTTCTGCTCTTCGGTGCCGTGGACCATGATCGTCGGCCCGGCCATGCCGAGCGCGATCACGTTCATGTGATTCGGCGCACCCGCCTTCGCGAACTCCTCGAGCGCGATTGCCTGGTGGCTGTAGGGCTCGCCGCGTCCGCCGTACTCCTCGGGCCAGGTCAGGCCGGCGAAGCCGGCGTCGTAGAGCCTCCGGCTCCACTCCGGCCCCGCCTCCGCGGGGAGGTTGTCCGCCAGCCAGGAGCGGACGCGCTCGCGAAAGGCGGCTTCGTCCGGGCTGTCGCGCAGGTCCACCGCGTGGAATTAGACCACGATCACGGAGCGGATCAGGTCCGGGGCCGACCTGAGCTCGTCGAGCGCGCGCGGCGCGTCCTCCAGGGCGATCCGGTTCGTGACCATGCCGGCGAGGTCGAGATTTCCGTCGAGCGCCCACTGTACGAGCCGCGGAAAGTCCTCGTGGGGCAGGTGGTCGCCGCCGTGCGAGGCCCGGATCGTGATGCGCTTGGCGAAGAAGCGCGGCAGCTCGAGCTCCGCCTTCTCGCCGGCCGGCGAGAGGCCGATCAGCACCGCCGTGCCGCCGCCGCGCAGCAGTTTCAGCGCCAGCTCGAACGTGGAGCGGCGGCCGACCACGTCGAAGGCGAAGTCCACCGGCCCCTCGCCGACGTCGGTCGCGCCGAACTCAAGTGCGCGCTGCTGCTTCGCCGCGTCGAGATCGATCGCGCGAATCCGCGCTGCGCCGGCGATGCGCGCCCCCTGCACGACCGAAAGGCCGACCGCACCGCACCCGATCACAGCGACGCTCGCTCCTTCGGGAACCTGGGCGGTTTCGAGCACGGCCATCACGCCGGTTGCGACCGCACAGCCGATCAGGCACGCCTGCTCGAGCGGAAGCTCGCCGGGCACCTTCACCGCGGCAACGGCCGGAACGACGGTCCGCGTCGCGAACGTCCCGGTTCGGAGCACGGGCGAGAGGACTGCGCCGCCGGCCCGGTGCAGTCGGCCCCGTGCGGCGGGCGGCTGCTTGCACTGTCTCGGCAGGCCGCGTGCGCACCGCTCGCACTCGCCGCATGCTGTGTGCCAGCCGAGAACAACTCGATCGCCGACGGCGAGCCCTTCGACATCCGGGCCGACCGCGTCGATCGTTCCCGCGCCCTCGTGCCCGAGCAGGACCGGCAGCGGATGGCCCCAGCCGTCCTCCTCGACCACGTGGAGGTCCGTGCCGCAAACGCCGCTGGCCTCGAGTCGAACACGCACCTCGCCAGGCTCCGGCTCGTCGACGACGATCTCCTCGAGCGCGACCGCGCCCGGCGCGCTCAGGACGATTCCGCGATCCACGAGGAGTCGAGCTCGCTCACGGAGCGCGCGCCCATCAGCGCGAGGGTCACGTCGGTCTCCGCCGCAAGCTGCTCGATCAGTGCGGCGACTCCCTCCTCGCCGCCCACCGCAAGCGCGTACACGTACGGACGTCCCACGAGCACCGCGCTCGCGCCGAGGGCCATCGCCTTGACGACGTCGGCACCGCCGCGGATGCCGCCGTCCACGAGGACGGTCGCCTCGGGGCCGACCGCCGCGCGCACCTCCTCGAGCGCGTCCAGCGCCGCGACGGCGCCGTCGACCTGACGCCCACCGTGATTCGAGACGATGATCCCGTCGACGCCGGCCGTCAGCGCGCGCACCGCGTCCTCGCCGGTGAGCACGCCTTTGACGAGCACCGGCAGCGACGTGAGCTCGCGCAGGTACGCGAGGTCGTCCCATTGCAGCGCGAGGTTCGGGAACATCGCCAGCATCGTCCCGGCTGCGACGAGCGGGTCCTTCTCGTCGGGCAGGAGCTCGCGAAAGACGGGATCGCTCGTGAACTGCGCGATTCCCTCGCCGTCGCGGAACGGCAGGTACGCGTTGCGCAGGTCGCGCGGGCGCCAGCCGAGGATGAGCGTGTCGAGGGTGACGACGATCGCCGCGTACCCGGCCGCCTCGGCGCGGCGCACGAGGCTCGCGACGACGTCGCGGTTGCTGACCCAGTAGAGCTGGAACCAGCGCGGCGCGTCGCCCATCGCCTCGGCGATCTCCTCGATCGAGTGCGACGCGGCGGTGGAGAGGACGAACGGGACGCGTGCGCCGGCGGCGGCGCGCGCCGGCGCCAGCTCGCCGTCGGGATGGGCGATGCTGAGCACGCCGACGGGCGCGAGGAGGAAGGGGAACGGCGACGGCGTGCCGAGCACCTCGACGGCAAGGTCACGCTCGCTGTGCGCGCCGAGCATGCGCGGACGCAGGCGCCGGCGCTCGAATGCCTCGCGGTTCGCGCGCATCGTCGACTCGGCACCTGCGCCGCCGGCGATGTAGCCGAGCGGCCCCGGAGCGAGTTGCTCTGCCGCGCGCGCCTCCCAGTCGTCGGCGCCGATCGGCCACGGCGATTCGCCGCTGACGTAGATCTCGTTTTGAACCTGAGTGCCGTCGAAACGCATGGGCGCGCTCCGACGGTCATATCATCCGCGCATCCGATGGCGCTCTTGGCGGTAGAGGACGTCACGCGTCGATTCGGCGGCATCCTCGCGCTGAGCGACGTCTCCCTGGAGCTGGAGCGGGGACAGATCGGCGGCTTGATCGGCCCGAACGGCGCCGGCAAGACGACGCTGTTCAACCTGGTCACGCGGCTGTACAAGCCGAATGAGGGCCGCATCGTCTTCGACGGCAAGGACCTCGCTCGCACTCCGCCGCACCGGATCGTCCGCCGCGGGATCGCGCGCACGTTCCAAAATGTCGCCCTCTTCCCGTCGATGACGGTCCTCGAGAATGTGCTCGTCGGCGCGCACTCGCGCTGGCGGCCGTTCGCGCACCGGGGGAGCGAGGCAGAGGCGCGGCAGACGCTCGAGCACCTGTCGCTCGGCGACATCGCCGAGCGCGAGGCTGCGGGCTTGCCCTTCGGCACGCTCAAGCGAATCGAGATCGCACGGGCGCTCGCCGCGCGACCCACGCTGCTGCTGCTCGACGAGCCGGCGGGAGGTCTGAATCACGAGGAGGTATCGGAGCTCGGTGCGCTGATCCGACAGATCCGCGACGAACGTGACCTCACGATTCTGCTCGTCGAGCACCACATGAACCTCGTGATGTCGATCTGCGACCGCGTGCACGTCCTCAACTTCGGCAGCAAGATCGCGGAGGGAACACCGCACGAGGTCAGGACGGATCCGGTGGTGATCGAGGCGTATCTCGGCTCGGACAGCCGGGCGGCATGAGCGCGCTGCTCGAACTCGACGACGTCGCCGCGCGGTACGGGCCGATCAGCGCGCTACACGGGGTCTCGCTCCACGTCGGCGAGGGCGAGATCGTTGCGCTCCTGGGCGCCAACGGCGCGGGGAAGACGACGACGCTACGAGCGGTCTCGCGCACGGTCCGGACCAGCGGCGACATTCGCTATGGGGGGAGGTCGATCGTCCGGCGAGCGCCGGACGCCCTCGCGAAGCTCGGCATCGCCCACGTACCGGAGGGCCGAGGGCTCTTTGCGGAGCTCTCTGTCTGGGAAAACCTCCGAATGGGCGCGTATGTGCGCGGCGAGCGGCGGACGATCAAGCAGGAGGCGCCCCGCGTCTTCGGCTACTTCCCGTGGCTCGAGCGCCGAAGACACCAGCAGGCCGGCACGTTGAGCGGCGGCGAGCAGCAGATGCTGGCCCTTGCGCGGGCTCTCGTCTCTCGTCCACGGCTCCTGTTGCTGGACGAGCCTTCCCTGGGGCTTGCGCCGACGGTTGTTCAGGAGCTCTTTGCCGTCGTACGCCGCCTCAACGAGGGGGAAGGCTTGACCGTCCTCGTCGTCGAGCAGAACGCGAACCTTGCGCTCGAGAGCTCCGCGCGCGCATACGTGCTCGAGGTCGGCAATGTCGCGATCGAAGGGTCCAGCGACGAGCTGCGCCGCCATGAAGGCGTGCGCAGGTCCTACCTCGGGTATTAGGCCGTGCTCGCGTTCACCTGGCCAGAGTTCTTCCAGCAGATCACGAGCGGTCTCGCGTCAGGCGCGATCTACGCGAGCCTCGCGCTTGCACTCGTCCTGATTTACCGGGCGACCGACGTCATCAACTTCGCGCAGGGCGAGATGGCGACGTTCACCACGTACATCGCGTGGATGCTGATGCAGCACGGTTTGCCGTACTGGCCGGCATTCGTGCTCACGCTCGTGATCGCGTTCACGGGCGGCCTCGCGGTCGAGCGCGTGGTGATCCGGCCGGTCGAGAATCGCCCTGAGATCGTCATTGTGATCGTGACGATCGGGATGCTCATAGCGATCAACGGGCTCACCGGCTGGATCTGGGGGTCCGAGGTCAAGGCATTCGACAGTCCGTTTCCGAATCGCACGGTCGACGTCGCCGGCGTCGCGATCTCCCTGCAGGACGTCGGCACATTCTGCGTTTGCCTCGCCACGGTGCTCGTGCTGTGGCTCTTCTTCAGGTTCACGACCCTCGGGCTCGCAATGCGCGCGGCAGCAGTCAATCCCGGCGCGAGCCGCTTGCTCGGCGTACGCGTCGGATGGATGCTCGCGATCGGTTGGGGGCTCGCTGCCGCGCTCGGCGCGGTGGCCGGGATGATGGCCGCTCCGACGACGTTCCTCGACCCGAACATGATGCTCGTCATCCTGATCTACGCGTTCGCGGCGGCGGTCCTGGGAGGGATCGACAGCCCGGTCGGCGCGGTCGTCGGGGGGCTGACGCTCGGCGTGCTCGTGAACCTGCTCGGCCGCTACGTCGCGTTCGTCGGCGCGGAGCTGCGCCTGCCGACCGCGCTGGCGATTCTTTTGACGGTGCTCGTGATCCGCCCCCAGGGCCTCT
>DATIDT010000065.1:0-47084 GCA_035456125.1 Gaiellaceae bacterium
GCCGTCGGCATGGCCGTGATGTACGCGGCCGGCGTAGGAGGGACATAGCTGGCTGAACCGGCGTCGAGCGACGGACTCGTTCGCTGGCTCGTCGGCGGCCTCGTCGCGGGCGCGATCGTGCTCGGCCTGCTCGTCGGGGCCTACGAGATCGGCTATCACCGCAAGCATGCGCAGCCCAGCGCTTCAGCCCCGGCTCCATCCCCTCCGGCGAAGACAACCACCACCCCGGCCAAGACGACCACCACGCCGGCGAGCGGCGCTGCCGCCGTCCGGGGCAAGCAGCTCTTCACCGCCGACGGCTGCGCCAGCTGCCACTCGCTCGACGGCTCGCAAAGCGTCGGGCGCACCCTCGAGAGCCTCGCGGGCAGCTGCGTGCAGCTCGCCGACGGGCGCACGCTGACCGCGGACGATGCCTACTTGGCGAAGGCGATCACCGACCCCGACGCCGACATCGTCAAGGGCTACCAAAAAGGCTTGATGACGGGGGCGGTGTCGAGCTTCGGCCTGGACAACAAGCCGCCTGAGGTGGCGGCCCTGGTCACCTTCATCAAAGCCCAGGGCTGAAGTACGACAATCTGGTACTCGCGCGTGCGCGCGTAACAAGCGAGCCGACTACGGCGACGTGACGCTGAACGCAACCTGCGGCGTCCACGTGCCATACGCGTCTCGTACGCGGAGGGCGACCGTGTAGGTTCTCGGGCCGGCCAGGCGGGGCTTCAGCAACCAGTTCACCCGCCAAGCGGGACGGCAGGAAAACGCAGAGATGTCCGTAGGCTCCTTTGCCCGCGGGACCGTCCACCGGTTCACTGCCTGCACGTCGCCGCGACGTGTTCGACGCTCGCTCACCGAGATCGCCGCACGCGGCCCTGAGCTGAAGCAGATGCGCAAACGAAGGTCGACCGTCCGCGCTGCTCGATCAAAGGCTGCCTTCTCGATCGCGAGGCTGGGTCGTGGTCGGCTCGCCGCAGCCGCGCGCGCGGGCGCCGCGCGCTGAAGCCACTCGTAGAACGCCTTCGTGCTCCCGTTGAAGGAGTAGATCGCACGCCTGACGGCCCGAAACTGCAGCGCCGTTCGATTCAGCTGCGCGAGCAGAAGCGCGCTCCCACACGACGACGACGCGTTCGGGATCACCCCGGAGAAGTTGCGGAAATCGACGTACGCGACTCCCGAGCGGAGCCGGACCGAACGCAGGTAGCCCGCCGTCTTCGCCGAGAACCAACCGCCGTAGCCGCGACGCCGCTCCGCCGTCGTCGGCCCGGCCAGGAGCGCCCGCATCGCGCCCGCGAGCACCGCCGCTCCTTTGATCCTGCGCTGCAACGGGAATACGCGCGTGCAGCTCACACCGGGATTTCCACGGGGTGCGTAGATCGTGATCGTCGCCGTTTGCGCACCGATAGACGTCGTCGGCGCGACACCTCCGCAGGCGACGACCAGCAGCGAAACGGCACACAGCCTCAGTATCCGGCCCATCACTCCGAAGGATCGCGGCGCGACGATGCCACGTCATCGGTAACGACCCGTCAGGAGATCGCGGCCTTCCGCGCCTTGACGATCGCGCCATGCATGCCGTCTGCGACCTCGTGTGTGAACTCGACGCTGATGTCCTCGAAGCCGGTCGCCTTCAAGCCGGCGAGATACTCGCTCTTGGAGAGGGCGCCGGCGATGCAGCCGACGTAGGAGCCGCGCTCGGCACGGTCATCCACGCTCAGATGGTCCTCGGCGACGATGTCACTGACACCGATGCGGCCGCCCGGCTTGAGCACGCGCGCGATCTCGCTGAGCACCGCAGCCTTGTCCGTCGCGAGGTTGATCACGCAGTTCGAGATCACGACGTCGACGGAGTTTGCCGGCAGCGGGATCTGCTCGATCACACCCTTCAGAAAGTGCACGTTCGCTGCACCCGCGGCGTGCGCGTTCCGCTGCGCGAGCGCGAGCATCTCATCGGTCATATCGAGCCCGTACGCGGTCCCGCTCGGGCCGACCCGCTTCGCCGAAAGGATCACGTCGATGCCGCCGCCCGAGCCGAGGTCGAGCACGACCTCGCCCGCGTGCAGGTCGGCGACCGCGGTCGGGTTGCCGCAGCCGAGCGAAGCGAGCACGGCCGCTGCCGGCAGTTCGCCCCGCTGCTCGGCGTCGTAGAACGCCTCGACGAAGCTGGGGCCGTCGACCCCCGGCTCCGCGCAACACTCACCGCTTTCGCAACAACCTTCTGCCCCCTCCGCGACGGTGCGAGCGGACTCCGCGTAGCGCCGGCGAACCTCCTCCCGCAACTGATCAGCCGTGGTCGACATCAGCAACACACCTCCTTGAGGTCGGCGACCGCAGCCAGCTTCTCGATCGCCTCGCGCTCGAGTGCGAAATAGGCCCACTTGCCGCGCTGCTCGCGCTCGAGCAAACCCGCGTCGGTGAGCTTCTTCAGATGATGGGACACCGTCGGCTGCGACAGGCCGAGCGGCTCGTACAGGTCACAGGCACAGACAGGCCCTCGCGCCGTGGCAAGCAGATTGACGATCCGCACCCGCGCCGGATCCCCGAGCGCCTTGAACAACTCCGCCGTCGCCAGCGCCTCCTCCTCGTCCAGGGTAGGAGCGCCCAGCGGCGCGCAACAGGCCACCGGCGTCTCGACCGCCACCATCAGGCCCACACCAGCCCGCACGTCTTCTCGGATAGAGACCGCATCCCGCACCCTCCACGTATCGACATCCTTAAATGTATCGAAGATTGTCGATTTGTCAAGTGCGTTCGCGCTGGGCGCGTACGCTGGGCGGTATGGAGGAGCTCGCGCCGCAGCGGCGACTCTTGACCCGGCTGATGCTGTTGTCGGTCGGAGCCGGGCTGGCGACGATCGCGTTGAAGATGCTTGCCTGGCGGCTGACCGGCTCGACCGGGCTGCTCTCTGATGCGCTCGAGTCGATCGTCAACCTCGCCGCCGCGCTGATCGCGCTGATCGTCGTGCGCTGGGCGACTTTGCCGGCGGATGAGCAGCACATGTACGGCCACGAGAAGGCCGAGTACTTCTCCGCCGGTGTCGAGGGCGGCCTGATCATGGTCGCCGCCGCCTCGATCGCCTGGGTGGCGGTGCGGCGATTGCTCCACCCCGTCCCGCTGGAAGACGTCAGCGTCGGCCTCGCCGTCTCCGCGGGCGCCTCGTTGATCAACCTGCTCGTCGGGCTCACCCTCGTGCGGGCCGGCCGACGCCACCGCTCGATCACGGTCGAGGCCGACGGCCGTCACCTCCTCACCGACGTCTGGACCTCCGTCGGCGTCATCGCGGGCGTCGCGGTCGTCGCCCTCACGGGCTGGGAGCGGCTCGACCCGCTGATCGCGCTCGCCGTCGCCGCCAACATCGTCCTCACCGGCATCCACCTGGTGCAGCGCTCGAGCGGCGGCCTTATGGACCATGCCCTCTCCGCCGAGGACCAGGCGGCCCTCGACGCGGCGCTCGCCCGCTACCGCAACCAAGGCATCACCTTCCACGCAGTCCGCAACCGCCAGGCCGGACGCCGCTCCTTCGTTTCCATGCACGTGCTCGTCCCGGGCCGCTGGACGATCCAACACGGACACGAGCTCCTCGAACGCATCGAAGCCGACGTGAGAACGGCGCTTCCGCACAGCACCGTCTTCACCCACATCGAGCCCGTCGAGGACCCCACCTCCTTCGACGACACCACACTCGACCGCAACGTCGGGCCGACCACGTCGGCGACCCCCAGCGCTCCGAGCACCTGAGACAGCCCCGCGGTCGTCACGACTGCAAGCCTTCGCGGATGAAGGTCTGCGTCGTCGGCGCCTCCGGGAAGCTGGGCCGGTACATGGTTCAGCACGCGCTCGACCGCGGCGACGACGTCGTGGGCGTTTGCCGGGAGAAGAGCGTCGGGAAGCTCGAACGCTACAAGGGGCGGATCACGGTCATCGCGGGGGCAACCGACGACGCCGAGGTGATTCGGCGTGCGGTCGCCGGCTGCGACGGCGTGCTGGTCGTGCTGGTCCCGTGGGGGATGCGCCACTATGCCTCCGGAACGGCCCAGGCGGTGCTCGACTCCGCTCCGCCCGGAGCGCGCCTGGTCTTCTCGTGTGGCTGGCACATCAGACGCGACGACCAAGACGTCTTCCGCTGGACGTTGAAGGACAGGGCGCTGGCTTGGGTCGCACGCACGGCGCGCGTCGCCGACATCGACGACCAGGTCGAGGCGACGCGGCGCATCTTCGCCAGCGACACGCTCTGGACGGTCGTGCGCGGCAGCGACCTCGAGGAGGGCGAGAGCCAAGGCCTCCCCGTCTGGAGTCGGCACGTGGGCGATCCGATCCTCGAGAGCAACATCACCCGCCGCACAGACTTCGCCCTCTTCAGGGTCGAGGCGCTCACGAACGACGACCTGATCCACGAGGCACCCGCAATCGTCGGGTGCCAGACACCATCCGCACTCAGGGGCGCTGCCAGACTCGGGCGATAGGCCGCAGAGATTGCCCTAGACGACGTGTTGCTCTGTGCGCTCGTTGCCTTCTGCGAAGCGATCGAGCGAGAAGGGCGTGAGATCGAAAGTCGGCTCGAGTCCGAGGGCGAGCTCCGCAAGGTGCTCGCCGATCAGCGGTCCCTGCTGGAAGCCGTGTCCGGAGAAGCCGGTCGCATAGAAGAACCCCGACGGCACTTCGGCCGCCCCGACGATAGCGTTGTGGTCAGGGCTGAGCTCGTAGTAGCCCGACCAACTCGAGCGCACGCCCATCGTTTCGAGGCTCGGAACGCGGTGCACGGCGAATGGGGCGAGCTGCTCGAGCGACTGCTGACGGCCGCCGAACGCGAGCGCACCTCCCTCTCGGTGAAAGTAGAAGCCGGTGGAGAAGTCGATCGTCAGCGGAAGCTCGCGCGGGAAATCGGGCGCATCCTCGGTGAAGAACATCCAGCGACGCTCGGGTTCGACCGGCAGATCGACACCTGCCGTCGCGGCCAGCTCGCGTGACCAGACACCTGCGGCACAGATCACACGCTCTGTCTCGATCACGCCGTTCGGCGTCTCGACGCCTACGACGCGGTCATCGTCGAGGACGATTCGCGTCGCCGGACACGACTGCTCGACCCGGGCGCCGTGTTCCGTGGCACGCCGCACGTAACCCTGCACGACGAGCTCGGGCGTTACGTAGCCGGCGAACGGACAGAAGGCTGCGGCGAGCACGTCATCGACTGCGAGCTGTGGCACGCGCTCACGCGCCTCAGTGGCGGACAGAAGTCGCGAATCGATCCCGTATCGCTGTTGGAGCTCGATCGCCGCTTCGAATTGCCCGACATCGGCCGGGTCCGTCAGGAGGAACAGGTATCCCCAGAGCTTGAGATCGAGCGGCTCTCCGACCTCACTCTCGAAGCGCTGCAGCCTGCGAATCGATTCGAGGCCGATCCGCACGTTCAGCTCGTCGGAGAAGAGCGTGCGAACTCCGCCCGCGCAGTGGCCGGTGGAGCCGGACCCGAGGGTGTCGCGCTCGAGCAGCAGCATTCGATTGCAACCAAGCTCGGCGAGGTAGTAGAGCGCGGCGGCGCCCACAATTCCGCCGCCGACCACGACGACGTCGCTCCTGGGGCTCCGTTGCATGACCGAGCGAGGCTACCGCTCGGGGGTGGGGCGGACGTCGTCCGCCCCACCCCGCCGTCCGTGCCTAGACGCGCGCGGTCGATGCCGCTGTGGCCACGACCCGCTCGTCGATCGGTACGAACGGACGCTCGTCCGCACCGATGTAGACCTGGAGTGGACGCGCGATCTTCTGCTCGGGATCGACAATTCCCTCCAGCCACTGTGCGAGCCAGCCGGACGTGCGCGGGATCGCGAACATCACCGGGAACATCTCCAACGGCAGCCCGAGTGCCTGGTAGATGATCCCCGAGTAGAAGTCGACGTTCGGGTAGAGCTTGCGGCTGACGAAGTACTCGTCCTCGAGCGCGATCTTCTCCAGCTCGAGCGCGATGTCGAGCAACGGATTGCGTCCGGTCACTTCGAATACCTCGTCGGCGACCTGCTTGATGATCTTCGCCCTCGGGTCGTAGTTCTTGTAGATCCGATGGCCGAAGCCCATCAGCCGGCCCTCTCCGGCCTTGACGCGGGCGATGAACTCGGGGATCCGCTTGGCGTCACCGATCTCCGTGAGCATCTTCAGCACCGCCTCGTTCGCGCCGCCGTGCAGCGGTCCGTAGAGCGCGGCCGCGGCGCCCGCGAGCGCCGAGTACGGATCGACCTTGCTCGACCCGATCGAGCGCATCGCGTTCGCCGAGCAGTTCTGCTCGTGGTCGGCATGCAGGATGAAGAGCACCTCGAGCGCACGCTCGATCGCCGGCTCGGCGAGGTACCTCGGCTCGGCGATGCGGAACATCATCGACAGGAAGTTCGCGACGAAGCCGAGGTCGTTCTCCGGATAGACGTACGGAAGCCCGCGGCTGTGCCGGTACGACCACGCTGCGATCGTCGGCACCTTTGCGATCAGCCGCACAACTTGCTGCATCCTAATCCGCGGATCGTCGACCTTCGACGCTTCGGGATAGAACGTCGACAGGGCTGCCACGACGCTGACGAGCATGCCCATCGCGTGAGCGTCGTACCGGAATCCCTGCATCAGGCTCTTGACGTTCTCGTGCAGGAACGTGTGATGCGTGACCTCGTCCGACCAGCGGGCGAGCTCTGCGTTCGTCGGCAGCTCACCGAAGACGAGCAGGTATGCCGTCTCCAGGTACGTGCTCTGCTGCGCGAGCTGCTCGATCGGATAGCCGCGGTAGCGAAGGATGCCGCGGTCGCCGTCGATGTAGGTGATTGCGCTGCGGACCGATGCGGTGTTGAGGAACGCCGGGTCGTAACTCCGCAGGCCGACGTCGTCGTCTGCGGCCTTCGCCTGCTTCAGCGCGGTGGCATAGATCGCTCCGTCCTCGATCGGCACGTCGAACGAGCGGCCCGTGCGATTGTCCGTGATCGTGAGCGTGTCAGGCATCGACTGACCTCCTTGCTAGACGGATGCTTCATCGTCCCGGCGACTGCGTCGCTCGAAATCCGTCAAGGCACGGATTCGCTTTCGGTGAACTACGGAGCCGTCACGTAGTGTCGCGCGATGGCCCCTTGGGAGGTCGAACAGGTCGTGCACTTCGGGCCCGAGGACTTCGTCAAGTCCAGGCTGGCGCACTTCGGCTTCCATACGCGAGACGGGCGCTACTACGCGATCGCGCATCAGGATCACCACTTGGGGCTCGTCGAGGGCGACGACGGTGTGCGATGGACACTGGCCCGCGAGCCGGTGTTCGGCGAGGTTCAGAACATCGCCGCGGATCTGGAGTTCCCGATGTACGTCGACGTCCTGCCCGACGGCTCACTCGCCGTGTCGAACTTCGGCAATGCCCGCCTTTACCGCGTGGATCTCGAACGGATGAAGGCGTCCGTCCTTGTCGACGGCCGCGAGCTCGGGCTCATCGACATGGGCAACTGCGTCGTCGACGACGAGGGCTTCATCTGGGTGAACGAGGTCAGGGGCTGCCGCGTCTGGAGATTCGACGCAGCCGGTCGACCGACGGAGAGATTGGGCGACGGACGCGCCGGCTTCGACTCCAACGAAGTGAGCTTCGACGCGGTCCGCTTCAACTGGGTGTATGACCTCCGGCGGGGCCCGGGGGACACCGTGTACGTCCTCGACAGCAAGAACTTCACGCTACGCGTCATCGACGTCGGCTCGCGAAGCGTCCGCGTTGCTGCCGGCAACGGCCTCCCCGGCTATGCGGGAGACGGCGGAGACGCACGAGACGCGACGTTCGGAAGCGATCCAACCGCACAGTTCGACGGCCCGATCTCACTCTCCCTCGACGAGGCTGGAAACGCGTATGTCGGCGACCGTTTCAACGGAGTCGTCCGCATGGTCGAGCGGGACAGCGGGATCATTACGACGATCGCCGGCCATCCGGGTACGCGCGCCGATGCGGGAAACGATCCAGGCGAGCGCGACCCGCTGCGCCTGAACCTGCCGATGATCAGCAGCCTCGACTATGCGGACGGCCGTCTCTTCGTGCCCACCGATCTGGCAGGCGGCGCCGGCGACCTGGCCGTGTTGCGGAGGAGCTAGTACTTCCGTTCCGCCGGCTGCCACTTCGTGATCGTCACCGGCTTCTCGAACAGCTGCGGTCCGTCGTCGACCCAGCGCACGACCGAGTGACGCAAGAAGCGCTCGTCATCGCGTGACGGATAGTCGTCGGGACGCGAGTGGGCGCCGCGACTCTCCTTGCGCACGATTCCGGCCTCGAGCATGCAGGCGGCGAGATCCAGTAGCGAACCGAGCTCGAGCGCCTGCGTCAGGTCGGTGTTGAAGACGTTGCCCTTGTCCTCGACGAGCACCGAGCGATAGCGCTCGCGCAGCCCCATGATCAGATCGCGCTGCTCGAGCATCTGCGCCTCGCGGCGGAACAGGCCGAAATTGCGGTGCATCGAGTTTGCGAGCTCGTTGCGGATCGACCATGGCCGCTCGCCACTCGTGCGGTCGAGCAGCCGCTTCAGGTCACGCTCGGCATCCTTCTCCTGCGCCCGTGGCACGTCGACGGTCGTGTGCTCCCGCGCCCAGGAGGCGGCCGCGCTGCCTGCTCGACGGCCGAAGGTGATCGTCTCCATCAGCGAGTTGCCACCCAGTCGGTTCGCCCCGTGCACGGAGACGCACGCGACCTCCCCCGCGGCGTACAGGCCGTCGAGCTCGGTTCGGCCGTCGACGTCGGTATCGACGCCGCCCATGTGGTAGTGAGCGCCGGGTCGAACCGGGATCGGCTCGTGGATCGGATCGACGCCGGCGAAGGTCATCGCGACCTCGCGCGTGCCGTGCAGGCGCTCGACGATGCGGTCGGCGCCGAGGTGGCGCAAGTCGAGCAGCACGGAGCCGTTGACGCCGCGCTCTTCATCGATCTCCGTCTGTTCGGAGCGCGAGACGACGTCGCGGCTCGCGAGCTCCATCGCGTTCGGCGCATAGCGGGCCATGAACCGCTCTCCCTCGGCATTCAGCAGCGTCCCGCCTTCGCCGCGGCAGCCCTCGGTGATCAGGATCCCGCTCGGGAAGAGCGTCGTCGGGTGGAACTGCATGAACTCGACGTCCTTCAGCGGCACACCCGCGTGCAGCGCCATCGCTGCGCCGTCGCCTGTGCACGCGTACGCGTTCGTCGTCCCCGAGTAGAGCCGGCCGGCGCCGCCCGTTGCGAGGATGATCGTCTTCGCGCCGACTGACGTCAGGCCGCCCTTCAGCAGATCCCATGCGAGGACGCCCTGGCAGCGGTCTCCGTCGACGACGAGCTTCCACGCAAAGAACTCCTCGTAGACCGGGATCGCCCGCTTCAGCACCTGCTCGTAGCAAACGTGCAGCAGCACGTGACCCGTGATGTCGGCCGAGTAGATCGCACGCGGGCTCGCCGCGGCGCCGAACGGCCGCTGGGCGATGCGGCCCTGCTCGTCGCGAGAGAAGATGCAGCCCCACGATTCCAGCTCGTAGATGTCGCGGGGCGCTTCATTGGCAAAGATCTCGATCGCGTCCTGGTCGCCGAGGTAGTCGGATCCTTTGACGGTGTCGAACGCGTGCGACTCCGGCGAGTCCGGCCCAGAGTTGCCCAGCGCGGCGTTGATGCCTCCCTCGGCCGCGCCCGAGTGGCTGCGCGTCGGGTGCAGCTTGGAGAGCATGGCGACGTTCGCGCCCGCGTCATG
This sequence comes from Gaiellaceae bacterium, assembly GCA_035456125.1. Lineage (GTDB taxonomy): Bacteria > Actinomycetota > Thermoleophilia > Gaiellales > Gaiellaceae > 3-1-20CM-4-69-9. The sequence continues at coordinate 9,690 of DATIDT010000065.1, forward strand.
CGCCGCGATTGCGGCGCGCATTCCCGCGAGGCCAGCGCCGACGACTAGCACGTCGTGCTTCCCAACCATACGGAGAAAGCTACCCTGCCGCCCGCCCGACGGCCGTCTCAGTGATCAGCGCGGCGCCGACCGCGCCACCGAGGTCGCCGAGCGCCGCCACGTGCACCGACGGCGCGCGCTCGGGCACGAATAAATGTGGGCTCATGGCCTCCGCGATGCGGCCCGCGTACCGCTGACCGAGCCTCGTGCCAAGCCCGCCGCCGATCACGACCGCTTCGACGTCGAGCAGATTGATCGCGGAGGCGATGCCGGCGCCGAGCGCGGCAATTGCGCGCCGGATGAGCGTGACAGCAAGCTTGTCGTGCTTGTCGAGGGCGCGTTCCCAGACGCCGCTCGACAAACGGGTGCGACCTTCTTTCTTCATGATCTCGAACAGATCGGTCTTCTGACCTCGCGCGACGAGCCTCCGCGCATGCGCCTCCATCGCGGCTCGACCGGCGTAAGCCTCCAGGCAACCGCGGCGTCCGCACGGACAGCGCGCCCCGTTCAGTTTTACGACCGTGTGGCCGATCTCGCCTGCGGCCCCGCGTCCACGCCACGGCTCGCCGTCGAGGATGACCGCGCCGCCCACCCCTGTGCCCCACCACACGGCGATGATCGACGAGTACGGCTGGGCCGCTCCGAGGCGCAACTCGGCCTCGACCGCGACGTCGACGTCGTTGCCGAGGAAGACGGGCGGGCCGAGCGCCTTCGCCAGTGTCGGCCCGAGCGGAAAGACGTCCTCCCAGCCGGACAGGTTGCGTGCGTGCGCGACCGTTCCGGCACGGCCGTCGACGGCCCCTGGAGACCCGACGCCGATCGCGCTCAGCGAGTCGGGCTCGAAGCCGGCCGCCTCGGATGCCTCGCGCACTGCGGCGACAATCTCGTCCGCGACTGCCTGGGGACCGCCGTCCGCCGGCGTCGGTCGCCGGGTCTGACCGAGGACCGCGTGATCCGGGCCGACGATCACGGCCTGGATCTTCGTGCCCCCGAGATCCACGCCGGCTCGTACGATCATCTTCAGTCACCTTTCCAGTCGGCTTGCGCTCGATCCTACGCGGCATCGCCCGAGCGAAAGCTCGAAGGACGCCGGCAGTCAGCGGCTGGCGCCCGTCTGCTCCGCCGCGAGCCGTTCCGCGCGCTGCTTGATCCCCTGCAGCATCTTCCGCTCCATCACCAGCGAACCCGGCTCCATCGGGATCATCCCCAGCCTGTCCTTCAGCCTCGGCAGCCGGAAGCGGTTGCGGCTGATCAGCCGCGTCTTGCCGTCCCGCTCCTCGAGGATGAACGTCCACACCCAGTTGCCGTCAGCGGAGCGGGTCGAGAGCACGTGCTCCGGCTCGACGATCGCAAAGCTCATCCTGTTCGCGCCGTAGCCGAAGCCCTCGCCGATCTGCGGGTGCTGGTAATCAGGCAGGACGCGGTCGACGCTGTGCATGTTCAGTCCGAGCAGATTCTCGATCCAGTCGTACGTGTATGCACCGCCGCGGGGTGACGGACCCATCTGCGCAAGCCACGGCCACACGGCCGCGGCCGGCGCGTCGATCGTGATCGCGCGCGTGGCAACGCCGTCGGCGTCCTCGAGCAGCTCGTCTCCAGGCAGCCGGGCGGCTGCTTCCGCGGGCGTCGCGCCCCAGCTCAGGATGCGGTCCCGAAGCGTGCGGCGGTAGACGAGGGCACCACCCGCGATCAGTGTAAGGGCGGCTGTCCGGAGCTTCATCGCCGCGTGACTCCGTAGGCGACCGCGCCCGCGGCGAGCGCAACAGCGACTCTGCCGGCGCGGCGCTCGTTGACGGCGGCGCGCGCAGCGATCGCGCCCGGGCCGCCGTGCACGCCGCCGCCGGGATGGGCTGACGCCGACGCGAGATACAGCCCGCGCACGTGCGTGTTCGGTCGTCCCCAGCTCGAGAGCGACCGAAAGACGAGCTGCTGGTGCAGTTGTGCGGTGCCGCCGTTGAGCGCGCCGCCGACGAGGTTCGGGTCCTCCGCCTCGAGCTGCCCTGGGCCGGCGACGCGCCGTTGTCGGATGAGCCCGCGGAAGCCCGGCGCGAGCTTCTCGATCTGCTGCTCGCAGCGCTCGGCCAGCTCGCCAAGCTCCGCGTCGTCCCACCGCCCCGTGAGTGCGCCGCCGGCGTCGCCGCGAACGCGCTGCGGCACGCGCGTGTACGCCCATGCCGTCTCCTTGCCTTCCGGCTGACGCGCAGGGTCGACCATCGAGTACTGGCCGAAGACGAGAAACGGGCGCTCGGGGATCAGGCCCATCCGCAGCTGGGACGACTGCACCGTCAGCGCGTCGACGCTGTCGGTCACGTGGACGACCGGAGCACGCCGCGCCTCCGCGGCCGACCACGGGATCGGGCCCTCGAGCGTCCAGTCCAGCTTCACCGTGCTCCAGTCCCACTCGAAGCGGCGGATGTCGCCCAGCACCGACGCCGGGAGGTTCGCGCGGTCCAGGAGGCGCAGATAGAGCTGCGGCACGTCGACGGCCGCGAGCACGGCGCGCCGCGCGCCGAGTTCGCGCCCGTCGGCGGTGCGGACGCCGACGGCGCGGCCGCGACGCACGAGGATCCGCTCGACGCGCGCAGCGCAGTCGATCGTCCCGCCCCTTTCGCGCAGGCGGCGGACGAGCGACTCCGTCAGCTTGCCCGCTCCGCCCGCGGGTACCGGGAAGCCGACGTCCTGACCCAGCGCGCAGAGGACGAAGCCGTAGAAGCCTCCGATCGCGGTCTCGGGCGTGACGTCCGCATGCAGCGCGTTGCCCGCGATCAGGCGCCGCCCGCCCTCGCCCCGGAAGTGCTCCTCACCGAACCGGCGCACCGACAAGAGCGCAAGGCGCGCCGCGCGCAGGTACCCGGTGCGCGCGAGGGCAGGCAGCAGCCGCAGTGCCGGCAGGAGGGGCGGGATCGGCGTGACGAGCACGTCGAGGCCTGCGGGCGCGACGCGGCGCCAGAACGCGAACAGCTCGCGCCAGGCGTCGCCGTCACCCTGCGCAAATGTGTCGAGCGACGCCGCGGTCTCCCCGAGGTCGCGCGAGAGCACGACGCAGGAGCCGTCGCTGCTCGGATGCGCGAGGACCAATGGCCCGTGCAACCAGCGCAGCCCGTGGTTCTCGAGCTCGAGCGCGCGGAGAGCCGGCGATGCCGCGGCGAGCGGGTAGAACGCGCTGCAGTGGTCTATCACGTATCCCGGCTCGAGCCCATCGGAGGAGCGGACGGCGCCGCCGGGCTCGGACTGCGCCTCGAGCACGTGCACGGACCAGCCCGCATCGGCGAGCTTGTTCGCGGCGACGAGCCCGTTCGGCCCGGCGCCGATGACGACCGCGTCGGCCACTCTCAGCTGCGCACGATGCGGTCGGCCATGCCGAGCGGACTGACGCCGAGCTCGTACTCGAGCTCAGCCGCCAGTTTCGGCCGACTCGCGTCGGCGTCCGCGGCCGTCCCCGGAACCGCGGCGACGTCGATGGAGTTCCGCGCCATCCACCTGTGCTTTCCCCTGTCGCCGCTGCGAAACGAGGACGTTTAGGCGAGCGCCTTCGCTTTGATCTGGTCGTACTCGGCCTGGGTGATCGCACCGCTGTCCAGGAGCCCCTTCGCTTTTGCGATCTGCTCCGACGGGTCCGACGCAGAAGCGGACCGTACGTACTGATCGAACTGGTGCTGTGCAGCTTGTGCTCGTTGCGTGTTCCGCTCCGCGATCCCCTCGTGCTCCGCGATCAAGTACACGAGCACGCCCACGTAGGGCAGCAGGATCACGAAGACGATCCATGCCGCCTTCGCCCAGCCGGACGTATCCTGCCGCCGAAACAGGTCGGAGAACACGCTGATGAGAAGCCAGAACCAGATGATCCACGCAAAGACCAGGAGCGCGTCCCACAAGAAGCTGACAAACGTGTAGCTCGCCGTAAGCACTTCGACACCTCCTCGTCGGTCTGAGCGGCGATTTTAAAGCGAACCGGATGGAATATCTGCTCTGGCGACATGCGCTTGCGGACGGCGACGTGACGACCGTCTACGCCGTGCGCTATCCGAGGCGATCCACCCGCGCCCACGTCGTGTACTTCCCTCGGCCCGCGCATCTCGACGTGTGGTGTCGAAAGAACGGCGTGGAGGAAGCCGTGGTCGGCGGTTTCTTCCTGCGCGACCCGTACCGGCCGCTCGGCGAGCTGTGGATCGACGGACGCCCCCTGCGTCACGAGCCGGTCGCCGCGCCGTACGAGGCGCGTCGCGGCAGCGTCGTGATCGACGACGACGGCGTCCGGCTCGTGGAACGAGGCGCGGCTCCAGCGCAGCCGCCCGGCGATCTCGTGCAGGCCGGGCCCCTCCTGCTCGTCGACGGCAAGATCGTCTTCGACACCGACGGCGACCGGGAAGGCTTCTCCGCCGGTGCCGGGCAGTTCGACTCGGACATCACCGTCGGGCGCTACCCGCGCGCCGCGCTGGGGGTTTCCGGTGACTCGCTCGTCGCGCTCGCATGCGACGGCCGACGCTCGAACGTCGACGGGGGCCTGGCGATGCTCGAGCTCGCCGAAGTGATGCTCGAGCTAGGCGTCGAGAGCGCGATCAACCTGGACGGCGACGGCTCGACGACACTCGTTCACCGCGGCCACCTTCTCAACCGCCCGTACTCCAGCCAGGATCAGCCGGCACCCGCCTCGCGGAAGGTCGTGACCGCGCTGGCCTTCGAGCCTCAGGGCGCGTAGCGGAGGATCGCTGCGACCGATGCCCTGCCGGGGATGTCGTCGCGGCGGACGGCAAGTACCTTGCCGCCGTTCAGCCAGACGCGTCGCGCAATCTCGTCGACGACGCCGTAGTTGACCGCGTCGCCGCCGGCGTCGATGCTGACGGCGCCGCTCTCGTCGACGCGGCCGGGGACGTCCTCGTCGATGTCGACGAGCACCGTGTCGACCAAGCCGTAGGTCGCGGCGCGTGCCACGTCGGCGATGTCGGACGACGCACGCCGCTGGGAGGCTCGCAGCGCATACGTCTCATGCGTCGCGAGCAGCTCCCCTGCGTAGAGGTCGTCGAGCACACGCCGGGCACTCTCGGCCAATTCGCCGTCGGAGACTGCCTCAGGATTCCCAGGAAGGGTCGTCGCGAGCAGATGCGGGTAGCTGTTCACCGACCGGTAGATCGAGTCGATCGGCTCGGCCGCGGCCAGGATCAGCGGCAGGTCGAGACCGTTCAGAAGCGGCCGCAGCGCCTCGTCAATTCGTCGCGCGTACTGACGGATGCGAGTCTTCTGGCCCTCTGAGCCCTGGAGCTTGCGGATGGGGGCGCGGTCTCGGATCGACGACTTGCCGACCGCGTCGGCGACGTCGGTCGGAAGACCCTCGAGCTTCACTTCCGCAGGCTCGAGGTCGGGCACGATCTCGAGCAGACGGACGCTGCCCTGGGCGAGCGCGAGCACGAAGGCGGTGTGCGGGAACGTCACGGCGCGCAGCAGCGGCGCGAGGTGGAATCGGTCCGAGACCTCGACCAGAGGAGTGAGGTTGTTCGCGAGCCGGAACGTCGCGCTCGTCGTCGGCGTCAGGAAGAGCGCGAGGCTGCGCGCCTGATAGCGCCAGAACTCGTCGTCGTCGACGAGGTCGGCCAGCTCGTCGTCGATCGCCGCGACGTCGGCTCTCGCCGCGCCTCCCTCCCGGAGCTGCCTGGTCGCCTCGCCCGCCAGGTTCTTCAACTCGATGCGCTCCGCCTCGCCGCGCGACGACGGATTCGTCGGAAGGTAGATCGACAGGCTCCCCGGCTCGCGCACCGCGAACAGCTGGTCCAGCTGAGCACGTGTCGGGACGTCCGTGTGGAGAATCATTGGAGCTGCCGTCGATCGATACACGGGAACCTACGTGAAAGCGACGAAGCCCGGCCGCATCGGCCGGGCTTCGCCATTCCGTGCCAGATGCGTCTACTTGAAACGAACGCCGGGGACGCCGTGACCGCGGCTCGCCTGCTTCCGCAGCGCCTGCACCTGATCCGGGTTCGGCAGACCCGGGAACAGCGCGTCGCCGATCGTCGGGATGAACTGCGGCGGGACGCGAACGTGCGTCGCCTGCTCGTAGTCGTACGCGAGGCCGATCAGCTTCGGCTCGGCCCAGCGGCCGCCGATGAACGTGATACCCATCGGCAACCCTTCGTCATAAGCGGCGGGGATCGTGATGTCCGGGTAGCCGGCGACCGCGCCCGCGCTCGACGAGCTGATGAAGTACTCGAAGTGACCGGCGAGGTCACCCTGGGTCGGGTCGTCGTTCGTCGGCCAGGCCGGGTTGTTCGTCAGCGCGACGATCGCGTCGAGGTGGTTCGCGGCCATCAGCTGGTCGATCGAGGCCTGAACGGGGGGCGTCGTTGCCTGCCGGAGGGCAGCGCAAGCGGCGTCGCGTCCGTTCGTCGCCTCGGCGGCCTCGAAGACGGCGTCGTTCCAGGGCCCCTCGAGGTTCGGATGGGCCTGGTCGAACGCGATCAGGTCGGCGAGCGTTTGCGGGTACGGAGCGTGGGTCACGGGGTTTGTGCCGTGGACGTAGGTGTGAAGGTACGACGCGATGTCGGACTTGAACTCGCACAGAAGCGCCGGGAACTCGTTGGATGTCGCCGACAGGTCGATGTCCGTCGGATCGACCACGGTCGCGCCCTGACTCACGAGCGCGGCCTTGACCTGGGCGAGGAGCGTGTTGACGACCGACCCCGTGACTTCCGGGGTGAAGGTGCCGTCCCGCCAGATGCCGATGCGCGCGCCGTCGAGTGCGTGGCTGTTGAGGAAGGGCGTGTAGTCCGTCGAGGCGTGGCCCACCTGAGCGGCGGTCGCCGCATCGTTCGGGTCGACGCCCGTCGCTGCCCCGAGGAGCACCGCAGCATCGGTCACGTTCCGCGCGATCGGGCCGGCCGTGTCCTGGTTCGCGCTGATCGGAACGACGCCCGCGCGGCTCCACAGCCCGAGTGTCGGCTTGATCCCGACATCGCCGTTGGCGCCGGAGGGGCAGACGATCGAGCCGTCGGTCTCCGTGCCGACGGCTGCGACTGCAAGATCGGCAGCCGCGACGACGCCGGAGCCGGAGCTCGAGCCACACGGGTTGCGATCGAGGACGTACGGCATGTTCGTCTGGCCGCCGATGCCGCTCCAGCCGCTCGACGACGGGCCGGACCGGAAGTTGGCCCACTCGGAGAGGTTGGCCTTGCCGATGATGATCGCGCCGGCGGCCTTCAGCCGCTGGGCGATGAACGCGTCGGTGGGCGTGCTCCCGGCGAGCGCCCAGGAGCCTGCGGTCGTCGGCATCCCCGTGGTGTCGATGTTGTCCTTGACGATGATCGGAATCCCCAGCAGCGGACGATGGTCGCCGTCACGTCGCGCCTTGTCCGCCGCAACGGCGTCGGCGTGCGCGGTCGGGCTCACCGTGATCACCGCGTTCAACGTCGGGTTGAGCTGGCGGATGCGCTGGAGATAGAAGTTCATCAGGTTGACGGCGTTGAGCCGGTTCGAGCTCATCAACGCCTCGAGCTGCGGAATCGTCGTCGCGTCGACGTCGATACCGGAAACCTTCGTGTTCGGCGGGTTGGCCGCGGAGCCGGTCTGCGCCGCGGCACCGTATGCCGCGAGCACGAGAGCGACCACGGCCGTGAGAACGAGCGAGCGCCGAAGTCGAGTGCTCATTCGCGTGACCTCCTCGGATCGATGGGCTGGACGATCGGTTACGGAGGGCTGGGCCTGGCGAGCTGCGGGGTGACTCTATAACCGTTCCGCCGAGATTGTCGAACCGGTCGTAGCGGGTCGGGGCAGCGTGGAGCGGCAGCTCGCGTTCCCGCGGTCGACTCGCCGAAAACGGGCGTAAACGACGAACGGTCAAGATCCGCCGCATGACCGAGGACAAGCCGAGCCTGCTCACGGTCGCACGCGAGTGGGGCCGAATCGGCTGCGTCGGCTTCGGCGGCCCGCCGGCGCACATCGCACTCTTGCGCGAGCTCTGCGTCGAGCGGCGCGGCTGGCTCGGGCCGCGCGAGCTCGAAGACGCGATCGCCGCGTGCAACCTGTTACCCGGCCCAGCCTCGACGCAGCTCGCCATGTTCTGCGCATGGCGCCTGCGCGGCCGCGTCGGCGCGCTCGTCGGCGGCGCCTGCTTCATCGTCCCCGGTCTGATCCTCATCCTCGCCCTCGCGGCCCTCTTCCTCGCCGGCAAGCCGCCCGACTGGGTGAGGGGTGCTGGAGCAGGTGCCGGCGCCGCGGTCGCTGCGGTCGCCGTCCATGCCGGCTGGAGGCTCATCCCGGACAGCCTGCGCCGGACTGCCGGCACCGCTCGCTGGCTCGCGTACCTGACCGCCGGAGCGATCTCCGCTGCCACGATCGGGCCCTGGCTCGTGCTCGTCCTGCTCGGCTGCGGGCTGCTCGAGCTTGGTCTTCGACGGCTCGCCCGCGGCGAAACGGCCGCGATCGCGCCCTTGCCGGTGCTCCCGGCGGCGGCCGCGGCGAGCGGCGGGCTGCTCGCCCTCGTCTGGGTCGCCTTGAAGGTGGGCGCCCTCTCCTACGGCGGCGGGTTCGTGATCATCCCGCTGATGCAGGGCGATGCCGTCAACCGGTACCACTGGATGACGGCGGGCCAGTTCCTCAACGCCGTCGCGCTCGGGCAAGTCACACCGGGCCCGGTCGTCCACACGGTTGCGGCCGTCGGTTACGCGGCCGCAGGAGTCGGCGGCGGCCTCCTCGCGGCCCTCGTCGCGTTCTCGCCCTCGTTCGCGTTCATCCTGCTCGGCGCGACGCACTTCGACCGCCTGCGCAGCAACGAGAGCGCGCAGGCGTTCCTCAACGGCGCCGGCCCCGCCGCAATCGGCGCGATCCTCGGCACCGCGATCCCGCTGACGCGTGCACTCAGCGAGTCGTGGCAGTACGCCATTCTGGCCGCGGCGGCGATTCTGCTCTTCGCCTTGCGGCGCGGTGTCGTGCTGACGTTGCTGCTCGCTGGGGCTGCCGGGGTCGTTGCTGCGCTGGCCGGCGCGCCGCTTCCGCGCTGAGGTCCTAGGGCTTTCCCGCAGCCGGCACCCAGGACTCCGGAACGGGCGAGGTGAGCTACCCGGACGCCGCGCACGGGTCGTCGACGCTCGCCGAAGCCGTGCTAGCCGGCATCGCTCTCGCCGGCACTGTCGGCGCGATTCTCTCGCCACAACGGCGTCCGCCGTGAATCCGCTGCGGCGTCGGCGACGGCCACCGTCTGCGTTGCCTCACGTAAAGCGCAGCGACGCCGGCGAGGTCGCGCTATACAGTCGCCGTGATGCGCGCACTTGTCCGGTTTTCGAGTGCGGCGCTCTGTCTCGCCGCCGCGGCATTCACCGCCACGGTCGGATCCGCGCACGTCGCGGCCGCGGCGACGCCACGCTGCGCCACATCTGGGCTCGTGGTCTGGCTCAACACGCTCGCCGATCACGCCGCGGGCAGCAGCTATTACAAGCTCGAGTTCACCAACCTCTCGGGACACACTTGCACCCTGCAGGGATTCCCGGGCGTTTCCGCTGCCGGCGTCACCGGCCGTCAGCTCGGCCATGCCGCGGCACGAAGTCACACGGGGACGCCGCGGCAGATTCGGCTCCCGAACAACGCCACGGCCGTCGCCGTCCTCCAGCTCGTGAACGTGCACAATTTCCCCCGCGCGGCGTGCCGTGCGGTCGTCGCCGCGGCGCTGCGCGTCTACCCGCCGAATCAGACGGCATCGAAGCTCGCGCCGTTCCCGTTTCCTGCCTGCTCGCGATCGGGCCCCGTCTACCTCTTGGTCCGAGCAATGCAGAAGGCATAGCGCGCCACCGCTGCGAGTGCCGATGTCCGGGCCTGCACTCGCCGCCGCCACCGTCGCCGTCCTGCTGACGGGACCGGCCGCTCCGCCACAGCGCGCGTACGTCGATGTCGCCGCGGCCACCGTCTGGACGTCACCGGACGCACCGAGGTCGATCGACCGGCCGGCGCTCACAAACCCGGTCGACCTTCGCGCCTGGAGCCGTTCGCTCGGCACCGCCGCCCGACGAGGCCTCGTCGGGAGGATCCAGACCCAGGCGCTCTACGGCGAGCCCGTGCAAGTGCTCGGACGCCGCAGAGCCTGGACACACGTTGCCGTCGTCGACCAGCCGACGCCGGCTCAGACGTCGTCGTCGCCACTCCCGACGGTCACACTGCGCTGGTCGGCCACCTGGCGGTTTCGACGTTCGCTCGGCCGGGCGACCGGGCGCACGCCTCGGGCCGAGACATCGTGCGCGCAGCGCGGATGTTCCTCGGCGTTCGTTACCTGTGGGGTGGAACGTCAGCGTTCGGGTTCGATTGCTCCGGCCTGATCGAGCTCGCATTCCGGACCGCCGGTTTCGTCATCCCGAGAGACGCGGACGCGCAGGCGCATGGAGGGCACACCGTCTCGCGGACGGAGATCCGTCCAGGCGACCTGCTGTTCTTCGGACGCTCGCACGTCCACCACGTCACGCTCTACATCGGCGACGGGAGGATGATCGAGGCGCCGAACTCCGCGTCAACCGTCCGGATCAGTCCGGTCCGGCTCACGGATTACGCGGGCGCGCGTCGGTATCTCCACCCTTGAGCCCCCCGGGGTGGCGGGAGACAGCCCGCCACCCCCGGGTGGCGGGATCACGTCTTGGTGATCTCGATCTTGTGCGGCTTCGCGACGGCGAGCTTCGGTGTATGCACCTCCAGCACACCCTTCTCGAACTTCGCCTTCACGTGCTTGGTGTCGGCCTCGGCCGGCAGCACGAAGCGCCGCTCGAATTCGCGCTCGAGTCGCTCTCGGAGCTGGAAGGTCTTCTCTTTCTGCTCCTTCGCCTCCGTGCGGTGGCCCTTCACGACGAGCTGATGGTCGAAGACCTCGACGCCGAGCTCCTTCTCCTCGAACCCGGGCACCTCGAGCTCGACGACGATCTCCTCGTCGGTCTCGTAGACGTCGGCCGCGGGCAGGAGTGTCGGCGCGAAGCCGACCTGCTCGAACATCCGCCGCATCCGGCGCTCCATCGAGTCGAGTTCCTGGAAGGGCGACCGCTTGACCATGACGGTCATGGATTCACCTCCCTTCGCAATGGGTCGCTGACATCGTCCGTCCGGGTGTCCAAGCGCGCATCGGTTCCCGCGCGGATCAATGTGTGGCCGACTACGGATTCGGCTCAGCAGCCTCACCACGACCTCCGTGGCGAAGCGCCGATGCGCTGATCCGCGCTGGCAATCCGCGGCCGTCCGCAACGGCGGTCAGCGGATCCGCGGATGAGCGCGCACGCTGCCGTTCGTACGCTGAACGTGCGATGGCGCGCATCGAGCTCGACCACGTCACGAAGCTGTTCGACGGAACGTCCGTGCCATGTTGAAGACCGCCGACAGAGCGACCGCGTAGACGCGGAAGGACGCCCGCGTTGGGTGCAAGCGCTCCGCGACTTGACGAGCCAACTGCAATTGGCGCTCCGGGTGACCCGCGGGAGCCGGTCAGCCGCCTGCTGCGCGATCTGCGCTCACGGCCTGAAGGCCTCTCGAGCAGAGACGCGGAGCGACAGCTCGTGGCGCACGGCCCGAACGAGCTGCGACGACGCGGTGGCAGACGCTGGCCGCGACAGCTCGGCAAGCAGTTCGTGCATCCGCTCGCGCTTCTTCTCTGGCTGGCCGCCGCCCTGGCCTTCGTCGCCGGTGTGCCCGCCCTCGGCGGCGCGATCGTCGCCGTCATCTTCCTCAACGCGCTGTTCGCGTTTCTCCAAGAGCGGCAGGCGGAGCGGGCCGTCGAGGCGCTGAGCCGCTACCTGCCCCAGCAGGCCACCGTTCGAAGGGATGGCAAGCGGGAGGTGATCGACGCCCGCGAGCTCGTTCCCGGGGACGTTCTGCTGCTCTTCGAGGGGGATCGGATCTCCGCCGACGCGCGCCTGCTTCAAGGCGCGCTCGAGGTCGACATGTCGACTCTGACCGGCGAGTCGCAGCCGGTCCTTCGCTCGGCCGAGTTCGCGGACGCGACCGGCCCGCTGCTGGAGGCGCGCGAGCTCGTCTTCAGCGGGACCTCGTGCGTCGGTGGGGAGGCCGAGGGGCTCGTCTTCGCAACCGGCATGCAGACCGAGCTGGGGCGGATCGCCGCGCTCTCCGAACGGGTCGAAGCCGACGAGAGCCCGCTCGAGCAGCAGGTGCGGCGCGTCGCCTGGCTCATCGCTCTCGTCGCCGTCGGCGCCGGACTTGCCTTCCTGCCGATCGGCTGGCTCGGGGCCGGGCTGCCGCTCGGCGACGCGTTCACGTTCGCCGTCGGTCTGATCGTCGCCAACGTCCCCGAGGGCCTGCTGCCGACGCTGACGCTCGCGCTGGCCGTCGGGGTGAGAGAGCTCGCGCGTCGGGGCACGCTCGTCAAGCGCCTGAGCGCCGTGGAGACGCTCGGCTCGACGACAGTCATCTGCACCGACAAGACCGGGACACTGACGGAGAACCGCATGCGCGCGACGCGCATCTGGACGCCGCTGAGCGAGCTCGACCTCGAGGCGGGCATCGATGTCCCAGCGGCGGTCGAAGCCGACCCCGTGCTCGCTTTCCTGGCCCGGACGCTAGCGGCGTGCTCGACCGCGGAGCTTGCTTCCGATCGCACCGGGAAGTCACGCGGCGAGGCAACCGAGGTCGGGCTCCTCGAGGCCGCGCGCGAGCTCGGCATCGACGTCGCAGTCGCGCGGCGCGAACACGACCGCCGCAAGCTCTATCGCTTCGACCCGAAGCTGCGCCTGATGTCGACCGTCGACGAGCGACGGGACGGCGGCCTCACCGTGCACGCAAAGGGCGCGCCGGAGGAGGTGCTCGAGCGCGCGACGATGATCGGCGGCCCGATCGACCATCTCCCGCTTCGCGAGGGCGACCGCGCGGACGTGCTGGCGGTGCTCGAGCGCTACGCAGCGCAGGGGCTGCGCGTGCTCGCCGTCGCCCGGCGCCGCCTGCCGGAGGGGGCCCGACCGCCTGCACGCCGCGAGGACGCGGAGCGCGAGCTCGTCTTTCTCGGGCTCGTGGCGCTCTTCGACCCGCCCCGCGCGGAGGTCGCGCAGGCCGTCGCGCGATGCCACACGGCCGGGATCCGCATCCTCGTCGTGACCGGCGATTACGGATTGACGGCTGCCGAGATCGCCCGCCGCGTCGGAATCGCGCGCGACGGCCATGTCGTCGTCACCGGCGAGCAGCTCGAGGAGATGACCGACGCCGAGCTGGACGGACTCCTACGCGGGGGTAGGGAGCTCATCTTCGCTCGCGCCTCACCGGAGGCGAAGCTGCGCATCGCCGACGCCCTTCGCGCCGAGCGTCAGGTCGCCGCAATGACCGGGGACGGCGTCAACGACGCGCCGGCGCTGCGCCGCGCCGACATCGGGATCGCAATGGGGATAACCGGAACGGACGTCGCCCGCGAGGCCGCGACGATGGTGCTCACAGACGACAACTTCGCCACGATCGTCGCCGCGGTCGCCGCAGGCCGGCGCGTCTACGACAACGTCCGCAAGTTCATCTTCTACATCCTCGCCCACACGACTCCCGAGGTCGTGCCCTTCCTCCTCTTCGCGCTTTCCGGCGGCGCCATTCCCCTCCCGTTGACCGTGCTCCAAATCCTCGCTATCGACCTCGGCACCGAGATCCTGCCCGCGCTCGCGCTCGGCCGCGAGCCCGCCGAGCCCGGACTCATGCAGCGTCGGCCGCGCGCACGCTCGAAGGCTGTAATCGACTGGCCGCTGCTGTCTCGGGCTTGGATCTTCCTCGGACTGATCGAGGCCGCGCTCGTCGTCGGGGGCTTCTTCTACGTGCTCCTCGACGCCGGGTGGAGCCTCGGGACCGAAACCGGCTCGGGCTCACCGCTCCACCACGCCTACCTGCAGGCAACCACGATGACCTTCGCTGGCATCGTCGCCTGCCAGGTGGGAACAGCCGTCGCCGCGCGCACGGAACATGTCTCCCTGCGCTCCATCGGCTTCTTCACGAATCCGATGTTGCTCTGGGGCATCGCGTTCGAGCTCCTCTTCGCGGCCGCCCTCGTCTATGTGCCGTTCCTGCAGGACATCTTCGGAACGACGGCGCTGAGCACGACGCAGCTGGCACTGCTCGCGAGCTTCCCGCTCATCGTCTGGGGTAGCGACGAGCTCCGGCGCGCCCACCTGCGCCGGTGAGGAGGCGCCGACGCGTAGACATGGGTACTTGGCCGCAACGCGATCAGCGCTCCAACCGATGCGCCGACGAGCGCGCCGCTCCACGCTGGGCTTGGAAACAGCGACCGCGGAGGTGCACGATGATCATCGATACGCCAACGCTTCGCAGTCTCGACGAGGAGCTGGAGGAGCGGGCCGAGCTCCTGAGCGAGGCCGCACGGAAGCTCCCGAAGGTGGGACCGGCCGAGAGGGAGCATCTGCGCACCCGGGCTCTCGGTTTCCTGCGGGACGAGCTCGGCGCGCACACGCTCAGTAACCAACACGTCCTCTACCCGAAGATCGCGGAGCGACTCGGCGACCCGTTCGCCGCCGCGCCGATGAACTACGCCGACAGGGCGATCCGGTGGTGGACCGACGAGATCGCCCGCGCGGACATCGACGACACGGACGAGCTCCAGCGGCTGCTCTACGGGGTGCACGCGCTGATCAAGGTGCACCTGAGCAGAGAAGAGGATCTCTACGTCGGCGCTCTCGAGTCGGCCGCCTGGCCGGCGGAGGGCGATTGAGGCATCGACGCCGCGCAGAGGCGACGGGGCGGCACCGGCGGACCCACTGAACCGCCTCCGCCGCAGGGCTCAGTGAAGACGAAGATGTACCCGATGCTCGTCGACATGCCGATCTCGTGCGCCGGCAGCTCGCCGACCCGCGGCTGGTACACGCGTCTGATCAGGACGAAGTAGTTGAACGCCGCAACCGGGAGCTCGATCACCCAGACACGGAAGGTGATCATCAGCAGATAGGTGTTCACGGCGCCACCGGCGCCCGCGGACCTAGTCTCGCCGGCGGAAGCCGGAGCGAATCTGTAGGAGTCGCGAGCGGACGTCGTCGGCCGGCAGCGTGTAATTGATCAGCGGGCTGGCCAGCTCGTCCGTCAGGAGGCGCGAGCAAGCAGCGGCGCAGGCGGGCTCGAGCTCGAGCTGCGGGTCGCTCAGCTCCTCCGCGAGCGCGGAGAGGTCTTCGGCGTTCGCGACGACCCGCGGATTCGCGCCCAGCTCGAGACGCGAGCGGATGACGAGGCTCAGCCAGCGCCTGTTCGGCATGCCGGCCTCCCGCTCTCCCCGCGCGCGCACCTCCGGAATGGCATATGCGTCGCGGTCGACCAGGAGCCGGTCGACGAGATCCCAGCGCCGCCAGGCGGCGAGGACCGCGCGGGCGGCAACGAACGCGCCGCCGATGAAGAGTGGCAACGCAAACTCTGGCCGCGCGACCGAAGCAGCAATCGAGAGCGCCAAGGCGGCGGCCCCGACCGCGCCCTCCTCCCGCTCCTCCTGCCGGAGATCGTGCAGGCGGCGGTCCGCATCTTCGACTGCTCTGGCAACCATCTCAACCCAAGCGTGCTGGGCATCGCAACGAACCGCATCCGCGCACGCCCGCAAGCGAGCCGCGGCCTTTCCGCACCAGCTGGTGCCTGGACTAAAGGCGGCGCACATCGGAAACAACGCGCCAGGAGGCCCGATGGACAGGCAGACGCGAATTCGCGAGACGCTGTTCGTCCTCAGACCGCATCCGGACAACAACCCGGACCTCGAGGACATCGCTCGCCTGCACGAGCTCCACGCGGAGCACGAGGAAGAAGCGGGGCGAGCGGAGAGAGCGGCTGCGGCGAAAGAGAGAGCGAGGCGAGCGCGTGCCCCGAGGCGGGCCGAGCCGCCGGGGAGTTAGGTCGGACTAGAGCAACTCTCGAGAATGCGGAGCACCTCGGCGTCGTCGACGGGTGCGAAGTCCTCGTACCACACGCCGACGGCGCCGAAGTCGACGAGGGCGTGAAGCGCGATGAGCTCGTCGACCTCCGCGCGCACGAGCTCGGCGCTCGCGACGGCGGCAACGGGAACTGCCGCCAGCACGCGGTCTGCGCCGGCCGCCCTCGCCCAGCGAGCCGCGGCGATCATCGTCGCGCCGGTCGCAAGACCGTCGTCCACCAGCACGACCGTCCGGCCGCGCAGCGGCGGCGATGGATGCCGGTCATGAAGCCTTCCGTCGAGGGCGGCGGCCGCTTCCTGCGCGTCCGCTACGACTGCGGCGACCTCTTCCGCGCTGAGCCCGTCGGATGCGCGGGCATACACGCCACCGCCTGCGGTAACGGCTCCGAGCGCGTACTCGGGCTGCCTCGGATGGCGGACCTTGCGGACGACGAGCACGTCGAGCGGCGCCTGGAGCGCGCGCGCGATCTCGACGCCGACGTGAATCCCTCCGCGCGCGAGCGCGACGACGACCGCGTCCTTCGCGAGCCCGGCCGGTAACGCCTCGGCAAGCCGTCGACCGGCGTCGAAGCGATCGCGGAAGAGCACGTCGCCGAACAGGAGATGCCGAAGCTCCAGACCCGCGTTCATGTCGACTCCATCGTGCGTCGCGCGCTGTCGCGCGTCATCAGCACGCGCGACCATCCCGGCTTCGGTGAAACACTGAGCGTCAGGTTCGCTTGAGCACCGAGTACCAGACGCGCTCGGCTACCTCGCGCAGATCGTCGCTCGTACGAGCAAGGCGGCGGTAGAGCTCTCTCTTGGCCGCGACCTCGCGCAGATCGTCGGCTGCGACGAGCGACGACATCGCGCGCCGATAGACGTGCTCGAGCCTGCTCTGGCTCCTCGCAGCTCGCGTCGCGGCCTCGGTCGCGAGGCTGACAGCGTTCCGGCCGAGCGCGGCGAACGCCTCGGCGAGCTCCGCCGTCCCGCCCGCGAGCTCGCGCGCCATCTCCGCGATTGCGGCGTCGGGGGCTGTCTGCATGACCTCGGCTTCGCGAACGGCGTTCTTCGCATTGTTCAACACCCCGTCGACGCCGCGGGAGAGCTCGAAGATGTCCTCGGGCTCGAGCGGGGTCATGAACGCCGACGTGAGCGCTACGCGAAGGTCGCGTTTGCAGTCGTCGGCGCGGTGCTCGCAGTCACGCAGGCGGTCGACCGCCAGCGCGTCGCCCTCGGCCCAGGCGACGAGCGCCTCCATGCCCTCCAGGGTGATCGCGACCTGCTCGCCGAGCATCGCGAACAGATCGGGCGTTGCCGGCAGGAACCAACGATGCCTTGGAGTCATCCGAGCGCTCTCCAGACGAGGAAACTACTGGCTCCGAGGGCTGCCGAGGCCGGCAGCGTCAGCAACCAGGCGTACGCCATCGCGCGAACCACGGTCCAGCGGACGTGCCGCCAGCGCCGCCTCCCCGTCCCGACGCCGACGACCGACGACGCGACGACATGCGTCGTCGACACCGGGGCGCCTGCATACGATGCCGGCAGCATCACGGCCGTCGCGGCGGTCTGGCTTGCAAATGCATCCAGCTGCCCGAGACGGACGATCCCTCGGCCGATCGTCCGCACGATCCGCCAGCCGCCCAGCAGCGTGCCGAAGGTCAATGCCGCTCCGCAGCCGAACTTCGCCCAAAGCGGGACCGTCAGAGTCTGCATGCGCCCGGCCGCGACGAGCAGCGCAGCAATCAGCCCCATCCCCTTCTGCGCGTCGTTGGTCCCGTGACTGAAGGAGAGCGCGGCGGTCATCACCCACTCGCCCAGCCTGACGGGTGTGTCAACCCGGCGGGTCGCCCGTCTGAGCAGACGCCGGGCGGCCCAAATCAAAAGCGCGCCCGCGGCAAACCCGACCAACGGTGACACCGCCAGCGCGATCAGGACTCCCAGCACGCCCGTCGGCTTCCAGCCGTCGAGGCCGCCCCAATGCACGGCGCCGCCGCCCTCGGCGACGAGTGCGGAGCCCACGAGCGCCCCGACCAGCGCATGCGCCGAGCTCGACGGTAGCCCCCGCGACCAGGTGAGCAGGTTCCAGACAACGGCGCCGAGCGCGCCGGAGCCGAGCACCGCCACCCCGTCCGAACCGCTCACCGTCACGATCCCGGCGATCGTGCCGGCCACCGCCGTGCCGAAGAGCAGCGCGCCGAGCAGGTTGAAGACGGCCGACAGCGCAACCGCCTGACCGGGCCGTGCGCCCCGCGTCGACACGAGCGTCGCAATCGCATTCGCGGCGTCGTTGAAGCCGTTC
Source organism: Gaiellaceae bacterium (assembly GCA_035456125.1). GTDB lineage: Bacteria > Actinomycetota > Thermoleophilia > Gaiellales > Gaiellaceae > 3-1-20CM-4-69-9. The sequence continues at coordinate 27,863 of DATIDT010000065.1, forward strand.
GTGAACGAGAACACGAACGCGAACGCGACGGACAGCCAAAGGGCCATGTCCCATGATCTCTACGACGCGCACAGAAGGAGAGGGCCCTTTCGGGCCCTCTCGGTGACCTTCGGAGAGCCAGTTTCGCTTTCGTCCACTTCAGCCGGTGGCGTTCGGGTGGGTTCTTCCTGCGGCCTACCTCGCTGAAGCTTCTTCCTACTCGCGGCCTGTGCTCTGAGCACCCTCAATCTTGCCGGGGGGTGGCTGGGGCCGCATCCGTACTCCCACTGACGGGCATCGGTAGTTCTCCGCAGCCGCCGCGTCCGCGACGGCGGCATCGTCCCGGCGTCCGGAGCGATCACGCTGCGCGCGGGGGACAGGCTCATCTACGTCACCGAGATCGCGCAGGCCGAAGAACTGCACCAGCTCGTTACTCGCCCCGCCTGACGGCAAGCGCATTCCGGCGCTCATCCCGCAAGAGCGCGTGCGAGGTCACGCCTCGACGCGATACCGAGCTTGCGGTACGCACTGCTGAGGTGAACCTCCACCGTCTTCGGCGTGATGTACAGCGTCTGTGCAATGTCCCGGTTCGTCTGCCCGCCGGCGGCGAGATCGGCGACCCGGCGCTCGCTCGCCGTGAGTGCGAGGACACCCGCGAGCGCGGTCGTGCGGGGGCGGGCTCCGGTGGCGTAGATCTCACTCCGGACAGCATCGACGAGAGGTTGAGCCCCGCAGCTGTCTCCCAGCTCGAGCGCGCGGCGCAACGGCTCGCGAGCTTCCGTCGGCTTGCGCACATGCCGGAGCGCAACGCCGAGCGCTGCCAGCGCCTTCGCATACTCGAGGCGCGCCGGCGCGTGCTCCAGTAGGCCGCACGCTTCCTCGAGCTGGACGATGCCGTCCGTGTGCAGGATCGTTCCGAGGACGCGCAGCGACCGCCCCACGGTTCCGGGCGACCCCCAGGCGCGCGCCAGCTCGACCTCCTCCTCGGCGAGCGCAACTGCCTCCCCGTGCCGACCGACCCGCTCGAGCGCCTCCGCCTTGAGCGACAGCCACGGAGCGAAGCGAGGGTGCCGCTTCCAGTCGGCGTGGGGTTCGTATGCGAGCGCCTCGTCCGGTCGCCCGTCCACCAGGAGCAACCGGAGCCTCGCGCAATCGAGGAGGATCGCGTGATCCGAACGCGGAGGCGCGTCGCCGACGTTGTCCAGCAGGCCGTGAGCCTCTTCGTGCGCACCGCGCTCCACGAGAACTTCGGCAAGGAGGGGCGGCACCCAGCCTCCCTCAGCGGGCATCCCCCATGCCCTGATCGTCTCCTGCGCGGAGCGGAGCTCGGACTCGGCCTCGACGAGATCGCCGCGGAGGTATTGCGTATAGCCGCTCCAGAGGTGCACGCCGCCGACCCGCATCAGCGACCCCTTCCGGTGGGCTTCGGCTCGTTGCGCATCCCAGGAGTCGAGCGCCTCGTCGAGGTCGGCAAGGACGAGCGGCATCGTCGCGACCATGGGCATCAACCCGTCGGCGGCGAGGAGCTCGCCGCCTTCCAGCGCCGCCCGGGCGAGGGCACACACGCGCTCCGCCGGCCCCGCCCGTTGCGCCCAGTCCCAGGCGGCGACGGCGGCGAGACTCCGCGCGCCCACGCCGAGGGCGACGTCGACGTCGCGGGCCGCAGCGAAGCGGTCCCGCTCGTCTCCTTGCGGCTCGGCGCCGAAAACCAGACTGAAGAGCGCGACCGCCTCGAGCCGCCGTGCGAGATCGGCGTGCTCCGGCGGGAGCTCGAGCGCTGCCTCACGGGCGAGCGCGGCCGATTCGTCGGGAGCGCCGAGGAACACGAGAGTCCGCGCCAGCTGGTCGGCCGCGAAGCCCCGCGTTGCCGGGTCCTCGGCCAGCTCGTACGCGCTGTGCAGGTGTTGGGCCGCGGCCGGCAGTGACGTCATTCCCTCGACACGCCCGAGCTCGAGCAGCAGGCTCCGTTGCAGCGCGGGCTCCGGCGGCTCTGCCAGCGCCCGTTCGAGCAACGACCTCGCGGCGTCGAGGTCGCCCCTCGCCACCGCGACGGCGGCGGCGTCCGCGAGAATGCTCACGATCCAGGCTCGCCCCTGCGGCGGGATCACGAGCGTGTGCGCAGCGACCTGTTGCTTCGACGCACCGAGCGCAACGAGCAACGTCACCGCACGCTCGTGATACAGCTCGCGTTCGCCCGGCGCCAAATCGTGGTACACAGCTGCCTGCACGAGCCCATGGACGAACCCGAGTGGAGGCTCGGGTCGAAGGATCTCGGCTTGCACGAGCTCGCGCGTCGCCGCCGCGACCGAGAGCGCGTTGAGCTCTGCAAGCCCCGCGACGGCCTCGAACTCCGCGCCGTCGCCGAGGACGGCGATCGCACGCGCAACCTGGACTGCCTCGGGTGACAGGCGCGCAAGCCTCAAGAGCACGGCCCGCGACGCGGCGCGCGGTCCGAGCTCGGTGACGACGTCGACGTGACGAGCATCAGGAGTGACGCCCTCGGCGACGAGGGCTTTGAGGAGCTCGTTGAGCAGGAGGGGGTTGCCGCCGGTCGACGCGTGACATGCCTGCGCGAACGCCGGTGCGACACCATCGCCGAGACGTTCGCGCACGACCTGAGCGGCGGCAGCCGCAGTCAAAGGCCCCGGGAGCAGCACCTGCGCGTGCGGCTCGCTCATCAGGTCTTCGAGAATCTCTTGATTCGCGTCGGCCTCGGACGAGCGCATGCTCGCGACAAGCACGACCGGGAGGTCCTCGACGCGCCGTGCGAGGTACGCCAGGAAGCGGAGCGACGCGCCGTCGCACCAGTGGAGATCGTCCACCGCCAACAACAGCGGCCGCTCGCTCGAGAGATTGACCGTCAGCCAATAGAGGCCGTGCAGCCTCGCCAACATCCCTTCGCTCGGGGCGTCGGCGTCCCCGACGCCCTCGCCGAACACCGGTGCGGCTCCCTGAGCCGCGCCTGAAAGCAGGCGCCCACGCTCGCTCTCGGTGGCCAGCTGGGTCTCGAACAGCTGCCGCACCACCCCGAACGGGAAGTCGCGTTCGAGCTCGCCGCCTCGCGCCGACCGCACGGCGAGGTCGTAGTCGTCGCCGAGGGCCCGAGCCTCGGCCAGAAGGCGCGACTTCCCGATGCCGGCCGGACCTTCGACGAGCACGAGGCCCGCCGTACCCTCGGCCGCCGCGGCCACCGCAGCCTGGATCACCTCGAGCTCGCGTTCCCGCTCGAGCAGGCGCGTCGTGCGCGCCCGGGCTCTCGTGCGAGCGCCCACGAACCAATCCTAGGGGGCGCGCGCCGAAATTTGGGGGTCGAAGACCCGTGGCGCCCTCGATGTGCCGCGTCGCGCGGCGCTCGATTCTGCTCGGGACGACCGAAAGGAGCACGAAATGACCACGACCCTCGACGACGTCCGCGTCGGCTCTCTCTTCGAACGGATCAGCGGAACGATCCTCCGCCCGGACGATGCGGGCTACGAGGAGGCGCGCGCAGTGCACAACGGCCTGATCGATCGCAGACCGGCGCTGATCGTGCGCTGCCGGACTACGAAGGACGTCGTTGCCGCGCTGGCGTTCGCGCGGCGGCTCGACCTCGAAGTCTCGATTCGCGGCGGCGGACACAACGTCGCCGGCCGCGCAGTGACAGACGGCGGGCTGATGATCGACCTCTCGCCGATGAAGCGCATCAGCATCGATCCGGTGGCAAGAACGGCCAGGGTCGAAGGCGGTGTCATCTGGGCGGAGCTGAACGACGCCGCTGCCGCGCACGGACTCGCCGTTACGGGAGGCACGGTGTCGACGACGGGCGTCGCCGGCTACACGCTCGGCGGCGGTCTCGGCTGGCTGATGTCCAAGCACGGCCTCGCGGCGGACAATCTGCTCGCTGTCGAGCTCGTCACCGCCGACGGCGACATTCTCGCGGTCGACGGTTCTTCCCACCCGGACTTGTTCTGGGCGCTTCGCGGCGGCGGCGGGAACTTCGGCGTCGCCACCGCCTTCACGTTCCGTCTGCATCCCCTCCGGACCATCGTCGGCGGGTTGATCGCGCACCCGATCGACGCCGCGCCCGAGTTGCTGCGTTTCTACCGCGAGGCCGTCGCAAACGCGTCCGATGACCTGACGGTCTTCGCGGGACTGGTGCACGCACCGGACGGTTCGGGAGCAAAGCTCTCCGCGCTGGTCGTCTTCCACACGGGCGACAGCGCCGAAGCAGAGCGGGAGCTCGAGCCGTTCGAGACCTGGGGCTCGCCAGCTGTCGTGCAGGTCGGCCCGATGCCCTATCCGGTGATGAACACGATCCTCGATGCCGGCTACCCGACCGGCTCGCTCAACTACTGGCTCTCGAACTTCACGCGCGGACTCTCCGACCAGCTGATCGACACTGCCGTGGAGCGCTTCGCGAGCGTTCCTTCACCGATGGCCGCGATCCTGCTCGAGCACTTTCACGGCGCCGTGACACGCGTCGGCCCGACCGAGACGGCGGTGCCTCACCGCGACGAAGGCTGGAATCTCCTGATCCCGTCGGTGTGGACCGAGTCACGAGACACGGACGCAAACATCGCCTGGACGCGCGAGACGTTCGCGGCGCTGCGACCGCACTTCGCAACGGGTCGCTGGCTTAACTATCTCGGGGACGACCAGGCAAACGACGCCGTGCGCGCCGCGTACGGCCCGAACTATGAGCGGCTCCGCGAGGTAAAGCAGCGATACGACCCGGCGAACGTCTTCCACCTCAACCACAACATCCGGTAGCGGGGACGGGCGTGACGGAGATGGAACGGTCGCTCGACACGGCGCGGCTCGGGGATCACCTCGACAGGCTGTACCGCGCCGCCTGGGCGCTGTCGGGCTCGCGCGAGGACGCCGAGGACCTCGTTCAGGAGACCTACGCGCGCGTCCTGAAGCGCCCGCGACTGATCCGTTACGGGGACGACCTCGGCTATCTGCTCCGAGCATTGCGCAACACGTTCCTGACGCAGAAGCGCACCGAAAGTAGGCGTTTGCGGCCGGTCGCACTGCCCGAGGATCTCGACCTCGTCGCGGACCCGCGCGCAGGGCAGCCGCACGAGGCGCTCGAGGCGAGCGAGGTGTACGCCGCCATCGCCGAGCTGCCGGACGCGTTTCGCGACGTGCTCGTCGCAGTCGACGTCGCGGGACTGTCGTACCGGGAGACGGCGCATGCCTTCGGGCTGCGCGAAGGAACCGTCATGAGCCGGCTTTACCGCGCGCGCCGGCAGATCGTGCGCCGAGTCGACGGAATAGACGGGTCGCAAAGGGGTCCTCAGAAGCAGCTGTGCACGCCGGCAGCTAACCGCCAAACAGAAAGGACACGCTCATGAAAGTCAAGCTCGGATTCATTCTCGCGGCCGCCGCGCTCGTCGTCACGGTGGGTGTCGCCTCCGCTTCGACCAGCGCCACCAGCGTCGGTGTCGCGCAATCGAAGCTCGGCAGGATCCTCGTGGACGGACACGGCCGCTCCGTGTACCTGTTCGAGCGGGACACTCGCGGCAAGAGCAGCTGCTACGGCGGCTGCGCCGGGGAATGGCCGCCGCTGATCGCGTCCGGCAAAGCGCACGCGAAGGCCGGCGTCAAGGCAGCCTTGCTCGGCCGCACGAAACGCCGCGACGGACGCTGGCAGGTCACGTACAAGGGGCACCCGCTGTACACCTTCGCCGGGGACACGGCGCGAGGTCAGACGAACGGCGAAGGGCTCGACGACTTCGGCGGTTGGTGGTATCTCATCTCGCCGGCCGGGGCGAAGATCGTCAGCGCAGCCACGACCAGCACGCCTGGCTACGGCGGCTGACCGAAGGGATACTCGAGGACGGAAGGGGACCGCCTACGGGCGGTCCCCGTCTTTCGTCTTACGGAGTGACAGTGCCGTCGAGGACTTCGTCGCCGGACGAGGCTTGATCCCCGTCGTCCCGCTCCCGCGTCACCGTCACGATCGTGAACTGCTTCGGCGACACGCCGGCCCAGAGCGTGACGTTCGTGCCCTCGTTGAAGGTCCCGACCGGGACGACCGCGCCGCTCTTGCTCCGCAGCCACGCTTCGTAGAACCGACGGCCGTCGAGTCGCGGCAGTGCGTGCGCCCGAAGGCGGATCCGCCAGCCGGACGATGTCTTCGTCAACGTCGCATCGCCGGATGCGTCCGGAAGAAGCGCGGTCGGACGCAGCGCGGCATGCACGTGCTCCGCCGACCTGCCGGAGCCGAGCACGCCCGCTCCGACGACCGCGGCGAGCGCCGCGGTTGCGAACGCGGCGATCCGGAGCGGGCGGTGCGGACGCCGCTGGGCCGCGACCTGCGCACGAAGCGCCGCAGGAGCATCGACGGTCGCTGCGGCACGACGCATCAGCGCGAGCGCCCGTTGCTGCTCCGCCAGGAGCGCGGCGAGCTCTACCGACCCGACGACACGAGCGTCCGCTGCAGCGCGCCGCGCCGGGTCGAGCGACCCGTCCGCGAGCGCCGCGAGCTCGGCGAGATCGTCATCGCGGTGCCGGTAGAGGTTCACGCCATTCAGGACCCCAGGCGCGCCGACCTATTCCCCGGAATAGAGCGCGCGCAGCGGGGTCTCTAGCTCATGACAGCTCAAACACTTCGAAAGGACGGTCTCATGCACCAGATTCGACTCAAGCTCGGGCTCGCGGCCGCCGTAGCCGCGCTGGCCGCGATCGGCGTCTCGAGCGGCGTGGCGGCTCCCTATCACGGGGTAACCGCCTCGGTGAAATACGGCACGCTCACGGTCAGAGGCACGAAGGCGAGCGAGAAGATCGCTCTTCGCCTGAAGGCCGGCGACTCGAGCATCCTCGAGGTCGACGCCGGTGACGACGGCACGGCCGATTTCAGGTTCCCGCGCTCGGGCATCGCACGCATCGTCGTCGACGGCCGCGCGGGCAACGACGCGATCCGCGTCGACGAGAGCAACGGCGTGTTCGAAGACACCACCCCGACGATCCTGGCGGGCGGCGACGGTAACGACACGCTCGCCGGTGGCTCTGGAGCGGAGACGTTGCTCGGCGGACGCGGGAACGACTCGATCGACGGGAACCGCGGCGCCGACGCCGGCTTGCTAGGCCCCGGCAACGACACGTTCATCTGGGACCCCGGCGACGGCAGCGACAGGGTCGAGGGCCAGCGCGGCACCGACGCAATGGTCTTCAACGGCGCGGCGGCAGCCGAGCAGGTCGACCTGTCGGCAAACGGGACGAGGCTGCGGTTCTTCCGGAACCCCGGCGCGGTCCTGATGGACACGGCGGGCGTAGAGCGCGTCGACTTCAACGCTCTCGGCGGCACCGACGTCATCACGGTGAACGACCTGCGGGCGACCGAGGTTCGCGCGGTGAACATCGACCTCGCATCCGCTCTCGGCGGTGTCGCGGGCGACGGCGCGGCTGACCGCGTCAGTGTCCTGGGCACCGACGGCAACGACAGGATCGACGTCAGCGGCGACGCAGGCGCGGTCAAGATCAGCGGGCTCGCGGCGACGGTCAAGGTGCTTCATCCCGAAGCCGCGCTCGACCGCATCGACCTCAACACGCTCAACGGCGTCGACTCGGTCGCCTCGGCCGCGCTGGCAGCAGGCACGATCCAGCTCTTCGTCGACGGGGCGCTCGTTCACTGAGGATCGCAGTACGTGGGGCCCCCGAACCGGGGCCCCACACAACCCCGGCGCCCGCGCTACCGGTGCGGAGCGTCACCACTACCTCACCACCCCGTCTCCTCCAAACAGGTAATGATCCGCCGGCTAGTCAGAGACCGAAAGAAGGGGAGGGGACTTGATCGAGCATCTTCTCGGTCGACGCGGCTTCATGCTGCTCGGCCTCTTGGCCGCGATCGCGGCGGCGCTTGCCGCGGTCGCAGCGAGATCGACGAGCGCCGCCGCCGGCTCGCCGGCCACGCGCGCGGAAAGCGCGTCGGCGGCATCGTCGTGCAAGCTCGGCAACGGCATCTCGCACGTGATCAACATCGTCTTCGACAACGTGCATTTCTCGCGGGACAACCCGAACGTTCCGTCGGACCTCGAGCAGATGCCACACCTGCTCAACTTCCTGAAGGACAGCGGGACGGTCTTCTCGAACTCGCACACGCCGCTGATCGCGCACACCGCGGACGACAGCCTCACGATCTACAGCGGCCTGTACGGCGACCGTCACGGCCAGGGGCTGTCGAACTCGTACAAGACGTACAACCCCGACGGGTCGACCGACCCCGCGACGTCGTTCACGTACTGGACGTCGCCGATCATCGACACCAAGACGAACCCGCCGTTCGCCAACACGGTCGACACATCGCCCTCGATGGTCTACGGCGGCACGACCAACAAGGTGACGCCCGCGCCGTGGGTTCCGTTCACGCGCGCAGGTTGCACGGTCGGCAACTTCTCGACCGCCAACATGGTGCTCGAGAACGCGGCCGTGGACGTGCCGACGGTGTTCGGCGCGAACTCGCCGGAGGCGATCGAGACGGCGGCGAACCCGGACGCGTTCAAGGACGTCCAGGTCGCGAAGTACGTCGGCGAGGCGATCCACTGTGCCCAGGGCGCGACGATCTGCTCGTCCTCGTCGAGGCCTCTGGCCGACCTGCTACCTGACGAGCCCGGCGGCTACAACGGCTACCAGGCGCTCTTCGGCGCGCAGTACATCGCACCGGCGATCGGCGGCGGCTCGAACCAGTTCCACAACGGCTACCGCGTAACGGATGCCGGCGGGAACCTCGTCGACCTCGACGGGAACACGCTCCGCGAGCCGTTCACGGGAACGCCGGGCTTCACGGGGTTCAACCCGACGGCGACGCAGTCGCTTGCGGTCCTCGCCGACATGCAGGAGGCAGGGATCCCCGTCACCTACGGCTACATCTCCGACCTGCACGAGAAGAAGTCGGATACGAGGGTCGGGTGCACGACGACCGCGAACGCTGCCACCGCCGGACGGCCGGTCGGCCCCGGCGACTCGTGCTACGTCACGAACGCCCAGCACTACGACGCCGCGTTCCAGAAGTTCTTCGACCGGCTCGCGGCGGACGGCATCACGCCGGCGAACACGCTGTTCGTGATCGGCTCGGAGGAGAACGACCAGTTCGCCGGCGCAAACGTGGGCCGCGGCACCGAGCCGACCCCGGCGGGGTGCAACGGTGTCACGACGCCCTGCCAATACCCGACCGGCCAGATCGGCGAGCTGCAGGCGAACATCAAGGGCCTGCTCGCCGGCACGGCTTCGAGCTCGACACAGTTCGACATCGAGCCGCAGGGTGCCTCGCTCTACGTCCACGGCCAGCCGGCCGCGAACGACCCGACGGTCCGCCAACTCGAGCGTGACACGGCGTCGATGACCTCAAACGTCACGTACGGCAAGGACAGCGCCGAGAAGATCACCAAGTACCAGGCGGGCGCGCTCGAACAACGCGTGCTCCACATGGAGACGTCGGATCCACTTCGCACCCCGACGTACACCCTGTTCCCGAAGGGCGACTACTTCTTCTCGACGTCAGGGGCGAACGTCAGTAAGTTCGCCAACTTCGCCTACGACCACGGCTACTACAGCCCGAACATCGACATCACCTGGGTCGGCATGGCAGGACCCGGCGTCGCCGCCCGCGGCGTCGACGGCCCGCAGCCGGCCGACGGCAACCAGCCGAAGGATCCGGAGGGGAACAACACGGTTCCCGAGGCGAGCACGGTCGGCACGTGGGTCGAGGAGACGGACATCCGGCCGACGATGCTGCACCTGCTGGACCTGAAGGACGACTACCTCTCCGACGGGCACGTCATCACTCAGGCGCTCAAGTCGGTGCCGGCCGCACTCGCGGCGACGGCCGACCTCGCGCGTGGGTACGACCAGATCAACTCGAGCGTCGGTCAGTTCGCGACGAGCACGCTGATCGCGGACACGAAGGCGCTCGCGTCCGGCTCGGCGTCGGACGACTCGGCGTACGAGGCCGAGCAGGAGACGCTGCAGCAACTCGCAGCCGACCGCAACACGGCGGCGGCGAAGATCAAGCAGACGCTCGCAGACGCCGCGGCCGGCGAGATGCCGAGCCACGGCGAGATCCAGAGCGGCCTGTCCCACGTGACCGAGCTCCTCAGGCGGGCCGCGAAGCTCGCGGGGAGCTAGCTTCGCCGTACCGCGGCCGGGGGCGGGCCTGTCCGCCCCCGGCCGCTGCGGTTACGCACGGCGGCGCGCACCATCGTGAACAGCATCGGCTCGCGCTCGTTGTACGGACCGACCGACTGCAGGAACGGGAAGTCGTCGGGCCCGACGTCGATGCGGACGAGCGCGTGGACGGGCTCCGGCGAGACCCACTGCGCCGTGTCGAGCACGCCGAGCTGTGGCGGCTCCGGCCGGAACGGCGCGCGCGGCAGGACGTAAAGAGACCCGCGACCGAAACGTGCCTGCGGATCGGCCGGCGGCAAAAGCGCAAAGGTGTACCAGCGCGGATACACGCCCGCTCCTGCGACGCCCATCGAGGCGTTCCGCGTCGAGAACTGCGCGTCGCGGCGCAGGATCGCGAAGTAGATCGCCCAAACGGGGTCGTTGCTCGCATACACCGCCTGCTGGTCGCCGAACGTCGTCGTGTCCCGTGAGAGGCGAATCGGCTCCAAGGTCTCGAGGTCGCCGCGCGACGAGCCGTGAAAAAGGACGTCTCTGCGGTCCGTCAACCAGCGCAGGAAGTCGACCGTCGCCAAGGGCGCCTCCAGAAGGGCGTCACCCTCGCCGCCCTCGAGACGGTCGGCGATACCGTGCAGCACCGCCTCGGTCGCGGAGTCGACGACGACCGGCTGGAGCGACGGCAGACCGGACGCCCGCAGGATCAGCTGAGCGAGCATCAGCTTCCTAGTCGTCCGGATACTCGTCCTTTCGCCACGCACGAAACTCCTCGGACGGCACGATCGGCGTGCGCTCGAGGAGGGCGAAGTAGTACGGAGCGACGAACGGGTCGGGCGCCATCACCGTGTACGTGTGGTAGACGGTGCCGTTGTCGCGGGCGAACGCGATCCAGCCAGGGCCCTCGCGCAAGCCGTCCTCGAGCTCCGCACCGATCTGCCGTGACCAGTCCTCGAGCCACTCCGGCGGGTTCTCGACCAGCTCTCGCACCTGCGGCACCTGCTCCGCCTGCTCCTCGCTCATCGCGAGCCCGAAGTCGAACGCGAAGTCCGTGTTGTATGTCGACACGTACGGGAAGCCCCAGCCCATGCGCTGCTTGTACGCGACCAGGCGGTCGATCGGGGCTCGCGAGAAACAGAGCAGCGTCACGTCCCGGTGGTTCAGGTGGACGAGCGGGCCGTCGAGGCAGTCGGCGAGATTCGTGCAGCCCGGGCACGCGCCGTTCGCGTAGTCGGGGCCGAACATGACGTTGTAGGCGAGCAGCTGCGAGCGGCCGTCGAACAGCTCGGCGAGCGTCTTCTTCCCGTCTTCGGTATCGAAGACATACTCCTTCGTCACGGGCACCCACGGGAGCTCGCGGCGCTTCTCCTTGAGCTCCTCGTTTCGCTGCGCGTGCTCGGCCTCGAGCTTCGCGAGCTCGTCGCGAGCAGCCTGCCATTCCTCAGGCGTTCCGATCTTCTGCTCAGGCATGTCTCAGCCTCCTTCGTCTCGCAGTGTCAGGGCTACGACCCAGGCGACGCGGCAAACTCATCGGTCTCCGTGGCCGTTTCCCTCCGCAAGGGCGTCGCAATCGAGAACGCCTTCGAGCTGGCGCTCGGCTTCCTCGAGACCTACGGGAGCGACCCGGCACCCGCGACGGGGCCGGCCACGTTCGACGAGCGGGACCTGCGTCTCGCGAATCGCCAGGGCGCGCGGATCTCGGCGGCGCAGATCGACGCGATCCTCCGGCGTCGGCGCGCGATCGAGCGGGCGCTGCGCGTCATACCACCCGACGCTTCGCTCGAGGGGCCGATGAGAGACGTCCCCTGGCAGCCGTTTCAGCAGCTCTTCGAGGCGTTCGCCGGCATCGAGGGCGTCGGCTGCTCGAAGATGACGAAGGCGCTGCATCGCAAGCGCCCGGCGCTGATCCCGATGCTCGACAGCATCGTCCAGGAGTACCTGGCCGACGACGACCTCGGCCCGAGGGCGCCCTTCGCGGAGCGAGCGCTCGCCCTCGTCCGCGGCTACAAGCGCGACGTCGACCGCAACCGAAGCACGCTGCGCTCGGTGCAGCGCGAGCTCGCCCGGCGCGACTACGACGTCAGCGCCGTGCGGCTGCTCGACATGATGATCGTCTCTACGCGCTAGCGGCTTTCGCCCGCTCCGGGAGAACCCAGTCCGGACGGACGTAGTGGCACGTGTAGCCGTGCGGGTACTTCTCGAGATAGTCCTGATGCTCGGGCTCCGCCTCCCAGAACGGCCCCGCGGGGGCGAGCTCCGTCACGACCTTCCCCGGCCAGCGCCCGGACGCGTCGACCTCGGCGATCGTCTCCTCGGCGACGCGCCGCTGCTCGTCGCCCTCGTAGAGGATCGCGGAGCGATAGCTCGTCCCGATGTCGTTCCCCTGCCTGTTGACCGTGGTCGGGTCGTGGATGCGGAAGAAGAACTCGAGCAGGTTGCGGTACGACGTCTGTTCCGGATCGAAGACGATCTCGATCGCCTCTGCGTGCGTGCCGTGGTTCCTGTACGTCGCGTTCGGAACGTCGCCTCCGCTGTAACCGACTCTCGTCGAGATCACGCCGGGCCGGCGTCGGAAGAGATCCTGCATCCCCCAGAAACAGCCGCCGGCGAGGATTGCCTTTTCTGTCATGCACTCAATCTAGCCTCTGCGGTTCGCTCCGCGCACGGCTCGGCGCGACGCGCGGCGGCTCGTCCGGCTGCTTCGGGTACACGGGCGGCCACGGGGCGTCGAGGAGGCCCGACGCGCGATCGCGCTCGTGCAGCTCGAGCAGCGGCTCGACCGACTGCGGCGCCGTGTCCATCTCCGCCCACGGATCGGCGCGTTGCGGCACCGTTGCAATCGTCAGCTCGTCCGGATGGATCGTTTCGACCTCGTCCCACGACAACGGCGTCGAGACCTGTGCGCCCGGCCGTGCGCGCACCGACCACGGCCCGAAGACGGTCTTGTGCGGCGCGTTCTGGTTGTAGTCGAGGAAGACGCGGCGCCCGCGCTCCTCCTTCCACCACGCCGCGGTGACCAGGTCCGGACGGCGCCGCTCGAGCTCGCGCGCAGCGGCGACCGCGGCCGCCCGCACCTGGTACGAGTCCCAGCGCGGCTCGAGCCGGACGTAGACGTGCAGGCCGCGGTTTCCGGTCGTCTTCGGATAGCCGGCGATCCCGAGCTCGTCGAGCAGACCGCGGAGCTCTCCCGCCGCGGCGCGCACCCCGTCGAACTCGACGCCGGGCTGCGGGTCGAGGTCGAGCCGCAGCTCGTCCACGACCTCCGGACGCTCAGCGAGATACGGCCAGACGTGAAAGCCGAGGCAGGCGAGATTGACGGCCCACAGGACGTGCGCGATGTCGGCGAGGACGAGCGCGCGTGCGGTCGTCCCGTTAGGCGTGCTGACGATCGTCGTCTGCAGCCACTCCGGAGCGTTGTTCGGCACCCGTTTCTGGAAGAACGAGCTGCCCTCGGCGCCGTGCGGAAAGCGCTGCATGAGCGTCGGGCGGCCGCCGACGACGCGCAGCAACGGCTCGGCGACGGCGAGGTAGTACCGCACGAGGTCGAGCTTCGTCTCCCCACCCGCGGAGAAGAAGACCTTGCCTGGGCTCGTAATCGTGAGCGATTGCCCCGCGACGTCGAGCACCTGCTCATCCGCCACGAGCGAAACGTACATTTCGATCGAGATGGCAGACCACTCGATCATCGTCTGGAGCGACTACATCTGACCTTTCTGCCGGCTCGGCCAGCAGACGGCCGAGCGGGCACGGCGCGAGTTCGACGCCGAGGTCCTCTGGCTCCCGTTCGACCTGCATCCCGAGTATCCGCAGGAAGGCGTCCCGCTGGCCGAGTTGCACCGCCGCTACGGGATCGGTACCGGCTCGGACGACCCGCTGCACGAGCGGTTCGCGCAGGCGAGCCTCGAGTACAACCGCCCGCCGGTCGTCCCGAACACGCGGCTGGCGCTGCGGCTCACGGAGCTCGCGCGCGAGCGCGGGCTGCACGAACGGTTCCACGACCGCCTGATGGATGCGTACTGGTCGGAGGCGACGAACATCGGCGTCGCCGACGAGCTGCGGCGGCTGGCTGCCGACGTCGGGCTCGATTCGAACGACGTCGAGCGCGTGATCGCCGATCCGTCGGCATACCTCGACGTCATCGAGGCGACGACGCGGCAGGCGCAGTCGCTCGGGATCAACGCCATTCCCGCCTTTCTGCTCGACCGGCGGTTGATCGTGCTCGGCGCGCAGCCCTTCGAGATCTTTCAGCGCGCGTTCGCAGACCTGGTCTAGCCGGGTTTTCTACGACGCTTGGTCGGCCTTGACGTGCAGCGCGGGCCGCTCGCGGGCACGTCGGACCTCGTCGTTGTACATCGCGAGCTCTTCCCCGTCCGCGCCTGCGCGCCTGCGGACGTCGCGGAGGAGGAGGAGACCCTTGAGATGGAGAACGAGCTCGTCGAGCTCCTGGAAGTGCGGGGTTGTCCTCATGGCGAGATCTCAGCACTCGGGCCTAAGAGCTGCCTGAACACGAGCTAAGAATTCGCCGAGCGCTTCCGCTTCCGCAGCCCGTCCAGGATCAGGTCGAGGCCGAACTCGAACTCGTGGCGCCCGTCGCGCGCGCCGGCGGCCATGTGCTGGTCGGCATGCTCGGCGAGATGGGGATAGCCCGGCCGCATCTGTTCGATGAACCGTGTCGCCCACGCCTCGACGCTCTCGCCGTCAGGCGGGGCGAGCCTCCGCGCAGCCTCCATGTGGCCGAGCTGCCACAACGTGAAGCCGAAGATGTGGCTGTCGAGTGTGTGGTAGGCGGAGTACGTGAGGTCAGGCGAGAAACCGGCCTCGCGCAGACGGCCGAGGAGCCATTCCATGTACCGGATGCGCGGGCCGCCGACGACGCCGATGTCGCTCGGCACCAGCGCCAGGCTGCACACCCACGGGTGCTCGATCAGCAGGTCGTGCGCGGCGATCGCGCAGCGGCGGATCGCCTTGTCCCAGCGAGGCTCGTCGTCGGGCAGCTCGAACCGCTCGATCACGCTGTCGACCATCGCCGCGACGAGCTCGCCCTTGTTGGCCACGTAGTTGTAGAGCGACATCGCCTCGACGCCGAGCGCCTGTCCGAGCTTCCGCATGCTCAGGCCGTCGATCCCGTCCTTGTCCGCGAGCGCGATCGCCCGCTCGAGAACACGTTCCTTCGTCAGGGGCTTGCGGTTGCGAGCTCTCGTGGCCATGGGCTTGACAAGCTTACGCCGTACGTTTAGCTTACGCCATAAGCTTACACCGTATGGGAGGGACGATGGCGACGATGGCGATGGCTCTCGACACGACGAAGACGATGCACGCGGCGGTGCGCAGGCGGTGGGGCCGGCCCGGAGAGGTGGTCGAGCTGGCGGAGATCCCCAAGCCGGAGCCCGCAGACGACGAAGTGCTGGTGCGGGTTCGCGCGTCGTCGATCAACCGCAGCGACTACTACGCGCTAGGCGGTGCGGCACTGATCATGCGGCCGATGATCGGCGGCTTCCGGCGGCCGAAGGACGAGCGCCTCGGCGGCGACTTCGCGGGGATCGCGGAGGCAGCCGGCAAGGACGTGACGGACGTCCAGCCGGGGGACGAGGTGTACGGGACGCGCACGGGCGCGTTCGCCGAGTACGTCTCCGCGAAGACGGCGGTCGTGCGGAAGCCGGCGAACCTCACCTTCGAGCAAGCGGCCGCCGTCCCGATCGGCGCGCTGACCGCGCTCGAGGCGATCCGCGACCAGGGGCAGCTCCAGCCCGGCCAGCGGGTGCTGGTCAACGGCGCGTCGGGCAGCGTCGGGACGTTCGCCGTACAGCTCGCGAAGGCGCTCGGCGCGGCACACGTCACGGCGGTCTGCAGCACGCGGAACGTCGAGCGCGCCCGCGCGCTCGGGGCAGACCACGTCATCGACTACACCCGGGAGGACTACACCCTCAGCGGCGAGCGCTGCGACCTCATCGTCGATGTGGCCGGCAACCGCTCGTGGCGCCAGAACCGGCGCGTCCTCTTCCCCGACGGCACGCTCGTGCTCGTCGGCATGCCGAAGGGGAGCTCGCTGGCGGGGCCGCTGCCACGGCTCGCACGCACGTACCTCGCGGCCCGCATCGCGAGACGGAACCTGAAGTTCTTCATCTGCAGGCCGAACCGGCCGAACCTCGTCTTCCTGCGCGAGCTGATCGAAGCGGGGAAGGTGACGCCGGCAGTCGACCGCGTGTATTCGTTCGCCGAGATCCCGGACGCGCTCGCAGCGATGGGTGAAGGACACGTCCAGGGGAAGCTGGTCGTCCGCATCGACTAGCGCGGGCGTTTTACGTTCGCTTAACAGAGACCACACGGCACGCTGACGCGGGTCGACCACCATCCGCGTCATGCGACGGCTCTGGCTGGTGCTGCTCTGCGCCGCCTTCCTGTCGGCGGGCGTCGCCCGCGGCGCGGCCGCGCGAGTGGACCGCGGGCTTGTCGTCCAGGTCCAGCCGCCGCGCTTCGCGATTCGCGAGCTCGACGGCACGCGCGCCGCCTTCCGTGTCACCCGCGCGACCGTGATCACGCTCAACGGGCGGACGGTTCGACTGCGCCGTCTCCGGCGCGGTGACGTCGTCACGGTCGACCACGTCGGCCGCCTCGCAACCGCGATCGCGGCGGTTCGCCCGTGAGCGGCGTCGCCGTCGTCATCGAGGACGACGAGGCGATCGGCGCGATCGTCGGCACGTACCTGGAGCAGGCCGGCTTCGACGTCGTCCGGGAGTGCACCGGCGAGGACGGGATCGCAGCGGTCGTTCGGCACGAGCCGCGCTTCGTCGTTCTCGATCTCGGCCTCCCCGACGTCGACGGCTTCGACCTCTGCCGTCGGCTGCGCGACGGCGGCAACGTGCCGATCCTCATCCTGACGGCGCGCGACGACGAGATCGACCGCATCGTCGGCCTCGAGCTCGGCGCGGACGACTACTTGACCAAACCGTTCTCGCCGCGGGAGCTGGTCGCGCGCGCGCGCGCGGTCCTGCGGCGGACGGAGCCCGGCGCCGGCGGAATCGTCGAGCTGGGCGACTTGCAGATCGACCTGCGCGGCCGCACCGTCGCGCTGGCAGGACAGATCGTCGACCTGCGGACCTTGGAGTTCGAGCTGCTCGCGGAGCTCGCGCGCAATGCAGGGCACGTCGTGAAGCGAGACCGACTGCTCGAGCGCGTGTGGGGCTTGTCGTTCGCCGGCGGAACGCGGACCGTCGACGTCCACGTCGCGCAGCTGCGCAAGAAGCTCGGCCGCCCCGACCTGATCCAGACGGTACGCGGCGTCGGCTACCGGCTGCTCGACGTGCCCGCGTGAGCTCGCTGCAGGGACGCTTACGCCTTGCAATCGGCGCCGCCGTCCTCGCCGCCGTGTCGCTGTCTCTCCTCGTCGGCGCGTATTTCGTTCGCCGATCGCTCGAGCACGCCGCGTTCAACGGATTGCGCCGTCAGGTCGCACTGCTCGCCCGCGAGGACGTCCATCCTCCGGCCGGCTCGTTCGGGAGGTTCCTCGAGACGCAGGACGAGCGGCTGTCGATCCTCCCCGCCAGACAGGCGCGCCTGCTGCTGCCGGACGCGTCCGTCGGGCGGATCACTATCAACGGCCGGAACTACCTCTACGCCACCAAGCCGAGCGGCCGCGACGTCGTCGTGCTGCTGCGGACGGCGAGCTCCGTGCAGGCAGAGAGCGAGCCCTTCTGGCTCGCATTCCTCGCGGCGGGCGTGCTCGGCTGCGTCGTCGCCGCGGCGCTGGCAGCCGTCCTCGCCCGCAGCATCGCGCGGCCGATCCAGCTCGTCGCAGGCGCCTCCGGCCGGCTGGCGCGCGGCGAAGACCCCGGGGAGCTGCCGCTCAGCGGTTCGCGCGAGCTCCGAGAGCTCGCGGCGTCGTTCAACGCGATGGCCTCCGAGCTGGCGCGGGCGCGCGGCGCAGAGCGCTCGTTCTTGCTGTCCGTGAGCCACGAGCTGAAGACCCCGCTGACGGCGATCCGTGCCTACTCCGAAGCGCTCGACGACGGCGTCCTGGCGCCGACCGCCGCCGCGCGCGTCGTCCACACGGAGGCCGCACGGCTCGAGCGCCTCATCCTCGACCTCATCAACCTGGCGCGGCTCGACCAACGGCGCTTCGACATCCACGCGGAGCCGATCGACCTCGACGAGGTCGCTGCGGAGATCGCCCTTCGTCACGCCGCGCGCGCACGCGATCTCGGCCTCACGCTGGACGTCGAGCAGTCGAGTGACGGCGCGCCTGCGCTCGCCGACCGCGACCGCGTGCTCCAGGCGGTGTCGAACCTCGTCGAGAATGCGCTGCGGTGCACGCCTTCCGGCGGAACCGTCACGCTCGCAACGGAGCCCGGAAGGCTCAGCGTGCGCGACACGGGCCCGGGGCTGGCGCCGGAAGAGCTGCCGCGCGCATTCGACCGCTTCTTCCTCTATCGCCGTTACGACGGGCGCCGCGCGGTCGGCACGGGTCTCGGGCTCGCAATCGTGCGCGAGCTGGCGGTTGCGATGGGCGGCGACGTCGACGTGGCGAGCTCCACGTGCGGAACGGAGTTCACGATCCGGCTGCCGCTGCCGGACGTTTTACACGCGCTTACGTAGCGCTCAAGCGGTTCACACACGCGGCTGGGATAACGAGCGGATCAACCGACGACCCTCGACCCGGAGGTTCATCTTGAAGGGGAAGCTCATCATTGCCGGCGTGGTCGCGCTGCTGCTGTTTGCGGCAGCCGCAGCGGCGGCGAGTCTCGATCTCATCCACGGCACACCAGGTCCCGACAGTCTCAACGGGACGAGCGGCCCGGACATCATCTATGCGCGGGCGGGGAACGACAGCGTGCGGGCACACGACGGCAACGACGTGGTCTATGCGGGCCGCGGCAACGACGTCGTTCGCGGCGGGCCCGGCAACGACGTCCTCTACGGTGGTGACGGCAACGACGTGTTGTGGGTCGGCGCCGGCGCGGACGTGCAATACGGAGGCAACGGAAACGACATCCTCCACGCGCTCGCGAACGACAACCAGCCCGACATCCTGAACTGCGGCCCGGGCTACGACGTCGGGTACGTGATCGTGCACGACCCGGTGCGGCTGCACGGCTGCGAGCAGGTCATCCGGCTGACGCCGGAGGAGGCGGCGGCGACCGCCGCGTCG
>DATIDT010000066.1:0-13396 GCA_035456125.1 Gaiellaceae bacterium
CACTTGCACGCAGGCGCGCCCGCCGGCGCCGGCCACGCCTGGTGCTGGAGGCGGTGGCAGTCCTTGTGCTGACGGCCGCGGTTGCCGCGGGGGTCTACGTCTGGCAGGTGAAGCCGCTCACGAGCAGCTGGTCGCTTGCCGGCAGCGAGACTCAGAACGTGTCGCGCGCCGCCGGCTCGCAGACGCAGGTCTCGGTTGCCGCCGATCCCGCACATCGCAGCGTCCTCTTTGCCGCCTCCAACGACTCGGCGCTTCGGACCGTCCGCCTCTACACCTCGAGGGATGCCGGCCGAACCTGGACCTCCACGGCCGGCCCCTCGCTGGGACTGGAGGCGTGCAGCCGCGGTGACCCGTCTGTGGCCGTTGACGGTCACAGACGCGAATTCGTCGCGTTCACCGTCAGCGGGACGTGCCAGCAGTACGACAATGCCCCCTACGTCGTCGTCGCCACGCGCGCCGGCCTGGCTGGGAAGTGGCACGTAACGCGCCTGGCGTCCAAGCGCTCGTCCGATTTCTGGGACGACTATCCCAGTCTCGCCGTCGCCGCTGACGGCCGTGTCTACGTCAGTTGGTCGCGGCTGCTGCGCTGGACGTACGAGGGAATCGTCGTCAGCTCGAGCGTCGATCACGGGCAGAGCTGGACACAGCCGCGGCTCGTCTCGAGCCGCCTTCGTTTCCCCCGGCTCGCCTCCACGACGGTCGCTCCCGACGGGGCGCTCTACGTCACCGGTATCGACGCGCGCCTCGGCGTGTGGGTCGCGCGCTCAGCTGACGCCGGGAAGACCTTCCGGCTCGCGCGGGTCGCGCCTCTGCCGGGCAATCAGGCTGCTGACTGCTCGACCGCTTCCGGTCATCCGACGCCGTTTCAGAGCATCCGGTGCCTCGGCCCCAATCCGAACGTTTCCGCCACGAGCAACCGCGTCTTCGTCACGTACGGGGTCGGCTCGCCCGGCCGGCCACAGAGCGTGCGGGTCGGTGTACTCGATCGGGCCCTGCGACCGCTTTGGAACGGGCCAGTCGGCCCCGCCGACGCGAAAGCCGACCGCTTCTGGCCGGCGTCGAGGGTCGACGCCACAACGGGCCGTCTGTGGACGTGTTACTACGACACCAGCGGCGACTCCAGTCGCGCGCACGCCTGGTACACCTGCACGAGCTCGGGCGACGGCCGGCACTGGGCCAAGCCTGTACGTGCGGCGCGCGATGCAGCCAGTCCCGACGTGCTCTGGGAGGACGCCCGCGTCTACTCGTACGGGGACGTCATCGGGTACGGGGGCACGACGAGCGTCGCCGCGGCGCGCGGAAGCGTTCACCCGCTCTGGATCGATACCCGGGATCTCGGCGGAAGGAAGCAAGAGGTGTTCGGCGCGACGCTCCACTAACTGTCTTTTGAGGGGCGGGAGCGTCTAACCCGAGGATGGCGACTGCCGACGCGCTCGAGCGCCGATCTCGCCGGCGTGCCCGCCGGAAGCTCCTGTGGGAGGCTGTCATCGTGCTCGGCGCGACGGTGATCGGCGCGCTGATCGTCTACCTCGTGTACCGCCATCCAATCGGCAGCCCGTGGAAGGTGGCCGGGACGAACGTGCAGGACATCTCCAACCAGCCGGGGGTGCAGACAGAGGTCGCGGTTGCCGTCGACCCGTCGAACCCACAGGTGCTGTTCGGCGCGTCGAACGAGTCGCTCGAGCCCGAGATCCGTATCTACGCGTCGAAGAACGGAGGCCGGACGTGGACCGAGGGCGCCGGGCCGCAGCACAACCCCAACAGCTGCTCCTGGGGCGACCCGTCTGTCGCGATCGCGCGTGACGGGCGCCAGTACGTGGCCTTCACGGAGAAGTCGATCTGCGTGCCCGGAACCGATCTCACTCCGTACCTCGTCGTCGGAAGCCGGAAGCGGGACGGGGCGGCCTGGACGATCCGGCGCGTCGCGAGGCCGGCGACGAACTTCGGGTTCGACGACAAGCCCGCGATCAGCGTCGGCGAGGACGGCCGCGCGTACGTCGCCTGGTCGCGGCTCTACGGGCGCAAGTTTCAGACGACCGTGATCAGCTCCAGCGACGACGGGGGTCGCACGTGGTCGCAGCCGGCGATCGTCGACCGCAAGCTCATCCAGCCGCAGCTCGTGACGATCGCGGCCGGCGCTCGCGGCCTCGTCTATCTCGCGGGCGTCGATGCGAAGGGCATCTGGGTGGCGCGCTCGACGAATGGCGGCCGGACGTTCGGCGTGCGGCAGGGCGTGGCGGCGCTGCCGGGCAGTCAGGCGGCGACCTGTGTCATCTTCGGGAAGTACGTGCTTCCGCAGCAGGCGGTGAGGTGCCTCGGCCCCGACCCGACGATCTCGGTCGCGAAAGGCCGCGTCTTCGTCACGTACGGCGTCAACGGCGCCGACCGGTCGCAGGACGTGGCGGTCGCGGTGTTCGACCGCGCGCTGCGGCCGCTCTGGCGTGGCCCGGTCGGCCCGGTCAGGAAGAAGACGGATCAGTTCTGGCCCTCTTCCACGATCGATGCGGCAACCGGGAAGCTGTGGGCCTGCTACTACGACACGAGCGGCGACTCCCAGCGGCAGCACGCGTGGTTCGTGTGCACGTCGTCAAACGACGGGCGCCACTGGTCGGAGCCGGTGCGCGCGGCGGCTCCGTCGCAGAATCCCGGCGTGTTGTGGCAGGACGCGAGCATCGGCGGCTTCGGCGACGCCACGGCGTATGGCGGCTACACGGCTGTCGCGGCCGCGCGCGGCGTTGTCCACCCGATGTGGATCGACACGCGCGATGTCGGCGGTAACCGCGAGGAGGCCTTCGCGTCCGTCGTGCGGTAGCCCGCGTGGCCCGAAGTGCATAATTCAGCCCCGGTGCTGAAGCGCGCGATCGTCGTACCCCTCGCCGCCTTGCTCCTGCTGGCCGCCGCGTCCGCCGACGCCGGCCGGCAAGGCACGCAGGCGTCCGGGTCGACGGCCCGCGCCCAGGCGATACGCGTCGTCGTCCCGAACGGCTCCGGCGGCGCGACCCCGGCGGTCTCGGCACCCGACGACCATGTCGCGTTCAGCGGCGGCTTCACCTACGAGGACCCCGCGTCGCACGCGCCGCTCGTCACGACCGGCTCGGCGAACGCGAGCGCGTCTGCATCCACGGACGTCGAGGCGAGCGCGACCGCTTCGGCCGAGGTCAGCAACCTCAACGTCTTCAACGGCGAGATCACCGCTACTGGCATCGTTGCGCAGGCACATGCGACCGCGCGTGCCGGAGCGGCAAAGGGCGACACCGCGGGCTCCGCCGTCACCGGCCTCGTCGCGCTCGGCCAGCCTGTCTCCGGGGGGACCGTGGCTTTGGCCGACTGGGGCTCGCTGACCGCGCTGGCCGGCGGGGGGAGTGGGTCGGCTGCGACGGGTTACCGAGGCAGCATCACCGCGCTCGAGATCCGCCTCACCGCAGACCACGACGGGCTTCCGGCGGGGACGACGATCCTCTTCGGGTACGCCGAGGTCGCCGCGCAGGCGGTAGCGGCGCCGCCCGGGCAGACGCCGGGGCAGACGCACAAGCCCAAGGCGCCGAAGTCGCCTAAGGCGGCGGCGCCGGAGCCGGGCACCGGGATCCCGGTGCGCCAGCCGCCGACGGTGACGCCGAAGCTGACGGCGGGGGGCTACGTCTTCCCGGTCTACGGGCCCTCCTCGTTCACAGACACCTTCGGCGGGCCCCGCAGCGACGTCTCAGGCGGCTGGCATCACGGCGACGACCTCTTCGCGCCGCTCGGGGCGCCTGTGCTCGCCGTCGCGTCGGGCACCGCTTTCTCGGTCGGCTGGAACACCGTCGGCGGCAACCGCCTGTGGCTGCGTGACGGACAGGGCAATCTCTTCTACTACGCGCACCTCTCGGCCTTCACCCCGCTGGCCGTCAACGGCAACAAGGTGAATGCGGGCGACGTGCTCGGCTTCGTCGGCAACACGGGCGACGCGCAGGGGACACCGACGCACCTCCACTTCGAGATTCACCCCGTCGGGCTGATCGCGCTGGGCTACGACGGGGCCGTCGATCCGACGACGTACCTGATGGCATGGAAACACCTCCAGGACGTCAGCTTCGCCGGCGGCAACGCGTGGGCGCCGGCGCACTCGCTCGGAAACGCGCCGCGGCCGGGCGCGATCCTGCTGACCGCGTCCGACATCTCGTCCGCGGATGGTCTCGTGCCCGGCTCGCTGCAGCGGGCGATGCGCCCGCTCGTCATCCGAACCGGCAGGCGCTAGCTCGAAGAGACGCCTGAGTTTCCGCCGCCGCCCTGGTAGGTGAACTCGTCGGTGGGCCCGAAGAGCTTGTCCGACAGCCACTTGCGCGTCTGCGCGCCGGTGACCGGGTTGAAGAGTATGCCGAGCATGATGCCCGTGAGCAGCAGCGTCGTATTGCGCGCGCCGTGCTCCTTCTTCCCCTGGACGCGGTCGGCGGCCTGGCGGAGCTCCTCGATCGCTTCGCGTAGGCGGTCCTGGATCTCCTTGTCGGTCGCGACGCGGGTCGCCACCGGGATCGCGCCCCGACCACCGAGCAGCTCGTTGTACACCTCGCGCGCCGACTCGAACGCGTTCCGGAGGTTGTCGCGCAAATCCTCATCGGTGAACGCCCGCTCGATGTAAGGCCGGGCGCTCCCCGTCCGGTCCAATAGCTTGTCTGTCGCCTTGCTCATGCCTCGATCGTCCTTTCCTGGTCTCTCCGCCCGTTCGTACCCATGAGGAATCCTTGCAAACGAGCGGCTTTCGCCGTCACCCTACTGACCTTCGCCGGGTGCGGGGGCGGTGGACCGCCCGCCGTTAAGGTCGTGCACGGCAACGGCTTCCGCTTTTCGGCGCCCGCCGGCTGGCCAGTCGCGCGCAGCGGCCGCGAGGTGCAGGCCTCCGACGGACTGCAGCTCGTCTCGGTCACGCGCTACCCGCTGCTGCGCCGCTTCCGCGCCGAGCTCTGGTCGAAGGTCGTTCCCGAGCTCGATCGTGCCGCGTCGGAGCTCGCGCAGCAGCAGAACGGCCGGGTCCAGCACATGGACACGGTGACGATCGCCGGCGAGCGGGCTCGGCGCTACGACATCGAGTACACCCGCGACGGCAAGCAGCTCGTCGAGCGGATTGCGTTCGTCCTGCGCGGAAAGACCGAGTACCTGCTGCTCTGCCGCTACGAGCGAGGCGGCAACACCGACGCCTGCGACCGGCTGCTCGCGGCGTTCGCACTGGACTGAGTCGCTCTGAGGCGCCGCTCGACGGCGCCGTTTAGAGGCCTGACGGGCTTTGCCCGGCAGGCCGTCCAACGCCCGACCTGGGTTCCAGGGCGGTCCGAATCGCCGATTCAGACGGTCGAGCCGCGGCGGCGCGCTCCTTCACCGCGACGGGCTTCGAGCGGGTCGCTTCCTTGCCGTTGAACGCCGCCTCGAACACCTCGTCGATCGAGTCGACGAGCACGAACTCGAGCTCGCGCTTCGTTTCGGCCGGGAGCTCCGCGAGGTCGGGCTCGTTCTCGCGCGGCATGATCACCCGCTTCAACCCGGCGCGCTGCGCGGCCAGCGACTTCTCGCGGATCCCGCCGATCGGCAGGACTTGACCCGTGAGCGTGATCTCGCCGGTCATCCCGACGTCGTCCGACACCGGCTGCTGCCGGACGAGCGAGGCAATGGCCGTCGCCATCGTGATCCCCGCAGAGGGACCGTCCTTCGGCACCGCGCCCGCGGGAACGTGCAGGTGCACGTCGTGCTCGCGGAACCAGTCCGCATCGAGGTCGAGCTGCGCCGCATGGGCGCGCACCCACGAGAGCGCCGCCTGCGCCGACTCCTGCATCACGTCGCCGAGCTGACCGGTGACGGTGAGCCGGCCCTTGCCGGGATACGCCGCCGCTTCGAAGAACAGGACGTCGCCGCCGGTCGCGGTGAACGCGAGCCCTGTCGCAACGCCCGGGTCGGCCGTGCGCTTGCGAACCTCGCCCTCGAACCGGCGCGGGCCGAGCGAGCTGCGGACGCGCCGCTCGTCGATGCGCAGGATCTTCGCGCGCGTCTTGCCCTCCGCGATCTGGCGGGCGGCCTTGCGCAGGATGTCGCCGAGCCGCCGCTCGAGGTTTCGCACGCCGGCCTCGCGCGTGTACTCGCGGATGATCAGCCGCAGCGCGCGGTCGGAAACGGCCACCCGCTCGGGCGGGAGACCGTGAGCCTCGAGCTGCTTCGGCACGAGATAGCGCTTGGCGATCCCGAACTTCTCGTCCTCGGTGTAGCCCGACAGCTGGATCACGTCCATGCGGTCGAGCAGCGGGCCCGGAATGGTGTCGAGCGTGTTCGCGGTGCAGATGAAGAGCACCTTCGAGAGGTCGAACGGCAGGTCGAGGTAGTGGTCGCGGAAGTGCTTGTTCTGCTCGGGATCCAACACCTCGAGCATCGCGCTCGCCGGATCGCCGCGGTAGTCGGCCCCCATCTTGTCGATCTCGTCGATCAGCAGCACCGGGTTGACCGACTCGGCGTCGCGGAGCGTCCGGATGATCGTGCCCGGCATCGCGCCGATGTACGTGCGCCGGTGGCCGCGGATCTCTGCCTCGTCGCGCACGCCGCCGACCGAGAGGCGCGCGAACTTGCGTCCGAGCGCGCGCGCGATCGACTGGCCGAGCGACGTCTTGCCGACGCCGGGCGGTCCGACGAAGCAGAGGATCGGGCCCGAGACGTCGTTCTTCAGCTTCGAGACCGCGAGGTGCTCGAGGATGCGCTCCTTCACCTTCTCCAGGTCGTAGTGGTCGGTGTCGAGCACGGCGCGCGCGTGGTCGAGCTCGAGGTTGTCCTCGGTAAGGGTGTTCCAGGGCAGCGAGACGAGCCAGTCGAGATACGTCCGGATGACGCCGTGCTCGGCGGCGGCGGAAGGAATCTTCTCCAGGCGTGACAGCTCACGGTCGGCGGTCTTCCGGACCTCCTCCGGCAGCTCGAGCCCGGCGAACCGCTCGCGCAGCTCGTTCAGCTCCGCCTGCTCGGCATCGCCCTCGCCGAGCTCGTCCTGGATCGCCTTGAGCTGCTGGCGCAGGAAGAACTCGCGCTGGCCCTTTTCCATCTCCTCCTGCACCTGCGACTGGATCTTCGAGCCGAGCTCGAACACCTCCAGCTCGCGGTTGAGGATCGAAGACACGGCGCGCAGCCGCGCCTCGACGTCGCGCTGCTCGAGCAGCGCCTGCTTCTCCTCCGTCTTGAGGCGCAGCGTCGACGCAACGAGATTGCAGAGCGCGCTCGGATCCTCGACGTTCGCGGCGGCGATTTGCAGCTCCTCCGGCAGGTAGGGGACGAGTGCGATCACGCGGCCGAAGAGGTTCTGCACGTTCCGTGTGAGCGCCTCCACCTGGCGCGTCTCCTCGAGCTCGTCGGGAAGCTCGGAGAAGTGGCCCGTGAGATAGGGCTCCTCCTGCACGGGGTGGTCGAGGCCGATCCGTCGCGCGCCCTCGACGAGGATGCGCAGCGTCCCGTCAGGCACCTTGATCATCTTGTGGATGACGGCGACCGTGCCGACGTCGTAGAGGTCGCCCCAGCCGGGCTGGTCCGGCTCGCCGTTCTTCACGGTCACGAGCGCGAGCGTCCGATCGCCCGAGACGACGTCCTCGACGAGCTTCATCGAGCGCTCCTGGCCGATTGCGAGCGGCGTCGGAAAGCCCGGGAACACGACCGTGTCCTTCAGCGGCAGGACCGGCAGCGTCGCCGGGAGCGTCAGCTCGTCTGCGCTCTGCTCGGTCGCCTCGTCGATCGTCTCGGCCATCAGGCTGCGGTCACCTCGATCGACACGCTCTCCTGCTGTACCGGGCGCGGCGCGAGCGGAAGCTGCACCGTCAGCATTCCGCGGTCGTACGTCGCGGACGCCTGCTCGGGATCGATGTCTTCCGCCAGGGTGATCTGCCGCTGGAAGGGCCCGTAGTCGATCTCCATCTGCTGGTAGTGCCCGCCGTCCTTTGGACGCCTCCGCTCGCCGGCGATCAGCAGCGCCTGCGGCGAGGCGATCAGCCGAACGTCCGCGGGCTCGATGCCCGGC
This sequence comes from Gaiellaceae bacterium, assembly GCA_035456125.1. Taxonomy (GTDB): domain Bacteria; phylum Actinomycetota; class Thermoleophilia; order Gaiellales; family Gaiellaceae; genus 3-1-20CM-4-69-9. Next base: position 8,009 of record DATIDT010000066.1, read on the forward strand.
AGCTCGATCTGGACGATCAGGGTCGGCGGGTCGTCGCTGCGGTAGACGTCGACCTCGGGCCGGTAACCGCGGCGCAGGCTGCGCGAGAAAGGAAAGACCTGCCAGAGGTCGGCGAAGAGCTGCTCGATCTCCTCGGCAGCGTGCTCGAAGTCGCGGCGTTTATCCACGTTTGGAGAGTATCCCGCTGGCTAGTGTCAGAGGCATGGTCGGCTGGACCCGTGCCGTGCTGCGTTTCCGCTGGCCGATTCTCGCCGTTTGGCTCGTAATCCTGCTTCTCGGTGCCGTTGCGACGTCGAAGCTGCCGGCGCTGCTCTCGAACACGTTCACAGTTCCGGGCTCCGACTCCGAGCGCGCACGCACGATCCTGCAAGACCACTTCGGCGACCGCAGCGACGGGGAGTTCCTGGTCATCTACAAGGTCCGTAACGGCACTCCCGGCACGCGCCTGAAGCTCGAACGGAGCATTCGCCGGGCGGCGAGGGCCGTCCCGACGGGTCAGGCGACGCCGCTTCGCGAGGCGACAGGCGGCGTCGTCTACGGGAGTATCCTCAGCACGCTCAACCTCGCCGACGCGAAAGGGCACACGGACGACATCCGCCGCGCGCTGCGCGCGCCGCCCGGAGTCGACGCGTACGTGTCGGGCCAGCCGGCGATCCAGCGCGACCTCGATCCGATCTTCAGCAGCGACCTTGCGCGCGGGGAGTCGATCGCGCTGCCGATCGCTCTCGCGGTGCTGCTCGCCGTGTTCGGATTGTCGCTCGCCGCGACGATTCCCTTCCTGTTCGCGGCGGCGACGATCACGGGGACGCTCGGGATCGTCTACCTCATCGCGCACCACTTGACGATGGCCACGTACGTCACGAATCTCGTGCAGCTGATCGGGCTCGGGATCGCGATCGACTACTCCCTGCTGATCGTCTACCGCTTCCGCGAGGAGCTCGCGCGGGGCGGCAGCAAGGACGAGGCGATCGTGCGGACCATGGCCACCGCAGGGCGCGCGGTGCTGTTCTCCGGCGCGACGGTCGCGATCGGGCTCGCGCTGCTGCTGTTCATGCCGTTGCCTTTCATCCGGTCGATCGGCGTCGGCGGCTTCCTGATCCCGCTCGTGTCGATCGCCGCCGCGGCCACGCTGCAGCCGGCGCTGCTCTCCGTGTACGGCCGGCGCGGCACGAAGCGTGTGCACGTGGCCGACTGGCTGCGCAGCAAGGGCATACCGCTTCCACACTTCGCCGGCCGGGACGTCGAGCATGGGTTCTGGGCGCGGCTCGCGCGCTGGATCATGGAGCGCCCCGTCGCGTTCTTCGGCATCGGCGCGTGTGTGCTTGTGCTTGCGGCGCTGCCCGTGCTCGCGTTGAAGCTGACGCCGGGGTCGGCTCAGGGCATTCCGCAGACGCCGTCCTCCGTGCGCGGGCTGAACGTCCTGCGCGCCTCGGTCGGCCCGGGAGCCCTGTCGCCGACGCAGATCGTCGTGGCCGGAGCGCAGACGCCGGGGGTTCAGCCCGCGCTCGAGCGGCTGCGCGCCTCCCTCGAGGCCGACCCGGAGGTCGCGTTCGTGCAAATGGGGCGAGGCCCGCGCTTCGTCGACCCGAGCGGTCGCTACCAGCAGATGATCGTCGCCGGCAAGCGCGAGTACGGCGACGAGCCGGCGCAGTCGTTCGTCCACCGGCTGCGGGACACGCTGATCCCGAACGCGAACTTCCCGCCGGGCGCGCGTGTCTACGCCGGCGGCGGCCCGCCGCAGGGCGTCGATTTCCTGACGAAGTCGTACGACACGTTTCCGTGGCTCGTCCTCGCCGTGCTCGTGTTCACGTATCTCTTGCTGATGCGCGCGTTCCGGTCGGTGATCCTCCCGTTGAAGGCGGTCCTGCTGAACCTGCTCTCCGTCGGGGCGAGCTACGGAATGCTCGTCGTGTTCTTCAAGTGGGGCCTCGGCAAGGACCTCTTCGGTCTCTACCAGTTCCCACAGGTCGAGGGCTGGATCCCGATCTTCCTGTTCGCCATGCTGTTCGGCCTCTCGATGGACTACGAGGTCTTCCTCGTCTCGCGCATGCGCGAGACCTGGGACGAGGAACACGACAACGTGCGCGCGGTCTCGTACGGACTGGAGCGGACCGGGACGATCATCACGGCCGCCGCGATCATCATGGTCGCCGCGTTCAGCGGCTTCGTGGCCGGCAGCATCGTCGGCCTGCAGCAGTTCGGGCTCGGGCTCGCCGTCGCGATCCTCGTCGACGCGACGATCGTCCGCGCTCTGCTCGTGCCGGCCTTGATGGCGTGGTTCGGGCGCTGGAACTGGTGGCTGCCCCCGCGGCTCGCGCGGATCGTGCGCGTCAAGCCGTCGCCCTTGTCGGAACCTGCTTAGCATCTCGCCCGTGAAAGGTGTAGTCCTGGCAGGCGGGACGGGGTCTCGTCTGGAGCCTCTGACCCGTGTCACGAACAAGCACCTCCTGCCCGTCGGCGAGAAGCCGATGGTGCAGTGGGCCGTGGACTTCCTGCGCGAGGGTGGGGTCGAGGAGCTGTTGCTCGTCACGGGCGCCGACCACGTCGACGACTTCCGCCGCTACTTCGGCGGCGAGTTGCAGTTCGCGAAGCAGGAGCGCGCCGGCGGGATCGCGGAGGCGCTCGGCCTCGCCCGCGACTTCTCCCGCGGTGACCGGATCGTCGTGATGCTCGCGGACAACTTCTTCAGCGGTCCGATCAGCGACACGATTCGGCATTTCGACGCGCAGGAGCGCGGCGCGCGGGTGCTGCTGGCACGCGTGCGCGAGCTCGAGCATCTTCGTCACCTCGGCGTTCCGCGCATCGCCGACGGCCGGATCGCCGAGATCGTCGAGAAGCCGGACGATCCGCCGAGCGGTCTCGCCGTCACCGGCGTCTACTGCTACCCGGCCGAAGTCTTCGACGTCGTCGAGCGGCTCGAGCCGTCCGCCCGCGGCGAGCTCGAGATCACCGACGTGAACAACCACTACGTCCGCGAGGGGACGCTCGAGTACGACGTTTTCGACGGCTACTGGGGCGATGCCGGCGAATCCGTCGATGCCTACTACGAGGTGATCGAGCGTGTACGCCGACCGCACTTCGGGTCGGACCGCTTACGGCCCATCGCGTTGCGGCGGTTCGAGGACGCGCGCGGGTGGCTCGCCGAGATCGCGCGCACGAGCGGCCTGCCGAAGCCGATTCGACAGACGAACGTCTCGTTCTCGCGGAAGGGGACGATTCGCGGCCTCCACTACCACGAGCGCGGGCAGGACGACCTGTTTGTCTGTCTGGAGGGACGAGCGCGTGTCGTCGCCCTCGACCGGGACACGGGCGAGACGTTCTGCGAGGACATCGGCGACGACAACTTCGCGGCCGTCTTCGTGCCCGGCAATCTCGCGCACGGCTTCGAGGCGCTGACGGACGTCCTGATGCTGTACCACGTGAGCGAGGAGTACGACGCCGGCGATCCGGACGAGCACGAGTGGCCGTGGGACGATCCGCGCGTCGTCGACCTGTGGAGCACGCGATCGCCGATCCTGTCGGAACGGGACGCGGTCGAATCCTGATCACGGGCGCGGGCGGCCAGCTCGGGCGCGCGCTGCGGGAGGCTTTTGCCGGAGACGACGTCGTCGCGTTGTCGCACGCCGAGTGGGACGTCACGCTGCCGCCGCCGTCCGAGCTCTCGCCTGCGCTCGTCCTGCACGCCGCCGCCTGGACCGACGTGGACGGCGCCGAGGCCGACCCGCAGGGCGCGGCCGCGGTCAACGTCGGCGGCACGCGGCACGTAGCGGAGCTCGGCGCGCCGCTCGTCTACTACTCGAGCGACTACGTGTTCGACGGAGCGAAGAGCGAGCCGTACGTCGAGTCCGACGCACCGAACCCGTTGTCGGCGTACGGCCGCACGAAGCTGTACGGCGAGGGGGCGGCGGGCGAGCAGGCGTGGATCGTCCGCACCTCCGGCCTCTACGCCGAGACCGGGACGAACTTCGTCCGCACGATGCTCCGCCTCGGGCGCGAGCGCGACGAGGTCGCGGTCGTGGGCGACCAGCGCTCGTCCCCGACGTACGTCGGCCATCTAGCGGAGGCGACGCGAGAGCTGCTCGACCGGCCGGACGGTGTCTGGCACCTGGCCGCCGACGGCGACTGCACGTGGGCCGAGTTCGCGGAGGCGATCTTCGAGGAGGCGGGGCTGGACGTTCGGGTGCGGCGGATCTCGAGCGCCGAGCTCGGCCGTCCGGCGCCGCGGCCGGCCTACTCGGTGCTCCGCAGCGAAAAGGGTGCGCCCTCGCTTCCGCACTGGCGCGAGGGTTTGCGGGACTGCCTCGAAAGGCTGGGGTCAGGCACCGAAGGTGCCTGACCCCTGGGGCTCGCCTACCCCGACCTTTTCAGCTTCCCATGGCGCTTGGCGTGGAGCTCGCCTCGTCGGAACACCCAGATGCCGAGCGGCACGGAGACGACGCCGATGATCACCATCGGCCAGATGTCGCCCCACACCTGCGACACGCTCGCGCCGTCGAGGATCGCCGAGCGCTCGCCGCGCAACGCGTACGTCGCAGGCGAGATCTTGGCGATGTACTGCATGAACGCGGGCAGCACCGTCACCGGGTAGTAGACGCCCGACACGACGAGCATCAGCCCCTGCGCGACGTAGCCGAACTGGGTCCCCTTCTCCGGCGAGATCAGCGGCAGGACGGCCGTCATCATCCCGATGCCGACGAACGAGACCGAGGCGACCGCGATCAGGACGAGCGCGGTGGCGAAGTTCGCGTTCGGCATGTGCAGGCCGAAGAACGCCGCGATTGCGACGAACACGACGGACGCCCGGACGATGCCGTAGCCGATCGCGAAGATCCCGGTGCCGAGCAGGTGCACGGCCCGCGTCAGCGGCGCCATGAACGTGTACTCGATCGTGCCTTCCCAGCGCTCCCACGCGACCGTCTCGATCAGGAGCTCGAAGATGATCCCGAGGTACGACCACATGACGGCGCCGATCAGCAGGATCGTGGTGAGCTCGTCGATGTTGACCTTGCCGCCGGTCGCTTCGACACCCTTGGCGATGAAGACGATCGTGAGCGTGTTCGCGGCCGTCCAGAAGAAGAACGCGATCTCCCACCACGCGTAGCGCTTGATCAGGTACCAGTTGCGCTCGACCATCCCGTAGAGGCCGATGAACTCGCTGCGCATCGTTGCTGCGGCGTCTCTCACGCGAACACACCCCTCTCGTCGTTCGCCTTCGGCTCACTCCTGTGGGGGAAACCATGTTCCCCCCACGAGCCCACTTCTTTCGGGATCGCCTCGTCGTGCGCCGCCGCTGGGATCGCCGCGCACGACGAGGATTGCGTGGTGGAAAACCTCCCGGTTTCCCAAGACCCTTCCCCGGAGAGAGGTGTGTCCGCTCACGCGAACACA
>DATIDT010000067.1:0-35434 GCA_035456125.1 Gaiellaceae bacterium
GGAATCGTCGTGTGGCAGCTCGACGGCAACGCCCGCAACGACCAGACGGCGACGGGACCTGCCGCTTCGACGAATGCCGCCGGGATAGCCGCGAGAATCGTCACTCCAAACACGCTGCGCAGCATCGCCCGTGCGCTCGGCCGGCCTGTCTACTGGGCCGGCGAGCGTCCGCCGGCAAGGCTCGAGTACACGCAGGCCTCGGACGGCAGCACGTACGTCCGTTACCTCACCGGCTCCGCCCGAGCCGGCACGCATGACTCGGCGTACGTCGTCATCGCCACGTATGCGCAGCCGGACGCGCTCAGCCGCGTCCGGGCGATCGCGCGTACGAAGCACTTCAATGTCGAAGAGCTCTCGCGCGATGAGGTTGCGGTCACGAATCCGAACAGCCCGCGCAACATCCATGTCGTCTTCGGCGAGCAGCCGTACCAGGTCGAGGTGTACGCCCCGACAGGGAAAGACGCAAGGCAGATCGTCCGCTCCGGTGCCGTCGAGCCCGTCGGGTAGGGCTGCTATGCGGACGTGAGCCGGCTGTCGAGCAGTTGGTCGAGGCTCGGCACGATCTGGCTCGCGCCGGCGCGGCGCAGCAGCTCGGCGTACGGCTCGGCGGCCACGCCGATCACAGGGATACCCGCCGCTCGTGCGGCAACGATGCCACCGAGGCTGTGCGTGACGCTGACGCTCGCCGCAGGATCGACTCGAAGCCGCCGGCACGCTGCGACGAGCGTGTCCGGGGCGGGACGTGACCGCAGCTTGTCGTGGCGCATGAGCTGCGCGTCGATGCGCGTCTCGACGAGTGAGGACAGGTGGGCGAGCCGCACGATCGCGGCGGTCCGTTCGCTCGCGGAGATGACGGCGCGCCCGACACCGGCGCGGCCGGCAGCCTGCAGGTACCGCCACACGCCCGGAAGCGGGGCCACGCCCTTGCTCACGAGCACGTGCTCGAACGCGTCGTTCTTGCGAGCCGCGAGACCGTACGCGCTCCTGACGGCGGCGCCGTCGGCCGGGCTCCCTTCGGGCAGCTGGATGCCGCGGCTCGCCAAGAACGCGTGGACGCCCTCGATGCGCGTGCGCCCGTCGAAGTAGCTCCGATAGTCGCTGTCCCGGTCGAACGGGATGAAGTGCCAGCCGGTCTGCTCGCTCGACGCGAGGAGGAACGCGTCGAAGACGTCACCCCAGGCCTCCGCGTGCAGCACGCCGCTGTCCGTGAGAACGCCGTCGAGGTCGAACAAGCAGGCGCCGACGTCGCCGGGCAACCCCAGCATCTGCTTCGTGACGTGAACCGGCGAGAGCCACGGCGCGGGCTGCACGCGCGTCGTGGCTGCGAGGCGAGCGAGTGCCGTCGCGGCGCGCTCCCGCTCGCGGAGCAGCGCACGCCGCCTGCGCGCGAGCTCGGTGCCGGGGAGGGAGTTCGCCGCGGCGAGAGCACGATCCGCAGCGTCGAGCGCCGACTGCCAGCGGGAGCTCGCCGTCTCGAGCTCGAACGGCCGCGTCACAAGGGGATCGACCGAGCTACTTTCCGGCCACCGGCCTCGGCGACGCCGGGTCCTCCGGCGGGCGCCTTTCGAAGCCGGGCGCGCCCTCGTCGTGATCATCTACGCCGAGCATCGCCCGGCGCGTCCGCCGCGGCATCGGCGTTTGACGCAATGTCCGTGCGGCTGAGTACGGACGGCCCGGCTTGCTATCCTGCTTTCACCACATTTCGAGCGGTTCGCGAAATGGGCCTGCGGGCCCATTTTTTGTGAGGACAGGAGCGATGGCAGCGACACATGAGAAGGAGCGACAACTGACGCGGGAGATTACGCCCAAGGTCGAAGGCGCCCTTCCGGGAACGGAGGTCCTGGCCGTGGAGCTCACGAGCCCGGAGCGGTTCACCGTCTTCGTCGACCACGTCGGCGGTGTCGACCATGCGCTCTGCGAGCGCGTGACGAACGTGCTCCGCGACTACCTGCGTGACTACTCCGTCGACGTCTCCTCGCCCGGCATCGAGCGGCCGCTCCGCACCCAGGCGCATTTCCGCAACGCCGTCGGCCGCCGCGTCTCGCTCCGCGCCGAAGGCCGTAACCGCGTGCGCGGCGAGGTCGTGGCGGCGGGCGAGCGCACTGTCACCGTCAAGACGGACGCCGAATCCGTTGACATCCCGTACGACTCGATCGTCCGGGGCAACCTGATCGAGGAAGTGGGGACGAGATGACGCAAGAGATCGTCGAGGCAGTCAGGGACATCGAGCGTGAGAAGGGCATCGAGAGCGGCACGCTCGTCGCCGCCCTCGAAGACGCGCTCCTCGCTGCGTACAAGAAGACGCCGGGTGCAGCCCGGCACGCGACCGTCGAGATCGACGAGCAGGGCGACTTCCGTGTCTACTCGATCGAGCTCCCGCCCGACATCGAGGAGCGGTTGCTGGACGAGGCGCGCGAGCGCGCTCTGGAGGAGCTCGAGCGGATCGAGGCCGAGAACGGCGAGCGCTCGCACACGCTGCTCTCCGACGACGACCTCGACATCGACTGGTCCGACGTCGACGAGAATCAGATCAAGCGCGAGGACGTCACGCCCGAGAACTTCGGGCGCATCGCCGCGCAGACCGCCAAGCAGGTGATCCTGCAGCGGATCCGCGAGGCGGAACGGATGATGATGTACGACGAGTACAAGGATCGCGAGAGCGAGGTTGTGACCGGCATCGTCCAGCAGGCAGGCGACCGCAACAACGTCCTCGTCGACCTCGGCAAGGTCGAGGCGCTGCTGCCGCGCTCGGAGCAGGTTGACGGCGAGCGCTACGAGCAAGGCTCGCGCATCAAGGCTGTCATCACGGAGGTCCGTTCTGGGACGAAGGGGCCGCAGGTCATTCTGTCGCGCCGCGACCCGGAGCTGATCAAGACCCTGTTCGAGCTCGAGGTGCCGGAGATCGCCGACGGGCTCGTCGAGATCCGCGGCGTCGCGCGCGAGCCTGGCTACCGCTCCAAGATCGCAGTCGAGTCACATGCGCAGGGCGTCGACCCGGTCGGCGCGTGCGTCGGCCCGCGCGGATCGCGCGTCCGCATGGTCGTCTCGGAGCTGCGCGGCGAGAAGATCGACATCATCCCGTGGAACTCGGAGCCGGCGCGATTCGTCGCCAAGGCGCTGTCGCCTGCTCGGGTGCGCGAAGTCTTCGTCGACGATGAGACGAAGGAGGCGACCGTCATCGTCCCCGACGACCAGCTTGCGCTCGCGATCGGCAAGGAGGGCCTCAACGCCCGGCTGGCCGCGCGGCTGACCGGCTGGAAGGTCGACATCCAGTCGGACACGGAATTCGCACACGCCGAGGCCGAGGCCGCGTACGGCGGCGGCGAGGGTGAGGAGTTCACCGGTCGCTGTGCGGCGGTGCTCTCGAACGGCAAGCGCTGCCCGAACGAGGCGCTGCCCGGCTCTCGCTACTGCGGCCTGCCTGCACACCAGGAGCTCGCCCTCCACGACACGGACGACGTCGAGCCGATCGAGGCCGAGGCCGAGCCCGAGCTCGAGACGCGCTCCGACGAGGAGCCGCCCGAAGCCGAGAGCATCGGTCCCCAGTCGTTGCCCGAGGAAGAGGTCGAGCCGGTCGACGCCGAGGCGCCGGCGGACGTCGTCGCGACGCATGGGCCCGACGCGACGGAGATCGCGGCGGAGGAAGGCGAGGTCGACCTCGACGTGTCGCGGCCGCAGGTGGCACCGGCGGCCGAAGTCCCCGCCGGGATCCCCGTCGAGCACGAGGAAGGCGGCGAGGGCGCGCCTGCTCCGTGACGGAGCCGATCAGGAGCTGCGTCGGGTGCGGCCGCAAGGCGCCCCAGGACGAGCTTCTGCGGTTCTTCGCCAGGGACGGGCTGCTCGTCTCCGGCGGAGGGCAGCAGGGGCGCGGCGCCTACACCTGCCGTCGCCTCTCCTGCTTCGAGCGGGCGGTGGAGCGGCGGGCCTTCAGCCGGACGCTGAGGCAGAACGTCCGGGTCGAACAGGAACTGGCATCTCTCTACACTTGAGGCCGTAATGGCGAACGACTCAGGATCGAATCGGCCGAATCGGCCCATGCGGCCCCGTCAGGGGGGCCCCGGCGCGCGCCGGAAAAGGCGCGTCGTCATCGACAACGCCGCCGCCCGGCCCCGCGACGCCCGGCAGCAGGCCCGCGAGCGCGAGGCCGCGCGGCCGAAGCAGCCGCGCGAGGTTGCGCCCGTCACCGGCCCGGTCTCCGTCGAGTCCGGCCTGACGGTTCGAGATCTCTCGCAGGCGCTCGGAGTGCCGGCGCCCAAGATCATCATGTTCATGATGGGCCTCGGGAAGGCCGTCACGATCACGCAGTCGCTCGGCGACGACGAGGTCGAGCTGATCGCCGCCGAGCTTGCTCCCGAGCGCGAGCTGACGATTCGCCACGCCGCCGATGAGGACGAAGAGCCGGAGGTCTTCCAGGACGACGAGAAGGATCTCGCGCCGCGCCCGCCGGTCGTGACGATCATGGGGCACGTCGACCACGGGAAGACGACGTTGCTCGACGCGATCCGCGAGACATCCGTCGTCGAGACCGAGGCCGGCGGAATCACACAGCACATCGGTGCGTACCAGGCCGAGCACGACGGTCGGCGGATCACATTCCTCGACACACCGGGCCACGAGGCGTTCACGGCAATGCGCGCGCGCGGCGCGAAGGTCACCGACATCGCCGTTCTCGTCGTCGCAGCCGACGACGGCGTCATGCCGCAGACGAAGGAGTCGATCTCCCACGCCCGGGCTGCCGACGTGCCGATCGTCGTCGCCGTCAACAAGATCGACGTTGCCGACGCGGATCCGAACCGCGTCCGCAGCGAGCTCTCGACTGAAGGGCTTCAGCCCGAGGAGTGGGGCGGGTCGACACAGTTCTCGGACGTATCGGCGAAGCAAGTGCAGAATCTCGACGACTTGCTCGAGAAGGTCCTTCTCGTCGCGGACGCGGAGCTCGAGCTGACCGCAAACCCGAAGGCGGAGGCGTCCGGCCCGATCATCGAGTCCCGCCTCGACGTCGGCCGCGGTCCCGTGGCGACGATGCTCGTCCACCGCGGGACGTTGCACGTCGGAGACGCGGTCGTCGCCGGCGATGCGTGGGGGAAAGTCCGCGCCCTCTACAACTTCCGCGGCGACAAGGTCAAGGACGCACAACCCGGCGACCCGGTCGAGATCCTCGGCTTCGACAAGCCACCGCCCGCCGGCGAGCTTTGCCGCGTCGTCGAGAACGAGCGCCGGGCCCGCGACTTCGCGAACGCGCGCGGCGAGCGGCTGCGCCGCGAGCAGTTGGCGCAGGCTTCCCGCGGCGTCTCGATCGAGCGCCTGTTCGAGCAGATGCAGGCCGGTGCCGTCCGCGACCTCAACCTCGTGCTCAAGGGCGACGTCGTCGGCTCGGTCGAAGCGGCCGTCTCGGAGCTCGGCAAGATCCAGCACCCCGAAGTGCGCGTCAACGTCATCCATCAGGGCGTCGGCGGAATCACCGAGAACGACATCATGCTCGCGTCCGCCTCGGGCGCGACCGTCGTCGGCTTCAACGTGCGGCCGAACGCCGAGGCTCGTGCGCTCGCCGAGCGCGAGGGCGTCGAGATCCGCACCTACCGCGTCATCTACCAGCTGACGGAGGACATCGAGCAGGCGCTCGTCGGGATGCTGCGGCCGGTCGAAACGGAAGAGACGCTCGGCGAGGCGGAGGTGCGCGCGCTCTTCAAGGTGTCGCGGCTCGGCACGATCGCGGGCTGCATGGTGACGAGCGGCCTGATCCGGCGCGGCGCGCAGGTACGCGTCGTTCGCGACGGAACGGTCATCCACGAGACGACGATCGCGCAGCTGAAGCGGTTCAAGGACGATGCGCGGGAAGTGACCGACGGCTTCGAGTGCGGGATCCTGCTCGACGGCTTCAACGACGTGAAGGAAGGCGACGTGCTCGAGTGCTTCGAGACGCGCGCCGTCGAGCGCACGACTCTGGACGAGCCGGCGCCGGCAGCAACGACCTAGCGCGTCGACGCAGCCTTGGGCGCCGGTTACGTCGGGATCCTCACCGTCGAGCTCCACTTCCCCGAGGCCGGATCGCTCAAGGGCAAACGAAAGCACATCAAGTCGGCGAAAGCGCAGCTGCAGAATCGCTTCGGCGTGTCGGTCGCAGAAGTCGACCATCACGAGCTGTGGCAGCGCGCCCGTCTGACGATGTCGTGCGTCACGCGCGAGTACCGCGAGGCCGAGCAGCTGCTCGACGACGCCGAGCGCTACTTGTCGGGCCAGGAGTTCGAGCTCGTGCGCGCCGACCGCGACGTTGTCACCGTCGGCTAGAGCCAGCGGCCGCGGCGCGTCCAGCCGGTTGAATATCTCTGATGGCCGAGCGCATGCGGCGTGTGAACGAGTCGATCCGGCAAGTTCTGTCCGAAAGCGTCGGCGAGTTGAAGGATCCGCGAATCGGCTTCGTGACCGTCACCGGGGTCGAGACGTCGTCCGATCTCCGTCATGCCCGCGTCTTCGTCTCGGTGCTCGGCGCGGAGCGCAAGCGCGAGCAGACGCTGGCAGGTCTGCAAGCTGCGCACTCCGTCCTCCAGTCGCGCCTCGCGCGGGAGCTGCGGATGAAACGGACTCCGCAACTGGCCTTCGAATACGATCCGTCGGTAGAACGCGGGGTCCGCATGACGAAACTCATCGATGAACTCGCCCCAGACGACAGCGAGTGAGCTGACAGCGGTCGCGGACGCGATCCGCGGCCACGAGCGCTTCGTCGTCACCACGCACGAGAATCCCGACGGAGACGCGCTCGGCTCGCTGCTCGCGACGAAGCTCGCGCTGGAAAAGCTCGGGAAGGACGTCGTGATGGTGCTCCACGGCGACGCGCCGCTGCCAGGGGAGTACGCGTTCATGCCGCTCGCAGAGCTGCGCCGGCGCTGGCCCGACGACGTTTCCGAGCGCGTGCTGCTCGCTGTCGACTGCGCGAACGAAAGCCGCATCGCCGATCCGGAGGTCCTCGGCCGCGTGCCGCTCGCCGTCGACATCGACCACCATCACGACAACACGCGCTTCGGGCAGGTCAACCTCGTGGTGGCGGACGCCTCGTCGACGGGGGAGGTGCTCCGCGACGTGTTCCGCGAGCTCGACGTCGAGCTCACACCGGAGATCGCCGAGGCGCTGTACATCGCGCTCGTGACGGACACGGGACGGTTTCAGTACACGAACACGACGCCGAAGGCGCTGCGGTTGGCGGCCGAGCTCGTGGAGGCCGGCGCCGACGTGCACCGCATCTTCCAGGGCGTCTACGAATCGGTCCAGTTCGCGAAGCTGAAGCTGCTGGCGCGCGCCCTCGAGCGCGCGCAGGTCTACGAGGGCGGACGCATCGTCGTCTCCTACCTGCTGCGAACGGACTTCACGGAGGTCGGTGCAGCCGAGCCGTACTCGGAAGGGATCATCGACTACCTCCGAGCCGTCGAGGGCGCGGACATGGCCGTCCTCATTCGGGAGCCGCCGCGGCAGGACGGGCCGACACGGCGCGTGAGCCTGCGCGCGAGCGTCGACGAGCTCGATGTGTCGGCGATCGCACGGCAGTCCGGCGGCGGCGGCCACCGACAGGCAGCCGGCTTCTCGAGCGAGTCGTCGATCGATGAGATCACGGAGTTCGTGCGGCGCGAGTTCCTTGCCTCCGCGCGCGCTTGATCCGACGGGAGTCGTCCTCGTCGACAAGCCGGCGGGACCGTCCTCGTTCGCGCTCGTGGCCGACCTGCGCCGCCGAACCGGCGCGCGGACTGGGCATGCGGGAACTCTTGACCCTTTCGCAACAGGCTTGTTGCTCTTGTTGTCCGGAAGGGCAACTAAGCTGGCTTCGTGCTTCGTGGGACTCGACAAACGCTACGTCACGGATGTCGACTTGACTTCGCGCACGTCGACGGGCGATCCCGAGGGAACGATCCTCGAGCGACTCGACCCGCCGCAAGGGGAGGAGCTCGATGCTCGGCTCGCGGGCCTCCGCGGCGACGTCGAACTGCCGATCCCGGCCGCGTCGGCGGTGAAGATCGGCGGGGAGCGCGCGTACAAGCTCGCGCGGCGCGGTGTCGAGGTCAAGATGCCGATGCGCCGCTCGCACGTCAGCGCGCTCGACGTCATCACGTATAGCGACGGCGTGGTGCGACTCGACCTCCGCGTCAGTTCCGGGACCTATGTCCGAGCGCTGGCGGATGCCCTAGGCGGCCACTGCCGCACGCTCAGGCGACTCGAGATCGGCCCGTTCTCCGTCGACGAAGCGGATCCCGAGCGCTTCATCCCGCCCGACGAGGCGCTCGCGCGGCTGTGATCGTCGCCCGCAAGGTCGAGGAGCTGGCCGCGCGACCGCGGACAGCGGCCATCGGCAGCTTCGACGGCGTTCACCTCGGCCACCGACTCGTCCTCGACACGGCGCGCGCCGTCGGCCGCGTGCCGACGGTCGTGACGTTCTGGCCGCACCCTCGGCTCGTGCTCGGCAACGAGGTCGAGCTGCTGTCGACGCTCGAGCGGCGGCTCGAGCTGCTCGAGGCGGTCGGTGTCGAGGAGGTGCTCGTCGTCGAGTTCACGCCCGACGTAGCCGCGCTGGCGCCGGAGGAGTTCGCCGAGACGGTGCTGCGGCGCATCGGTACCAGAACCGTTGTGGCCGGCGAGAACTTCCGCTTCGGCCGTGCGGCGGCCGGTGACGGTCGCATGCTCGAGCGGCTCGGCTTCGACGTGAAGCTCGTCCCGCTCCTCGAGGGCGTGTCGTCGACGCGGATCCGCGCGCTGCTCCGCGAGGGCGACGTTGTTGCGGCTGCGCAGCTCCTCGGGCACCCGGCCGAGCTCGACGGGACGGTTGTCCTCGGTGACCAGCGCGGCGGGACGCTCGGGTACCCGACGGCAAACCTCGCACTGCCGCCGCACATGGCCGTCCCCGCGTACGGCATCTACGCCGGCGCCGCGCTCGGCTGCCGCGTGGCGATCTCGATCGGCGTAAATCCTCACTACGGCGGGGAGGAGCGCCGGATCGAGCCGCACCTGCTCGACTTCGAGGGCGACCTCTACGGCCGGCGCCTGCTCGTCGAGCTGTGGCTGCGGCTGCGCGACGAACGGGCCTTCGCCTCGGAGGCCGAGCTCGTGGCCCAGATCGGCCGCGACGTCGAGGCGACGCGGGCGGCCGAGCGTCCGGCCTGAGGCGGAAGCGCTGCCGCGGATCGTGGCTCCGGTCACGAGCGGCGCGCAAGATTCCGCAAAGAGCGGAATCTTCTAGGTGTGAGCTCGAGAGCACCCGGCAGCGAGAGTCCGCAGCTGACGGTCGTCGAGAGCGTCCGCTGTCTCGAGTGCGGCGCCGTCTACGCGAAGCCGCGGGCGGGCGGAACCGTGCAGGAGAATCCGGGCTGCCCGGAGTGCGGCTACGTGGGTTGGGTCGCCTCGTCGCTGGCCGCGGTCAGCGAAGGCCCGCAGCTGCCCCGTTCCGTCGCGGATCGCCAGCCGCACCGCCTCGACTGACGAGGCTGACGCCGCCGAAGTAGTGGTGGCGCGCGGGCCAGCGCCTGACACTCCGGCCCTGCGCCTCGAGCGCCGCCAACGCCGCCTCGTCGACGCCGGGCTCGGCATTCACGACTTCGGGTGCCGGATGAAAGCGCGGTCGCGCCACCGCGTCCTCGGGCGCGAGCCGCTCGTCGAGGATCCCGGCCAGCACGCTCAGCAGCGCCGTGCGCAGCCTCGTGCCGCCTGCGGCGCCGGCGGCGAGCGCGAGCCCGTCGCCGTCCAGCGCCAACGTCGGCGCCATCATGCTCTGCATCCGCGTCCCCGGCTCGAGGCGGCCGCGGAGCAGTTCCGCTTCGCCGAGCATGCTGTTCAGGTGTAGGTCGAGCCCCGGGAGGAAGTCGCCCGAACCGAGACCGAGGCTGCTCGTGAGCACGCAGGCGTTTCCGCCGGCGTCGACGACGGCGACGTTCGTCGTGTCGCCGCCGCCTGCGCTCGGCGCCTCGAGCACGTCGACCAAGGCGAGCACGCGCTCCGTCGCGTCCAGAGCGGCAAGCCGCGGCAGTCGCGGCAGCGTCTCCGGGAGACCGGAAAGGCCGCCGCGGGCGAGCAGCCGCGCATCGAGGTAGTCGACCTCCACCGGCTCGCTCCAGACCGGCTCGTATGCGGCGAGATCTGCCTCGGTGACGAGTCCGCCGCGCTCGCTGCAGAGCGCGAGCAGCGAGGCGCCGATCGAGCCGCTGTAGACCGAGCATGGATCCTCGGCCAGCGCGCCGAGCGCTGCCGCGAGCCCGGGCTGCTGCAGCCGCTCGCCCGCGCGCAGGAGCTCGCCGCCGGGCGCGTAGATCGCCACGCCCTCGTTCATCGTCATCACCGGCGCGAGCATCGCGAGGCAGGCTGCGTGTGCCGGCGGGAAGTCGACGCCGTCCTCCGCGAGCCGCAGCGCCGGCTCGACCAGCCGCGGCCACGGGACCGATCCGTGCGCTTCCCACAGCGCCAGGAGACCGGCGGGCAATCCAGGCACGCCGCAGGACGCCGGCCCGATCGCGTAGTCGACGACCTGCGCGCCGAAGGCGACCTCGAGGTGAACCAGCTCCGCGTCGCGGGGCTCGTCGCCGAGGCCGGGCACAGCGACGAAGCAGTCGAGGTTCCGCGCGCGTCCGCCGTCCGCGTCGAAGTAGATCGCGTGACCGCCGCCGAGCAGTCCCGTCATCAATGTCTCGGCGACGCACGACGCCAGCGACGCCGCAACGGCAGCGTCGGCGGCGTTGCCGCCTTCGGCCAGAATCTCGATTCCGGCCGCCGTCGTCGCCGGATGTCCGGCGGCCACCGCTGCGTCGATCACGGCGGGTAGTTTGCAGGTCATGAATGCAGCGACGGAGCTGCCGCTTGTCCATGCGCGCGGACTGGTCAAGCGCTTCGGTGATCTGGTCGCGGTCGACGCGATCGACTTCGACGTGCACAAGGGCGAGGCGTTCGGGTTCCTTGGGCCGAACGGCGCGGGGAAGAGCTCGACGATGCGGATGATCGGCTGCGTCTCACCGCCGAGCGGGGGGACGCTGCGCGTCCTCGGCCTCGACCCGGACAAGAACGGCGCCGACATCCGAGCGCAGCTCGGCGTCGTGCCGCAGGAGGACAGCCTCGACCTGGAGCTGAGCGTCCGCGAGAACATGCTCATCTACGGGCGCTACTTCGGCCTGGCGCGGAAGCTCGTGCAGGAGCGCGCCGCGCGGCTGCTCGAGTTCGTCCAGCTCGAGGAGCGCATCGACTCGAAGGTCGAGCCGCTTTCCGGCGGGATGAAGCGGCGCCTGACGATCGCGCGCTCGCTGATCAACGAGCCCGACATCCTGTTGCTCGACGAGCCGACGACGGGCCTCGACCCTCAGGCGCGCCACGTGGTCTGGGACCGGTTGCACGAGCTCAAGCACCGAGGCGCGACGCTGCTCCTGACGACGCACTACATGGACGAGGCCGAGCAGCTGTGCGACCGCCTGGTCGTCATGGACAAGGCGAAGATCGTCGCCGAAGGGTCGCCGCAGGAGCTGATTCGCAGGTACTCGACGCGCGAGGTCGTCGAGCTGCGGTTCGCGAGCGAGCGGCCGCCGGACGACATCGCCGGGCGCATCGACGGCCTCGCGCGCCGGATCGAGACCCTGAGCGGCCGGCTCCTGCTCTACACCGACGACGGCGACCGCACGGCCGACCGCGTTCACGAGCTCGGCGTGCAGGCGCAGAGCACGCTCGTCCGGCGCTCGACGCTCGAGGACGTGTTCCTCCACCTGACGGGGCGCAGCCTCGTCGACGAATGAGCTACGCACTTCGCTCGTACGAGTTCTGGCTGACGTTCTACCGCCGCACGTGGCGCGGGACGGTCGCCACGAGCATCGTCAACCCGGTCTTCTATCTCGGCGCGATCGGGGTCGGGCTCGGCACGCTCGTGAACAAGTCGGGCACGACGCCTGGAGGGGTCAACTACCTCTCGTTCGTCGCGCCCGGCGTGCTCGCCGCGACCGCGATGCAGATCGCCGGAACCGAGGCGTCGTGGCCCGTGCTCGGCTCGATCCGCTGGACGCGGGTGTACTACGCGATGCTGGCGACGCCGTTGCGGATCCGGGACATCGTCTTCGGCCACCAGGCGTGGATGTCGACTCGCGTCGTCTCGAGTTGCGCCGTCTACCTCGCAGTCATTGCGGCGTTCGGCGGCGTCCACTCGCCGCTCGCCATCCTCGCGGTGCCGGCCTGTTTCTTGATCGGCCTCGCCTTCACAGCCCCGCTGGCCGCGTACGCCGCCACGTGCGAGGACGACGGCGCGTTCGTCGTCGTGAACCGCTTCGCGATTGTGCCCATGTTCCTCTTCTCGGGCACCTTCTTCCCCGTGTCCCAGCTCCCCAAGGCGCTCGAGTGGGTCGCCTACGCGACGCCGTTGTGGCACGGGGTGGATCTTTGTCGCTCGCTAACGCTCGGCACGGCGGAGTGGGGGCTCAGCATTCTGCACGTGGTCTACCTGGCCGCCTGGGGCGCGGCGGGGCTCACCTTCGCGCTGCACACCTACCGGCAGAGGTTGCTGAAGTGACCGCTGCCGCACTCGCATTGCCCCGTGGCACGGCGCTCTTCGAGCGGAACGCGCGCGCACACCGCCGACATTTCCTCATCATCTTCTCCGGCTTCTTCGAGCCCCTCTTCTACCTGCTGTCGATGGGAGTCGGCCTCGGCCACTACGTCGGCGAGGTCCCCGGCCCGAACGGCGAGCTCGTGTCGTATGCGAGCTTCATCGCGCCGGCGTTGCTGGCGACTGCGGCGATGAACGGGGCGATGTACGACGCGTCGAGCACGTTCTGGAAGATGAAGTACATGAAGCTGTACGACTCAGTGCTCGCGACGCCGCTCGGCCCGCTCGACGTCGCGGTCGGCGAGCTCTCCTGGGCGCTCTTCCGTGGAATGCTCTACGCGATCACGTTCCTGATCACAGTCTCGGCGCTCGGGCACGTTCACTCGCCGTGGGCCGTGCTGGCGCTTCCGGCCGCGCTCCTGGTCGGCTTCGGTTTCGCGGGGATGGGCATGGCCGGAGCCACGTACATGCGCAACTGGCAGGACTTCGAGTTCCTCAACCTCGTGCAGTTGCCGCTGTTCCTCTTCTCGGCGACGTTCTATCCGCTGTCCGTGTACCCGCACTGGCTCCAGGTCGTCGTGCGCTGCACGCCGCTCTACAACGCGATCTCGTTGATCCGCGGGCTGATGCTCGGCGCCCTCGGGCCCTACCAGCTCGTCAACGCCGCCTATCTCGTCGTCTTCGGGGCCGTGGGGCTCACGATCGCCAGGCGGCGTATCGGCAAGCTGCTCCTCAAGTAGCTACCCTGTCGAGGACGCAGCCGCGGCTTTCCGCCTGCTTCCGGCGGATTGCTGGGACTGACGAGACCAAGGAGACACATGACCCTCACGAAGGAAGCCAAGCAGGAGATCGTCCAGAAGCACGGCTCGAGCCAGGCAGACACGGGCTCGACCAAGGTGCAGGTGGCGCTGCTCACGCAGCGGATCAACCAGCTCACCGAGCACCTTCGGACTCATCCGAAGGACCACTACTCCCGTCGCGGGCTGCTCAAGCTCGTCGGCCGGCGCCGCCGCTTTCTGAACTATCTCCAGAAACAGGACCTGGAGGGATACCGGGCACTGATCAAGGAACTGGGGCTGCGCCGCTAGCGAAAATGTACGCCCGAGCCAGGCTGAAGCCTGGCACGGGAAGGCAACAAAAACGAGAGGGTGGAGATTCGAGCGAGCGCCGTCCGCGACGCTGACTCGAGTCCCCACTCTCGCAAAGCAGAGTGGAGGAAAAACATATGGCGATTGCCACTGAGCGCGGGGCCGACGTCAGCGTGACGATCGGTGGGCGCGAGATGGGCTTTGAGACGGGCAAGCTCGCGAAGCAGGCCGACGGCGCCGTCGTCGTCCGGTCGGGCGACACGATGGTGCTGGCGACGGCGCAGGGGCGGATGGAGCCGCGCGAGGGCGCGGACTTCTTCCCGCTGACGGTCGACGTCGAGGAGCGAATGTATGCGGCCGGCAAGATCCCCGGCGGCTTCTTCAAGCGCGAGGGACGGCCGACGGAGCGCGCCATCCTGACGGCGCGCATGATCGACCGGCCGATCCGGCCGCTGTGGCCGAAGGGCTACAAGAACGAGACGCAGGTGATCTGCACGGTGTTGAGCGCCGACCTGATCACCGCGCACGACATCCTCTGCATCAACGGCGCCTCCGCGGCACTGATGATCTCGCCGCTGCCCTTCCTCGGGCCGGTCGGCGCGGTGCGGGTCGGGATGATCGACGGTGAGCTCGTCGTCAACCCGACGCTGCCCGAGGTGGAGGAGCAGACGGAGCTCGACCTGATCGTCGTCGGCACGCAGGAGGGCCTGACGATGGTCGAGGCGGGGGCGAACGAGGTGCCCGAGGACAAGCTGCTCGAGGCGCTGGACCTTGCGCACAGCGAGATCAAGAAGCTGTGCGAGGCGCAGCTCGATCTGCAGCGCCAGGCAGGCAAGGCGAAGTGGCTCGACGACTCCGTCACGGCGGAGATCGAGCGCGAGCACGCCGACGCGATCCGCCGGCGGGTCCAGGCCGAGGGCCTGCGCGCCGCCGACGCGACGATCGAGGAGGCACTTCCGACGCTGAGCATGGACTCGACGGAGGACGACGTTCTCACGCAGACGCAGCGCAAGATGAGCCTCGCGACCGTGCTCGAGAAGGTTCGGCTCGAGACGGTGACCCAGCCGGTGCGCGAGCAGTTCGAGAGCGAGCTGCGCACGCTCACCGACGCTGAGCAGGACTCGAAGGAGCTGAAGTCGGCCAAGCGCCAGCTGCTCTTTGACCGCATCGTCGACACCGTCCAGCTGCCGTTCCCGGTCGGCCCGTCCGTGGGCGAGGGGGAGGCGGCGACCGCCAAGGACTCGCTGACGAAGAACTACGTCAAGAAGGCGGCCGAAGCGATCTACAAGGAGCTCGTTCGGCGCAAGATCGCCGTCGAGAAGAATCGCCCCGACGGGCGCAGCCCGGAGGAGATCCGCCCGATCACCTGTGAGGTCGGCGTCTCGCCACGCACGCACGGCTCGGGTCTCTTCACGCGCGGGCAGACGCAGATCATGTCGCTGCTCACGCTCGGCACGGCGAAGGAGGGGCAGCGCATCGACGACCTCTCGCTCGAGACGGACCGGCGCTACATGCACCACTACAACTTCCCGCCCTACTCGGTCGGGGAGACGGGCATGATGCGCGGCCCGAAGCGGCGTGACATCGGCCACGGCGCGCTCGCACAGCGCGCACTCGAGGCGATGATCCCGCCGGCGGAGGAGTTCCCGTACACGATCCGGATCGTCTCCGAGACGCTCGAGTCGAACGGCTCGTCGTCGATGGGCTCGGTCTGCGGCTCCACGCTCGCGCTCATGGACGCCGGCGTGCCGATCAAGCGCCCGGTGTCCGGCATCGCGATGGGCCTCGTCAAGGAGGGCGACGACTACGTCATCCTCACCGACATCCAGGGTGCGGAGGACCACCTCGGCGACATGGACTTCAAGGTCGCCGGCACGCGCGACGGCATCACCGCGCTGCAGATGGACATCAAGATCACGGGCGTCACGCGCGAGATCATGGAGAACGCGCTTGCGCAGGCGAAGGAGGCGCGCTCCACCATCCTCGACAAGATGCTCGAGGCGATCCCGGAGGTCCGCAGCGAGCTGAACGTGAACGCGCCGCGCATCTCCACGGTCAAGATCGACCAGGAGAAGATCGGCATGGTAATCGGCAAGGGCGGCGAGACGATCCGCGCGCTCGAGTCGGACTACGAGGTGCAGATCGACATCGAGGAGGACGGCACGATCCTCATCTACGCCACCGACGGCACCAAGGCGAGCGACGCCATCTCGGCGATCGAGTCGCTCACGAAGGAGCCCGAGGTCGGCGACGAGTTCCGCAACGCGAAGGTCGTGAAGACGACGCAGTTCGGTGCGTTCGTGGAGCTGAAGAAGGGGACGGACGGCCTGCTGCACGTCTCGAACGTCGGCCCCGGCCGCGTCGGTCACATCGAGGACGTGATCCAGCGGGGCGACACGCTCGACGTCGTCGTCCAGGAGGTCGACAAGGCGCGCGGCCGGATCGGGCTCAAGCTGATCCAGAAGCACGAGAACGGCAACACCGTGTCGCCGGAGGAGCTGATCGAGCGGGCGAAGAACGCGCCGCCGCGTGAGCGGACGGAGGAGCGTCCGCGCGGCGACCGCGAGCGGCGTGGGGGGCGCGGCGGCCGAGGCCGCGGCGGCGACCGCAGTTAGCCTCGCAACGACAAGCAGACGCGAAGGGCGGCTACGGCCGCCCTTCGACTTCGTGGCGCATCCAGACGTTCGGCTCGACGTAGAGCCCGCGCCCGCCGGCGACGCGCAGCGGGACGAGCGCTCCGGCCACGACGTAGTCGCCGTCGTCGGGAAACACCATTCCGGTCCATTCCTGCCAGTTCGCGACGGTGCCCTCGATCCGCATCGATTCAGACGCGACGCCGAGGAGCTCCGCCCCGAGACGCTCGTGCGTACGCAGCCACGGATCTACGAGCAAGCCGTCGTCGCGGCGCCACTCGACGAACCGCTCGATCGGCGTGAGCGGGTAGCGAGCCTTGAGCGTCGGACGAACAGGAGCAATGAGGCAGTCGAGCCCGTGCTCGCGCGCGAGTCGACGCATCGTCTCGACGATGAGCCGCGACCAGCCGCGGCCCTGTTCTTCGGGCCGCACCATCGCCTGAAGTGCGCAGAGCGTGGTCGCGCGGCCCTCGGCCCGCACCTGCGGGATCGCCCAGTCGACGCCGCCGGGCTCGAGGGTGCCGTCCCAGGACACCGGCACCGTGTTGCCCTCCGCCAGAACTCGGTCTGCACCGTCGTCGTAGAGGTAGAACTGGAACGCCGGCCGGCGCGCATACAGGTCGTCCCAGTACTCGTTGACCACGCGGTCGTGCAGGAGGAACTGCGGCCAGACGTCGTGGATCCCTACGAAGCTCGGGTGGCGTGAAAGCTGCTCCTCGGCGGCGCTGACGACTCGGACGCTCATGGCTGAAAGGATGCCGACGTGCTTCGACTGAAACACATCACGTTCGCGTGCGCCGAGCCGCAGCGAGTCGCGGAGTTCTGGACCGTGCTGCTCGACGGATACGCCCTGCAAGAGCACGTCGCGCGTGGTGACGGCCCTGAGCTCCTCTTCCGGCGCGCCGAAAAGTCACCGACGATCGAGCTCCCGATCCACCTCGACGTGAACGTGCCCGACCGCGAGGCGGAGCTGCAGCGCGTCCTCGAGCTCGGCGGCAAGCTCGTCGAGACGAAGTCCCATCAGATCGGCGAGCTGTCCGAGACGTGGACGGTGATGCGCGACCCGGAGGGCAACGGCTTCTGCATCCAGTCGCCGCCGAATACGACACAATGCGCGATCGGCAACGTGACGTTTTCGTGCGCCGACCCGATTCCGCTCGGGAGGTTCTGGGCGGCTGCGCTGGGCTGGCCGGACGAGCCGATCGACCAGGGTTTCATCCAGACGCTGCTCGACGCCGGCATGGACCCTCGCGAGACGGAATCGTTCTACGTCACGCGCGAGGCACCGACAAGCAGGCCGCGCTTCCTGTTCCAGCGGCGCGAGAGATCGCGGCCGAACTCGTATCCGATCCGGCTCGACTTCCGCACGGACGACCGCGAGGCCGAGCTCGAGCGGCTCCAGCAGCTCGGCGCGTCGATCGAGGGGCGCAAGCCCGGTTGGAACGTCATGCGCGACCCAGAGGGGAATCCCTTCTGCGTCGAGTAGCTACGCGGCCGTCCGCCAGTACTGCTCGTGGGGCACCCGCCATTCGATCGCAGCGGCGCTCGCTGGAGTCGTCGGCGCCGCCCGGTAGACGAATCGCTCCTCGCCGGCGGCGTACGGCGCGCGGGCCCGCTCCGCGAGCGCTGCGAGCAGAACCCGCTGCTTGAGCGGAACGTACTCGGGTACGTGCGGGCCGAGCGCGAGCTCGACGTCGATCGGGCGGAACTCGAGGTAGATCACGCGCCGGAGGCCGGACTGCGCCGGCGGCGAACCGTGCACGGTGAGGATGTTGTGCAGCAACACATCGCCGGGCGCGAGCTCGAGCGGCGTCGCTCCCTCCGTACGGAAGCCGCCGCGGCTGAGCTCCTCGACAGCGCGCGTGGCGTCGCGGTCGGACCACTCCTGCGAACCGGGCAGCGCCCACAGGCAGTTCGTGCGATCGCTCGGGTCGAGGTAGATGTCGACGTTGAAGATCGGGCGGTCGGCCACGTATTCCATGCTCGCGTCGCGGTGCCACGCAATCGCTGCGCCGGCGCCGGCCTGCTTGAAGACCATGCTGTCCCACGTGGGAATGAAGAACCGGTCCTGAAGCTGTTCGACCGCGCGGAGCACGAACGGGTGGCCGAGCAGCGCCTTGCACGAAGCGGTCTTGGCAACGACGTACTCGATCCGATACGGGACGGACTCGCCGGTCAGCTCGTGCTCGCGATACTTGAAGTCCGGGTCGACGCTGCCTTGGGCCGCGGTCTCGACGAGTCGCAGGGTGTCGGCCTGCAATGCGCGCAGCTCTGTGCCGCCGAGGAGGCCGCGGATCACCAGGAACCCGTCCTGGTGAAACGAAGCGAGCTGTTCGGCCGACAGGCTCAGGCGGCGACTCTACCGGCGCCGTCCGACGCGCGGACGAACCACCCGCGGACGCCTGGGCGCGAGAGGACGTCCGCGGCCCGCGAGGGCTCCGCGAGGGCAACGACCGAGCCGCCGAATCCGCCCCCCGTCATCCGTGCGGCGAGCGCGCCGGCGTCGAGCGCCGCCGCCACGAGCGCGTCCAGCGTCGGCGTCGAGACCTCGTAGTCGTCTCGCAGGCTGGCGTGGCTCGCGGCGAAGATCGCGCCGAGTGCCGCCACGTCGCCACGCTCGAGCGCGGCGACCGTCTTGCGGACGCGCTCGTTCTCGGTCCGCACGTGGCGCACGCGTCGTGGGTCTCCGGCTTCGAGCTCGCGACGCCGCTGGGCATAGCCGGAGTCGCCGAGCGCACGCCGCTCGCCCGAATCGAGCACGACGATTGTGAGCTCGTCGGGCAGCCGCACCCAGCGGTGCTCGAGCGTCCCGCAGTCGAGCAGCAGCGCATTCCCGGCGCGACCCAGGAGCGAGGCCGCCTGATCGAGGATCCCCGAGGGGACGCCGGTCGCGTGCTGCTCGGCGCGCTGGCAGGCACGCACGAGCTCGAACGGCTCCGGCGCGAAGCTGCCGGCCTCACAGAGCGCAAGCGCGACGGCAACCTCGAACGCGCCGGACGAGCCAAGGCCGGCCCCCTGCGGTAGATCCGCGTCGACCGTCCCGCGTATCCCGACCGCCGGCCTGCCGAGCGCACGAAGCTCGTCCTCGACCGCGGCAGCGAGGCGCTCTCCTCCGGGCGCCGCCAGCTCAAGGCGCTCTCCCGGGTCGAACGTCACGGTCACGCCGAGCTGGATCGCGACCGGCAGCACGAGCCCGCCGCTGTAGTCGGTGTGCTCGCCGATGAGATTGACGCGCCCGGGCGCATGCACTCTCGCCGCCATACGATCCGACGCTAGTGAAGGTGACGCTGATCGGCGCCGGCTCGACGGTCTTCGCCCGCACGCTGATCAGCGACCTCCTCACCTTTCCCGAGCTGGCCGACGGGCTGACGGTCGCGCTGATGGACATCGACGCCGACCGGCTGCACGCGGCCGAGCGCATGACGGCGGCCTCCGGCGTCGACGTGGAGGCAACACGCGACCGGCGCGCGGCACTCGACGGCGCCGACTACGTCTTCACGATGTTCCAGGTCGGCGGCTACCGGCCCGCGACGGTGATCGACTTCGACGTGCCGAGGCGCTTCGGGCTGCGGCAGACGATCGGCGACACCGTCGGGATCGGCGGGATCATGCGCGGGCTCCGGACGATCCCCGTCCTGCTGGACGTGTGCCGCGACATGGAGGAGCTGTGCCCGGACGCGCTCCTGCTCCAGTACGTCAACCCGATGGCGATGCTCTGCTGGGCGGTTGCGCGCGCGAGCTCGATTCGCGCAGTCGGCCTCTGTCATTCCGTTCAGGGCACCGCTCGTGACCTGGCGGCCGATCTCGGAGTCGATCGGCTCGACCACCTCTGTGCCGGAATCAACCATCTCGCCTTCTACCTCGAGCTCACGCACGAGGGCCGCGACGTGTATCCGCAGCTTCGCGCGAAGACCGACATCCCGGACTGGAACCGTGTGCGCTACGAGGTGCTCCGCCACTTCGGCTACTTCTGCACCGAGTCGTCGGAGCATCTTGCCGAATACGTGCCGTGGTTCATCAAGTCTGCGCGGCCCGAGCTGATCGAGGAGTTCAACATCCCGCTCGACGAGTACCCACGCCGCTGTGAAGAGCAACTGGCGCAGCCGGCTCCCGAGCGGCTCGCGACGACGCGGAGCGACGAGTACGGCGCGCAGATCATCCACGCGCTCGAGACAGGCGAGCGGTTCCGGTTCAACGGCAACGTCATGAACGACGGGTTCATCGACAATCTCCCTTCCTGCTGTGTGGAGGTGCCGTGCATCGCCGACGCGAGCGGGATCATCCCGCAGCCCGTCGGCGCACTACCGCCGCAGGTCGCCGCGCTGATCCGGACGAACGTCAACGTGCAGGAGCTGACGGTCGAGGCGGCGCTGACGGGCAGGCGCGATCACGTCTACCACGCCGCCATGCTCGACCCGCACACGGCCGCCGAGCTCTCGCTCGCGGACATTCACGACCTCGTCGACCAGCTCCTGGAGGCCCACTCGCAATAATGCGTCGATCGTGCAGAAGTACGTCCTCTCAGAGCTCGACTCCGGCGAACGCGTCATCTCGGAGCGCGTGGCGGGCGTCCGCTCGGTCGCAATCGGCTTCTGGATCGGCGCCGGCTCGCGCGACGAGACCGACGCGAAAGCGGGCGTCTCGCACTTCATCGAGCACCTGCTCTTCAAGGGCTCCCACGCGTACACGGCACAGCAGATCGCGGAGATCTTCGACGGCCTCGGCGGCGAGCTGAACGCGGCCACCTCGCGCGAGCACACGATGGTCTACGCGCGCGTCCCCGATGCGCACGTCCAGACGGCGCTGAACGTGATGACCGACATGGTCTTCGCGCCCGCGTTCTCCGACCTCGACTCCGAGCGCGAGGTCGTGCTCGAGGAGATCGCGATGTACGAGGACACGCCGCAGGAGCTCGTGCACGACCTCTTCTCCGAAGCTGTCTTCGGCCGCCACGCGCTCGGCCGGCCCGTGATCGGCACTGCGGACGTCATCTCGAGCCTGACGAAGCGCGTCCTGTCGACGTACCACCGGCAGATGTACGCCGGCGGCAACGTCGTCATCGCGGCCGCTGGGAACCTCGAGCACAACAAGCTGATGCGGATGCTGCAGCGCGCGCAGAGCCAGCATCGTCCGCCCGCCGGCGGCCCGCGCGTGCGGCGGCCGCTCGTGAAGGCGCCGCCGCCCGGCCTCGCCTTTGCGAAGAAGGACACGGAGCAGTACCACGTCTGCATCGGCGCGCCCGGCATCGCGCGCTCGGACCGGCGCCGCTTCGCGGCGTCGATCCTCGACTCGATCCTCGGCGGCTCGGCGTCGTCGCGCCTGTTCCAGGAGATCCGTGAGAAGCGCGGGATGGCGTACGCGGTCTACTCGTTCGCGTCGCAGTACACCGACACCGGCCTCGTCGGGATCTACATCGGCACCCGCGAGGAGAACCTCCCCGCGTGCGTGGAGATCACGGGCGAGCAGCTCGCCGACATCGCCGCCGGCAACCTCAAGCCCGACGAGGTCAAGCGCGCAAAGGAGAACCTCAAGGGCCGGATCATGCTCTCGATGGAGTCGACGTCGAACCGGATGAGCCGGCTCGGCAAGTCGCTCGTGACGGACAGCGAGCTGCTCTCGTTCGAGCGGATCATCGCGGAGATCGAGGCGGTCGAGCCCGACGAGGTCTCCGAGCTCGCAGGGCTGCTGTTTGCGCCGCAGCGGCTGTCGATCTCCGGCATCGGCCCGAACGAACGCGTCTTTCGCGCCGCCGTGCGGCGTATCAACCCGGCCGTCTTCGCCAGCGCGGCTTGAAACTCGTCTTGAACGGCCGCGGCGGGAAGGTTGGGCGCGTGCTGGCGCCCGCGCTCGAGGCCGCCGGCCACGAGCTGGTCGAGCTCGACGCGGCCGAGGGGATGATCGACTTCACGGTGCCGGACGCGGTCGAGGGAAACGTCCGTGCCGCCCTCGAGCGCGGCATACCGTGCGTGATCGGGACGAGCGGCTTCGACCAGGGGCCGGTCGACGCGCTGGCGCGCGAGCGCGGGATCCCCTGCTTCTACGGGCCGAACTTCGCGATCGGCGCCGTGCTGATGATGCGCTTCGCGCGCGAGGCGGTCGAGTACCTCCCGCACGCCGAGATCATCGAGATGCACGAGCTCGGCAAGAAGGACGCTCCGTCCGGAACGGCGAAGGCGACGGCCGCGCTGATGGGGACGGAGCCGCCGACGCATTCGGTCCGCCTGCCGGGCCTGGTCGCGCACCAGGAGGTCGTGTTCGGCACGGAAGGGCAGATGCTGACGATCCGGCACGACACGTTCTCCCGCGAAGCGTTCGTCCCCGGGGTCCTGCTGGCCCTCGAGAAGGTGCACCGGCTGCCGCCCGGCCTGACCGTCGGGCTCGAGGCACTGTTGTGATCGAGATCGCTCGTGTCCGCAACGAAGACCTGTCGGAGCTCTTGCCGCTGCTGCGCGGCTACTGCGACTTCTACGAGGTGTCGCCGGCGGACGACGAGCTGTTGGCGCTGGCACACGCGCTGATCGCCGACCCGGAGCGCGACGGGGTGCAGCTGCTCGCGCGGAACGGGGGAGAGGCGGTCGGGTTCGCGACGATCTTCTGGAGCTGGGCGACGACGATCGCGGCGCGCATCGGCGTCATGAACGACCTGTTCGTCGCGCCCGCGGCGCGCGGGACGGGCGCGGCAGAGCAGCTGATCCACGCCTGCGTCGACGAGTGTCGGAAGCACGGGGCCGCCGAGCTCACGTGGCAGACGGCGCCGGACAACGAGCGCGCGCAGCGCGTGTACGACCGTGTCGGCGCGACTCGGTCGCAGTGGGTCGACTACTCGCTGAGCGTTCGCGAGTAGCGCCGGCCGGTGTGCTCGAGGCCGACGCGTTCGTAGAACGCGTGCGCGTCGTCGCGCCGCTCGGCCGTCGTGAGGAACAGCAGCTCGCAGCCCCGCCGCCGCGCCTCGACCTCGATCGCCTCGACCAGCGCACGGCCGACGCCGCGTCCACGCTGCTCCTCGTCCACGATCAGGGCTCCGAGCTTCGCCGCCGGCCGCTCGCGCTCGATCGCCGGCGTCACCTGGAGATGCGCAAGCCCGACGACCACGCCGTCGA
Organism: Gaiellaceae bacterium; assembly: GCA_035456125.1. GTDB lineage: Bacteria > Actinomycetota > Thermoleophilia > Gaiellales > Gaiellaceae > 3-1-20CM-4-69-9. Next base: position 23,369 of record DATIDT010000067.1, read on the forward strand.
TCTCCGCGACGACGACGCGGTCGCCGACGACCTGCAGCCGTTCGAGCCGCTCGTCGACAGCGCCGGCGTCGCTCGGATAGCCGAGCTGTGTGAGGAGGCGCGCAATTGCCTCGGCGTCGTCGGGACGCGCGTCCCGGATCGTCCGATCCATGGGGGCTAGACTATGAGGCCGTGCTCGGGGAAGTCCTAACGGCCGTCGTCACGCCGTTCGGCCGCGACGGAACCGTCGACTTCGCGCGCTTCCGCGAGCTCGCGGAGCACCTCGTCGAGAGTGGTTCCGATGGGCTCGTCGTCGCGGGCACGACCGGAGAGTCGCCCAACCTCACCGATGACGAGCGGGTCGAGCTCTTCCGCGTCGCGGTCGACGCGCTGCGCGGCCGCGGCACGGTCGTCGCCGGCACCGGCACCTACTCCACCGCTCACTCCGTCCACCTGACCCGTGAAGCGCACGACCTCAGCGTCGACGGGCTCCTCGTCGTCACCCCCTACTACAACAAGCCGCCGCCGCGTGGCATCGTCGAGCACTTCCGGGCGATCGCCGACGTCAGCGACCGGCCGATCATCGTCTACAACATCCCGAGCCGTGTCGTGCTCAACCTCGAGCCCGAGACGATCGTCCAGCTCGCGCAGATTCCGACCGTCCGGGCGGTCAAGCAGGCGAATGACGATCTCGCCCAGGCGCGGCGCATCGTCGCCGAGACGGAGCTCGACCTCTACGCGGGGGACGACAACCTCGTGTTCCCGTTCCTCGAGCTCGGCGGCGTCGGCGGCGTGTGCGTGCACACGCACGTCGTCGGCCCGCGCGTCAAGGCCATGATCAGCGCCTTCCGCCAAGGAGATGCCGAGACGGCGCGACAGATCGACCAGGAGCTCGAACCGGTCTACGAGCTGTTGAAGGTCCAGACGAACCCGATCGCGATCAAGGCTGCGCTCAACCTGCTCGGCCATGACGTCGGCGGCCTCCGGCTACCGCTCGTCGAAGCGGACGAGCGCGAAGTCGCTCGTGTCCGCGACTGTCTCGAGCGGCTCGGGCTCCTCACTCCGGTCGCGGTCTAGCTCCGGCTTCAGCGCCAGCGCCAGCCCGAGGTCGTCGAGGGACTCGAGCAGCGCCAGCTCGACGTGGCGCGGCGGCAGCTTCGGGGCGACGAACGCCACGAACCCCACGAGGGCGCTGTTGTCGCGGCGGAGCGGCAGCGCGACCGCGACGCCCTCGACGCCGAGCTCCGCGCCCGGCGCGACGATCGCGTCACGGCCGGACTCGGCCTCGCGCACGAGCCAGCTCGTCAGCGCAGCGGCCGCCGGTCCGCCCGTCCCGGACTCGGCCTCGAGCGAACCGCCCAGCCCGTCCTCGTCCCAGGCGACCAGCCCGGCCCACGCGTGGTGCCAGGCACCCGACATGGCCGCAACGACCCGGTGGAACACTGCGACGCGCTCGTCGGGCGTCCCGAGCGCGCGGTGGAGCGCTGCGGCGGCCCGGCGGGCTCGAACCTGGACGGCCGCGCGGAGGCCCAGTCCGGCGAGCGCCAAAGCGCCACCGGCCACCGTCAGCCACGTCTGGTCGAACCCGAGCCCGGCGAGCGCGAGAACGACACCACCCAGCGCGAGCAGCTCCGGCCGCTCCTTCAGCTCGCCGGCGCCCACTAGCCGCAGGCGGTACGTCGCCGATGCGCGGCGCAGCTCCTGCAGCTCCTCCGGCTTGAGCACGGCCGCCGGCTCGATGCCCCGCTGCACGGCGACGAACGCCTTGGCGACCGCGGGATGGAATTGCGTGCCGGCGTTCGCCTCGATCTCCATCAGCGCGGCGTCGCGCGACAGGCCTTTGCGGTACGGCCGGTCGGTCGTCATCGCGTCGAAGCTGTCCGCGACGATGAGGAAGTGCGACGCGAGCGGCAGGTCGTCGCCGCCGACGCCGTAGTAGCCGTGTCCGTCGACGCGTTCGTGGTGCAGCTCCACGGCACGTGCCTGCGGCGCGACGAACTCGAACCGCTGCAGCAGCCGCGCCGAGAGCCGCGGGTGCCGCCGCATCGCGGCCCATTCGGCGCCGTCGAGGCCGCCGCGCTTGCGGAGCAGCGATGCGTCGACGGCGACCTTGCCGAGGTCGTGCAGCCGCCCGGCCCAGCGCAGCCGGTCGATGTCGGAGAACGGCAGCCGCAACGCGCGCGCGAGCGCGTCGACATAGCCGGCGACGCGAAGCGAATGGCGATACGTCGACGGGTCGCGCTCGTCGACGATGTTCGCGAACGTCTCGAGTGCGCGCAGCGTCTCGCGCTGGAGGCTGCGCAGCCGCAGCTGCGAGTGGTGCAGGGCGAGCGCGAGCGGGACGAGCACGATCACGTTCCACGGATGGCCGGTGGCGAAGAGCGCGATCGCGGCGCCGAGCCCCGCCTCCCCGGCGCTGGAGACGAGCTGCGGCTCGAAGTTCTCGCGGGCGCCCACGACGTCGAGCAGCAGCGCGCGCACCGTCAGGTACGCGACGGCGAGCGCGACCAGCGGGACGAGGTCGTCGAGGAGCGTGAGGGTGCCGACGTCTCCGCCGGCCAGTTCGAAGACGAGGCCGGCGACGGTGGCCGCGCCGGCATACGCGAGGCTGTCGAAACAGACCTTCCGCAGGGCGGCGCCGTGGAAGAGCCCTGCCGCGACGGTGCCGACAGCCGCGACGAGCCCCGCCCACCACGGACCGAGCATGACGACCGCGGCGATCTGCACCGCGCTGGCGATCCGGAACCGGTCGAGCTGCATGGGCGCGCGCAGCCGCTCGCGGTCCGAGTCCTCGAACAGCCCGACCAGGATCGCCGCAGCGAGAAACAGGGCCAGGGTCGTGTGCCCCATGGCTCGTGTATCGGCCCGCTCGGTTCCCGGCGTTAACGACGAGGCGCTGCTGCGCGGGGGCGGGCAGTGTGGTTTGGCCACCCGAGCGTCGCGCCGCTCGGGCTCTGAACGGCGCCGCCAAGTCAGCGCGTTCGACCCGGCGTTGACGACGAGGCGCCGCGGCGCGGGGGCGGGCAGTGTGGTTGAGCCGCCCGAGCGTCGCGCCGCTCGGGCTCTGAACGGCGCCGCCAAGTCGGCGCCTTAGACTGGAGCGTTCATGGCGGAGAACTGCAGGATCGTCGCCCTCGGCGGGCTCGGCGAGGTCGGCAAGAACATGACCGTGTACGAGTCCGGGGACGACATCGTCGTCGTCGACGCCGGCCTGGCGTTCCCGCGCGACGAGCATCTCGGCGTCGACCTCGTCCTGCCGGACTTCTCGTACCTCCGCGAGCGCGCCGGAGCGATCCGCGCTGTGATCCTGACTCACGGCCACGAGGACCACGTCGGCTCGCTGCCGTATCTGATGCGCGAGGTCGGCGTGCCGGAGGTGTGGGCGACGCGGCTCACGCTCGGGCTGGTGAAGTCGAAGCTGGACGAGCACGGCCTGCTGCGCGCCGCCGAGCTGCGTGAGGTGCATCCGGACGACCCGCCGCAGGAGGTCGGGCCGTTCCGGATCGAGTTCGTGCGCATGGCGCACTCGATCCCTGATGCCGTTGCGATCGTCCTCGACACGCCGGGCGGCCTGATCGTGCACACCGGTGACTACAAGCTCGACTACACGCCTGTCGACGGGCTCAAGACCGACGTCGGCCGGCTCGCCGAGCTCGGCAATCGCGGCGTCGACCTCCTGCTGGGGGACTCAACGAACGCCGAGCGCCCGGGGTTCACGCCGTCGGAGCGCATCGTCGGCGACGCATTCCGTCAGATCTTCCCGTTGCGTGAGGGGCGGATCCTTGTCTCCTCGTTCGCGTCGAACGTCCATCGCATGCAGCAGGCCGTCGACGTCGCCATCGGCCTCGGCCGCAAGGTCTGCATCGTCGGCCGGTCGATGCGGAAGAACGCCAACATCGCCCGGAACCTCGGCTACATGGAGGTGCCCGACGGCGTGCTGATCCGCCCGCCGGAGCTCGAGGAACTGCCGCCGAACGAGCAGTTGATCCTCTGCACGGGCAGCCAGGGCGAGCCGCTGTCCGCATTGACGCGCATCGCGTACCACGACCATCCCGCGCTGCGAGTGGAGCGCGGCGACACAGTCATCATCTCCGCGAAGCCGGTCCCGGGGAACGAGCTGCGCGTGCACGACACGATCAACCAGCTCGCGAAGGCAGGCGCCGAGGTCCTGCACCAGGAGATCGCGCCGGTGCACGTCTCCGGCCATGCGTGCGCGGAGGAGCTGCGCACGATCCTGTCGCTGCTGCGGCCGCGCTCGGTGATGCCGGTGCACGGTGAGTTCCGGATGCAGGCGGCCCACGCGCAGCTGGCGCGCGACGCAGGGGTGCCGGCGTCGAACATCGTCCTCGCGGAGAACGGCACCGTCGTCGAGCTGTCGCGCGAAGGCGCGCGTGTCGTGGACAAGGTCGAGACCGGCCTGGCGTTCGTGGACGGCCTCGGCGTCGGCGACGTGCAGGACGTCGCGTTGCGCGACCGGCGACGGCTGTCCGAGGACGGCGTCCTGATCATCGTCGCGACCCTCGCCGCGGCGAACGGCGGCTCCGCCGGACCGCCGGAGCTGATCGCGCGCGGCTTCGGCGACGGCTCAGGACCGCTCCTTGACGAATTGCGCGATGAGGCCAATCGTGTGTTGCAGCAGTGTCTGAAGGACGACATCAGTGAGATCAAGCTCCTGCAGGAGCACTTGCACGACGAGGTCGGACAGCTCGTCTACGACCGAACGCGCCGCCGGCCGATGATCCTTCCGGTAGTAGTGGAGGTCTGATGGCGATCCGAGCGAGAGAGCCCGGCTGGGCGGACGTGCTGGAGGACCACGCGGCCGAATGGGTGACCGCGCGGCGGCTCGTGGGCCAGCTCGGCGCCTGTGAGGCGGCTGCGCTCGCCTTCTGCCGCCTGCTCGAGCGGTGGGCGCGCGGCGATGCGTACCCGTCGACGGCCGGCGGCCGCGAGGCGGCGCTCAGGCACGCGGCCGACCGTGCGGAGACGGCGCTGACGGGGCTCGAGCGGCCGCTCGACCGCTATCTCCTCGAGCTGGAGTCCGACCGCGCCGAGGGCCGCTCGTGGTACGGAGGCCCCGGTGCCGGCGAACTGCTCGAATGGGCGCCGATTCTCAAGCGGGCCGGTGTGAGCGCATGCCCGACCCGCGTCGCGCAGTCCTACCTCGAGCTCGCGGTGCTCGTCCGCGCCTTGCAGGGGCTGGCGGACATGGCGCGGATCGAGGCGCCGCCCGACCGGTCCTCGCTCTGGGCCGGGCTGTTCGACCTCCGCGAGAACCTCGAGCGCGCGGCAGTCGACCTGCGGGCCCTAGCCGCCTAGCGGCAGCCGCTAGCGCTCGCGTCAGCGGCCGGGCGCGAACTCCTCCAGAAAGGACACGTCACGTGCCTGGCACCGGTGGGGGAGGTGCGGCGCGAGGCGCCGCGCGACCCCGTCGCGCACGGCCGCCCCGTCCACTCCTTCGCCAAGCGTCGCGTGGGGATGACCTCGTCGTGGATGCCGCCGCACGGCGGCCACTCGGGGAAGCGCGCGAACAGGGCGCGCATGCATTCGCGCAAGGCGTCGTCAGGCTCGGGCACGGCATAGACGACGTCGGGCCACGCCGCAATCCGCGTCAGCGCGAACTCGAACGGCTCGACCTGGGCGAAGAACGTGCGCGCTTCGTCGGGCCAAGTCGCCGAACGGATACAGCAGCGTCACGTGGAAAGGAATGCCCGCCGCGACCTCCGAGGGCACCAATCCGCGGCGAACCGCGTCGAACGGCTCCGCATCATCGACTCGATCGCGATAACGAGAGCCGTCTCCACGGGGGGAGCCTACGATCGGCGCGTGGCGCCGCACCTGACCGTCGTCGGCTCGATCAACCTCGACCTCGTGGCCAAGGTCGAGCGGCTGCCGCGCCCGGGGGAGACGCTGACGGGCGCGACGCTCGAGCACATCCCCGGTGGCAAGGGCGCGAACCAGGCCGTCGCAGCGGCGCGGCTCGGCGCCGCCGTCCGCATGGTCGGAGCGGCGGGACAGGACTCGAACGCAGACGAGGCGCTCAGCGGCCTCCGCGAGGCGGGTGTCGAGCTGGCCGTGCGCGAGGTCGACGTCCCCACCGGAGTCGCGATCATCCTGGTCGCCGCAGACGGCGAGAACCAGATCGTTGTCGTGCCGGGGGCGAACGGGCAGGTCGGCGGCTTCTCCGCGCGGGGGCACGTGCTCTGCCAGCTCGAGATCCCGGACGCGGCGGTTCAGGAAGCGCGCGAGCAGGCCGAGTGGCTCTGCGTCAACGCGGCGCCGGCGCGGCCGCTTCCGGTGAGCGCCGAACTCGTCGTCGCCAACCGCTACGAGGCGGAGGTCGTCGGCGACCAGCATCTGCTCGCACTGACGCTCGGCGCCGAGGGTGCCGTCCTGCTCGAGCACGGACACGAAGTCGCCCGCGCGGCGCCGCCGCCCGTCAACGCCGTGGACGGCACTGCCGCCGGGGACGCGTTCACCGCCTGCCTCGTCGTCTCGCTGCTGGAGGGACGCGAACGCGAGGAGGCGCTCCGGCGCGCCTGCGCCGCCGGCGCCATCGCCGCCTCGCGCTTCGGCGCGCAGCCTTCCCTGCCGACTGCGGACGAGGTAGACGCAATACTCCGCGCGTGAGCGCGACGAGGATCCTGCTCGACTGCGATCCGGGGCACGACGACGCGATCGCGCTGCTGCTCGCGCTCGCATCGCCGGAGCTCGCGCTGCTGGGCGTGACGACGGTCGCCGGCAATCAGACGCTCGACAAGACGACCGCGAACGCAATCCGCCTGCTGGAGTTCGTCGACCGAACGGACATCCCGGTCGCCGCCGGCGCCGACCGGCCGCTCGTGCGCGCGCAGTACGTCGCCTCCTACGTCCACGGGGAGACGGGCCTGGACGGCCCCGATCTGCCCGCGCCGCAGGGAAAGCCGCTCGACCGCCACGCCGTCGACTTCCTCGCCGAGACGATCCGCGCAGCGGACGGCGCCGTCACGCTCGTGCCGACCGGGCCGCTGACGAACGTCGCGCTGCTGCTCGCGCTGCATCCGGACGCGCGGCCCGAGCGGATCGTCCTGATGGGCGGCGCGATCGCCGAGGGCAACGTCACGCCGGCCGCGGAGTTCAACATCTGGGCGGACCCGGAGGCGGCCGCGCGCGTGTTCAGCAGCGGGATCGACACGACGATGGTCGGCCTCGACGTGACGCACAAGGCGCTGTTCACGCCTGCGCACGTGCAACGCCTGAACGGACGCGTCGGCGAGATGGTCGGCGCGCTGCTCGAGTTCTACGGCCAGTTTCACAAAGAGGTCTACGACTTCGACGGCTCGCCGATTCACGACGCGGTCGCAGTCGCCCACGTCATCCGCGACGACCTCGTCCGGACGGAGCACCTGAACACGGAGATCGACGTCGAGTCGGAGCTCTGCCGCGGTCGCACCGTCGTCGACGTTTGGCGCCGCAGCGGGCGCGAGCCGAACTCGCACGTCGGCGTCGGCATCGATGCCGACGGTTTCCTCGAGCTGCTGGTCGAGCGGCTGAACTCCTTCCCGCGGTGAGCCTCGTCTTCGCCGCGATTGCGCCGCACGGGACGCTGCCGGAGGCGCCGATCGAGAATGCCGACGCGACACACGCCGCGCTGGCGACACTCGGCGAGCGCTTTGACGCCGCGCGGCCGGACGTCACGATCGTGTTGACGCCGCACAACGTGCACGTGGACGGACACTTCGCCGTCGTCGTGGCGGGCACGATTGCCGGCTCGCTCTCCGAGTTCGACGCGCCGAACGTCACGCTCTCGTGCCCGGTCGACTTCGAACTCGCGACGCAGAGCATCGTCGCGCTGCGCGACGACGGCCTTCCCATCGTTGGCGCGAGCTTCGGCGCGAACGATTCGCGCGCGGCGACAGCGCCGATGGATTGGGGCGTCCTGATCCCGATGTGGGCGATGGGCGGCCGGCACGATCCACCGGTTCCGGTGGTCGTCGTCAGCCCCGCGCGCGACCGCTCGCTCGAGGAGCACGTGCGCGCGGGTCGAGCGCTTGCGCGGGCCGCGGAGACGTCCGGCAAGCGTGTGGCGCTGATCGCGAGCGCGGACCACGGCCATGCGCACGACGCGTCTGGCCCCTACGGCTTCGATCCGGCCGCGGCGCAGTACGACGCCCAGGTCGTCGAGCTAGTCCAGCAGAACCGGCTCGCCGCCCTGCTCGATTTCGACCCGGCGTTCGTGGACGCGGCGAAGGCCGACAGCTGGTGGCAGCTCCTGATGTTGCACGGCGCGCTCGGCGACGGCTGGAGGCAGGAGTTTCTGAGTTACGAAGCATCCACCTATTTCGGGATGCTCTGTGCCGCCTATGCGCCGAATTAAAGACGTGGGCTACCCAGGCCGAAATCTGCCTGGTAATGCCAGTCAGTGGAGAAATGCGGCTGCGGCAACTCATCCTGGCGCTCGTCGCGCTGGCCGGAATATCGGTCGGCGTCGGCGTGCAGCACCAGACCCGGCACGGGCATCAGGCCGCCGCGTTCACGGCCGGGCCGGCGCCGCGTGACTTTCCGGCGCCGCCAAAGCCGAGGCTGATCAGGGTCCCGGCGCTGAAACGCCCCGTCTCGGCGACGCCGATCGCGGTTCACGTCACACCGAAGCCGTCTGTCCCCGCGCCCGGCCGCAGGGCGGCAAGGCCGTTGCACACGCGGCTTGTCCACACCAGGGTGAGGCCCGCGCGGCACACGCCCACAGTCGTGGCTGCGCCCGCCGGCGACTCCCGAAGCTCCGCCGAGACGCCGCCGCCCCCACAGGACCCGCTCCAGATCACGAACGTCCAGGTCAGCGCGCTCACGTCGTCGAGTGCGCAGATCACCTGGGAGACGAACATCCCGACGCTCGAGCAGACCGCGTTCGGGCTCGACGCGCCGACGGTGTGGACGCAGCCGAGCTCGGCGGTGCGCATCGACCACGTCAGCGACATCAGTGGGCTCGAGTACTCGACGACCTACACCGCCTACCTCCACGCGGTCGACGAGTGGAACCGCGCGCAGACGGCGACGATCACGTTCACGACCGGACCGATGCTCGACCAGAGCAGCGCTCGCACGAACGGCAGCAGCATCTACGTCGACGACCGGCCGTTCTTCCCGACCGCCGTCTGGGAGCAGTGCTCCGACATGTTCGACAGCAACATCAACGACGGCATCAACCTCTTCATGGGCGACGGCTGCAAGGACGACACCGGCCTCCCTGCACGCCTTGCCGGGCGGGCGTACTCGATCGTCGACTCCGAGCACGCGAACGCCACCGGCCGCGGCGTGATCGGGTGGTACTTCCCGGACGAATGGGACGCGTTCCTGAGCAGCGACGTGAAGCGCTCCGACCTCGCGCAGGACATCCCCGCCGCGCGTCCCGGGCGCATCAGCTTCCTGACCCTGACGAACCACTTCTACAGCAAGGCGGCGCCGCTCCCACAGGGGAAGGGGATGTACCCGGTCCTGTTCCAGATCCCCGACGTGATCGGCTTCGACTTGTATCCCCTGCAGGTCTGGTGCAGGCCGGCGTTCGGCGACGTCTTCGACGCGCAGGCCGAGCTGCACAGCCTGTCGGGCGGCAAGCCCACGTTCCAGTGGATCGAGGTCGCGCGCATGGAGCAGCCGTGCCGTACGCACTCCGAGCTCGACCCGACGCCGTCGACGGTGCGCGCCGAGACGTGGCTCTCGATCGCCGGCGGGGCAAACGCCGTCGGGTACTTCCCGAATCACTGGTCGCCGGCCATCGGCGGTGAGATCGCGCGGACGAACCGGCAGATCAAGGCGCTGACGCAGGCGCTGCTGGCACCGACCGCCCCGGCGACGTCCGACAACGGCACCGTGCGGGTCGCGGCGCATAGCCTCAACGGCGCGCTCTACGTGATCGCGGTGAACACGAGCTCGACGACGGTGACCGCGCGGATCAACGTCGACGAGATCAACGGCCGCTCCGCGACCGTTTTCGGCGGCAGCGGCTCGGCCGTGGCAGCGGACGACAAGGGCTTCTCCGACACGTTCGGACCACTCGACGCCCGCGTGTACCTGATTCCCCCCTCAGGCTGGTAGACCAGATGAAGGCCGTAGCGTAAGCCGGGCGAAACCGGCTTACGCGGAGGCGACCTGATACGGCGTGGCAGCGCGAAGCGCCGCCATGCCGCACGGAAGCGAACCGTCGCCGACCGCCCAAGAGCGAGCGGCTCCGCCGCGCGCGTTTCCCGCGAAGCGGCGTAGTAGGAAGCGGCATGCGCGCGGCGAAGTCGCGCGCATGGCGAAACGGAAGAAGCGGCCGCTGCGGCCGCGTGTGCCCTCGCGCGTGAAGAAGCAGCGCACGCGCAGGGTCAGGAGCGAGCAGCACCACGAGCTCGTCGGGCTCGGTCTGCTCGCTCTCGGCCTGTTCCTCGCATCGGTCCTCTACCTCGGCTGGAGCGGAGGGATGGTCGGCGGTGCGATCGCCGACGGGTTCACCGGGATCATCGGTGCCGCGGCCTACGTCGCACCCGTCGCGTTCGTCGCGGTCGGCGCGCTGATGGTCGCGCGCAGCGCGCTCGTCGAAGTCCGGCCGTTCCGCACGGGCCTGATCGTGACGTCGTTCGGGCTGCTCGCGGCGCTCGGCGCCGCCCACGGCGGCGCGATCGGGAGCGGGTTGGACAAGCTCTTCGGGTTGCTCGTCGGGTCGACCGGGACGACGATCATCGGCGTGCTCGCGCTCGTCGTCGGGGTGCTGCTCCTGACGGGCGCGTCGGCAGGGGCGCTCGTCCGTCGCTCGGGGCACGCCGTGAAGCGGGCGCACAGCCGCGCGCGCCGCGCGCTGCCGGCCGAGCCGCTTTCGCGCCCGGCGCCGGTCATCCCGCTCCGCACGACACACGAGCCGCCGGTCGACGCCGTGCACGACTTTCCCGACGTCGTCGGCGAGAACCAGCCGCCGCCGCTGCTCGTCACGCCGCCGTCGACCGAGGATCCCGACCAGCCGTCGCTCTTCGACGTCGTCTCCGCGGAGTCGCACGAGGAGTACCGGCTCCCCGATCGCAACATCCTGCGACCAGCTCCCGCCGCGAGCGAGCTCTCGTCCGACGTCGCCGAGCGCACGGCGAGCGCGCTCGTGCAGACGCTCGCGCACTTCGGCATCGAGGCGACGATCGTCGGGCAGATCTCGGGCCCGCGCGTGACGCGCTACGAGCTCCAGCTTGCGCCGGGGACGAAGGTCGCGAAGGTCGCGGCGCTGAAGGACGACCTCTCGTACGCACTGGCGACGACGGAGATCCGCATCCTCGCGCCGATTCCCGGCAAGCAGGCGGTCGGCGTCGAGCTTCCGAACCTCTCGCCGAACCTCGTCACGCTCGGCGACATCTTCGAGGCGCTCCCGGCGACGGCGAGCCCGGTCTCCGTCTGGCTCGGCAAGGACATCTCCGGAACGGCCGTCTGGACCGACCTCGCGCGCATGCCGCACCTGCTGATCGCCGGCACGACCGGCTCGGGCAAGTCCGGCTGCATCAACACGCTGCTGACGTCGGTCTTGCTTCGCTCGACACCCGACGACGTGCGGATGATCCTGATCGACCCGAAGCGGATCGAGCTCAACTTCTACGAGTCGATCCCGCACCTGCTCACGCCCGTCGTCTCGAGCCCGAAGCAGGCGGCGGCGGCGCTGACGAACGTCGTCGCCGAGATGGAGCGGCGCTACGAGAAGCTGTCCGTCGTGCGCGCGCGCAACCTCGCGGAAGCGAACCGCACGCTGCGCCAGCGCGGCGAGCAGCCGATGCCGTACCTCCTCGTCGTGATCGACGAGCTCGCCGACCTGATGATGATCTCGCCGCAGGACGTGGAAGACGCCGTGATTCGCCTCGCCCAGAAGTCGCGCGCCGTCGGCATCCACCTCGTGCTCGCGACCCAGCGCCCGTCGGTCGACGTCATCACCGGGATGATCAAGGCGAACGTCCCGTCGCGCATCGCGTTCGCCGTCTCGTCGCAGACCGACTCGCGCGTCATCCTCGACCAGGCGGGCGCCGAGAGCCTGCTCGGCCAGGGCGACATGCTCTTCAAGCCGCTCGGGACGTCACGGCTCCAGCGTGTGCAGGGCGCGTACGT
>DATIDT010000068.1:0-18093 GCA_035456125.1 Gaiellaceae bacterium
ATCCTCGTGCTCGAGCAGCTCTTTCGCCGGGCCCTCGAGCACGAGCCGGCCCGTCGAGAGGACGTAGCCGCGGTCGGCGATCGAGAGCGCCATGTTCGCATTCTGCTCGACGACCAGCATCGCGACGCCGGACTGATGCACCTGCTGGATGATCTCGAAGCTGCGCTCGACGAGGATCGGCGCAAGGCCCATCGACGGCTCGTCCATCAGCAGCAGCTTCGGCTGCGACATCAGCGCGCGGCCCATTGCAACCATCTGCTGCTCGCCGCCCGAGAGCGTCCCGGCGAGCTGGTGGCGCCGCTCGTGCAGCAGCGGGAAAAGCGTGTAAACGCGCTCGAAGTCCTCCTTGCGCCCTCGGCCCTCGCGGTTGAGATACGCGCCCATCTCGAGGTTCTCGAGCACCGACATCGGCCCGAACAGGCGCCGGTTCTCCGGCACGATCGCCATGCCGCGGCGGATGCGGTAGCTCGTCGTCCGGTTCGTCACGTCCTCCCCACGAAACTCCACCGCGCCGTTCCGCGGCTGCACGATTCCGAGGATCGTCTTCAGCGTCGTCGACTTCCCGGAAGCGTTGCCGCCGAGCAGCGAGACGAGCTCCCCCTCACGCACGAGCAGGCTGAGGCGCTCGAGGATGTGGATCTGGCCGTAGAAGGTGTCGATTCCGTCGAGCCGCAGCAGCGGTGGGGCACCGTTCGAGCTCACTTCGCGTCCGCCTTGCGCAGCCCGAGGTAGGCCTCGACGACGCGCGGATCGGTTGCGACCGCGTCGAACGAGCCCTCGGCGATCTTGACGCCGTGGTCGAGCGCTACGACGCGATCGGAGATGCCCTCGACGACGTGCATGTCGTGCTCGATCACGAGGATCGTGTACCTGCCGTCCCGGCGCAGCTGCCCGATCAGCTCGGTGATCTCGTGGGTCTCGGCGGGGTTCATCCCCGCCGCGGGCTCGTCGAGCAGCAGGATGCGCGGCTCGGTTGCCATCGCGCGCGCGATCTCGAGCCGCCGGCGGTTCGCGTACGACAGCGAGTACGCAGGCTGGTCCCAGCGGTAGCCGACCAGGCGCTGGCCGAAGAAGGCGAGCTTTTCCTCGGCGTGCTCGCGGATCCGACGCTCTTCGCGGCGGGCTCGAGGCAGGCGCAGCATCGCCTCGAACACGCTGCTCTTCGTCCTGCCGTACTGCACCGCCATCACGTTCTCGCGCACACTCATGTTGAGGAAGAGCCGCAGCGTCTGGAACGTGCGCGCGACACCACGGTTCGTCACCTCGTGCGGCTCGAGCCCGACGATGCTCTTTCCGTCGAGCAGGATCTCCCCCTCGTCCGGCCGGTAGACACCGGTGATGAGATTGAAGAGCGTCGTCTTGCCCGCGCCGTTCGGGCCGATCACGCTGACGATTTCGCCCTCGTTCACATGCAGCTCCAGGTCCGAGATGACCGCAAGGCCCCCGAACGACTTGCTGAGGCCGCGCAGCTCGAGCAGGCGCTGTTCGGCCATCAGACGATCTCCACCCGGGCGGTGCCGAAGAGGCCCTGCGGCCGCGCGTTCATCAGCACGACCAGGAGCGCTCCGAGCAGGAGGAAGCGGGTCGCGCCGGCGGTGTTCTCGACGAGCAGGTTCTCCCACGCGAACGCGCCGACGAAGATCGTCGGGATCATGACGATCGTTTGCCACCAGCCGTGCAGGAGCGTGAGGACGAGGATCAGCGCGATCGTCAGCACGTAGGCCCAGTTCGCGAGCTGCGTCGCATGGCCCGGCAGCAGCATCCAGTGGCTCACCCAGTGCGCGAGCTTCCCGTCGTTCGCCGCGCCGGCCGTCCAGCGCGGGAACCAGGCGTCGGCCAGCGGGTGCAGCGCGAAGCCGAGCGCGAGCGTGCCGCCCACGACCGTGACGAGCCTCTGCCACGGGCGCACCTTCGTCAGGACGAGAATGGCGAGCACCGTGTAGAAGACCCACTCGGCCTGGTTCGAGTCGCGTAGCAGCTCCGGCACGCCGTTGACGACCAGTGCGCCCACGATCACGCCCGCGAGGCTGCCGGCGCCGCCGAGGATGACGATCGCGTAGATGGTGATCAGCAGGCCGACGTCGTAGTCGCCCGGGAACGCTCCCGTCTGTACCGACCCGTAGATCGCGCCGGCGAACCCGGCGATCCCCGCGCCGAAGACGAACGCCATCAGCTTGAGCCGGTTGACCGGCATGCTCATCACCTCGGCGGCGAGCGGATCCTCGCGAAGCGCCTTCCAGGCGCGGCCCGTCCGGGACTCGCTCACGAAATAGAGCAGGATCATCACCAGCAGGAACGCGCCAAGGGTGAACAAGTAGAACTCCTTCGTCGTGTTCACCTTCCAGCCGAACACGTTCAGCGGATCGATGTTGTCGAGCCCGTTCGCGCCGCCCGTGAGGTCGGTGTGGTTGAACGGCCAGAAGTTGATCCGGTCGGCGTTGTTGACGAAGACGACGAACGCCTGGCCGAAGAAGAGCGTAACGATCGCGAGGTAGTCGCCGACCAGGCGGCGCGACGGGAAGCCGACGATGAAGCCGACGAGGGCGGCGACGGCGATTGCGAGCGGGATTGCGAGCTCCGCCGGCCAGTGGTGGCCGGCGTGGCTGGAGGCGACGTAGCCGTACGTGTACGCACCGAATCCGAAGAAGGCGATGTAGCCGAGGTCGAGCAGTCCGGCGAATCCGACGGTCACGTTGAGCCCGAGCCCGAGAAGCCCGTAGAGCAGCGTGATCAGCCCGTAGCGGAAGAGGTTCCCCTCCGAGGTGACGAACGGGAAGATCACGGCGGGGACGACGAAGACGAGCAGGCGTGCCGCAGGCGGCGACGAGTCCCAGCCGCGGCGCAGCCAGCCGATCGGCCCGCGATAGCGCTCGCGCTTCTCCTCGACCGAGGCCACCCACTCGTCGACGCCGATTCGCGGCTGTGTCACGTCGTCGGCCACGTCACACCTTGTTCACGTCGGCTTTGCCGAGCAGGCCCTGCGGCCGGATGATGATGATCACGATCAGCAGCGCGAAAACGTAGAGGTTCTGGAACGTCGAGCCCTGCGGCAGGTAGCCGGTTGCGTATGACTCGGCAAGCCCGACGAGCAGCCCGCCGAGCATCGCGCCCGGGATGCTGCCGATGCCGCCGATGACCGCTGCGGTAAAGCCCTTGAGCCCGGCCAGGAAGCCCATGAAGTGGTAGATCTGGCCGAAGACAAGGCCGAACATGACCCCGGCCGCGCCTGCCAGCGCCGAGCCGATGAAGAACGTCGACGCGATCACGCGGTCGACGTCGATGCCCATCATCGACGCCGCCTCGCGGTCGAAGGACGTCGCGCGCATCGCCTTTCCGGTCTTCGTGCGGGCGACGAGCAGCGTCAGCCCGATCATCAGCGCGATCGCCGACACGATCGTCAGCAGCTGCGGCACGGACAGGAAGACGTCGCCGACGTTGTAGGTCTTGGCGCCGATCAGGTGGAAGGTGTCGTAGTCGCGAAAGCTCGCGCCGAACAGCAACAGCGCGCTGTTCTGGAGGAAGAACGACACTCCGAGCGCGCTGATGAGCGGCGCGATGCGCGGCGCGTTCCGCAGCGGACGGTAGGCGAAGCGCTCGATGACGACGCCGAGACCGCCGCACGCCACCATGGCGAAGACGAACATGAACACCACGACGATCCACGCCGTGGCAGTCGGGCTGACGGGGCCGCCGAGCCAGTGCAGCGCGAACCAGCCCATGAACGCGCCGATCATGTAGACGTCGCCGTGGGCGAAGTTGAGCAGCTTCAGGATCCCGTAGACCATCGAGTAGCCCAGGGCAACGAGCGCGTAGACGCTGCCGAGCGTCACGCCGCTGACGGTCAGATCCCAGAACAGGCTCCAGTTCATGGCCGCCCGCCTACCTTCGCACAGAAAGCCGCACAGAACGCATGCGGCCCACCATGAGGATGGGCCGCACGGTTACGCATTGCGTTGTGGACTAGCTGACGGGGTTGAACACCCCGGCGTTGTTGGACTTCCAGATGCCGAACTGACCGCCCTTGATGTCGCCCTGGCCGTTGAAGCTCACGTTCAGGCCGAGCACGGTCTTCTTCAGGTTGGTCTTGCGGATCTGCGCGCGAACCTCCGCCCGCGTCGCCTTGCCATCCTTGCAGGCACGGTCGATCGCGCCGCCGACGACCTGCGCGGCGACGTAGCTCGGGGCGCCGAAGAACTCCGGATCGCCGCCGTGTGCCTTCTTGAAGGCCTTCACGATCGGATGGCTGCCGCTCGTCGGGAACGACGAGGCGTAGACGCCGCCCAGCGATGCGAACGCATCGTCGAAGAGGCCGTCGGAGCCCAT
This sequence comes from Gaiellaceae bacterium, assembly GCA_035456125.1. Taxonomy (GTDB): domain Bacteria; phylum Actinomycetota; class Thermoleophilia; order Gaiellales; family Gaiellaceae; genus 3-1-20CM-4-69-9. The sequence goes on from DATIDT010000068.1 coordinate 4,324, forward strand.
CAGGATGATGCTCCCCTTGCCCGCGGCGCGCATCTGGTCGCCGAACGCCTTGCCCTTCGGCGGGAGCTGCCACGGGATGTACACGAGCTGCGTGTCGCGCGGGATCTTCGCGATCAGCGAGGAGAAGTCCGACTGCTGCTGGCTGACGCCGTCACGGCTGACGGTGACGCCTGCAGCCCGGAGCTTTTGCTGCACCGTGTCGGCGAGACCGGTGCTGTAGGCCTCCTGGTCGTCGATGATGTAGACGCGCTTGAACTTCAGCTTCTTGTTGATGAAATTCGCGACGGACGTGCCCTGCGCGGCGTCCGGGGGAACCGTACGGAAGAAGAAGTTCGTCCGCGTGCCGTCCGTCGTCAGCTCGGTGTTCGTGGCGGAGCCGCTGACGAAGCCGAGGCCGGCGTTCTTGAGCGTCGCCGTCGTCGCCCGCACCTCGTTCGAGCCTGCCGGGCCGACGGTTGCAAGCACGTTGGAGCCGAGCGACTGCGCGGCCTTGACCGCCTCTGCAGTGCCGCCGGGGCCGCCGAGCACCGTGTCGCCGTACTGAATGCGCAGCTTGTGCTTGTTCTTCTTGTTCTTGTTGTGCGCAGCGACGTAGAACTTCGCCCAGTCGGTCTGCAGCTTGCCGAGTGACGCCGCGGGACCGGTGATCGGGGCGAGCATGCCCATCGTCACCGTCTTGCCGCACGAGATCAGCTGCCGATCGGCCGACGCGGCCGCCGAAGGCGCCGCCGCTCGATCGACTGTCGCGGACGCCGCGGCAACACTCGCGAGTGCGGCGAGTGCCAGCAAGGCCGCAATCGCGGTTGCCCTTCTCCTCATTGAATCCCCTCCTTGGTGGTTACGCCCGGTCGTTCCCCTCTCTCTTGTGACGCCGGGAGGGGCTAGTTGTTGTCCTGGTATACGCGATTCGCCGGAGAATCGGAAGGGTGGAAGACACCGAGGATGTGCATCGGGCCGGGTCCGACGTTCTCGATGCAGTGCACCTTCTCGGGCGGAAGGTGGAAGCAGGATCCCGGTCTCAGCAGCACTGAGCGGCCGCCGACGTGTGCGACGCCTTCACCTTTGACGATGTAGCCGAGCTCCTCGTACGGATGGCTGTGAAACGGCGCCTTGCTGGGCTGGACGATGCCGATGAACTGCGTCACGTCCAAGCAGCCGGCGTCCTGGTTGACCAGATAACGGAACGTCCGCTCGACGGATGCGGTGTGCTCCGGCTGGTCGTCGAACCGGATCGTCCGCTTCCGCCGCCGCTCGTCGACCGGGAGGTCGGCCGTCGCCGAGACGGCCACGAGCAAGAGCTCGCCGGGGCCGGGGTTGTCAACTGACCACGTCTCCCCTGGGGCGACGAACGCGCTCGTCCCCGGCTCGAGCACGTGCTTCTTGCCGTCGAGCTCGAGCTCGCCGGACCCCGAGACGACGTAGAGCAGGTCGTGCCTCGAGCCGGCCGTCCGGTCGTACGAACGCCCCGGCGCGAAGCGGATGATGCGCTGCTCGAGGTGCTCGACCCGGAAGGTAAGCCGCTCGCTCGCGGTGTCACCGTCGTCGCGCGCAGGCTCGACGTCCGCTTCGTCGACGACGAACGTGTCGACTGCCGCCATTCCGGAACCCTACGCCCTTTCGACCGTGTCTCCGACTGCCACACGTCCCGGCTCGACGACCTCGCCGTAGACGCCGAACGGGATGTGTCTCTTGCCGTTCTCGTTCGCCGTCTCGCCGCGGTACTCCCTGATCGTGCGCAACGTGTCGAGGTCGGGCGCGCCCGTGTCCGGATTCTGCGTCGTGATCGCGCAGCGGCCGACGTCGTGCCGAACGTACGCGACGGCGTCGCCGATGCGGAGACGGCCCTTGACCCACGTGTCCTCTTCATGTGGCTCGCAGCCGTCGACCTCGAACAGCATCCGGAAGCGCCGTCCGTCGACGGCTCCGTTCCGGCCACTGTGCCGGCCAAGCTCCTCGAGCGAGGCGCGTGAGACCAATGACACAGGTCCTCGTGCACGGTCGACCGCAGCTCCCGGCGCCGCCTGCACGAGCCGGAGTGGGCGGCCGGCCCAGTCCGACAACGCCGCCGACCACGGCCCGTCGAGGAGATGCCCGCCGACCGGACGCCCGTAGAAGTCGGTCGTGATCTCGTCGCCGAGCGCGACCTCGCCCTCGGCCACCGTTCCATCCGGGAAGCGGAAGGCCAGGCGCTCGCCGTCGCAGTCCTGCTCGATCTGAACCAAGGCGCCGTTGCGCAGCTGGTTGTAGCGCCGGCCGTCCGCGTCGACGATGTGGAAGCGGCGGTTCTCGCGTACGCCCGCTTGCTCCAGCAAGACCTCGTCGCGCTCGACCAGGCCGAGGCCCTTCACGGGCGCGATCGAGATGCGTACGACGGTTGCCACGGACGAGACTCTAGTCGTGAGCTTCGCGCCGACCTGGCCGCTCGAGACCGAGCGGCTCGCCCTGCGTCCGTTCGAGCCGGGCGACCTCGCGGCGCTCCAGGAGATCCACTCCGACGAGCTGAACGCGCGGTGGCTCTACAACGAGGCGCTCACGCGCGAGCAGGTCGTAGCGCTGCTCGAGCGGAAGATCGCCGGTGCGGCGCTTCGAGCCGAGGGCGAGTGGCTGAGCGCCGCCGCAGTGCTTCGCGCGACGGGCGAGCTCGTGTGCGACGTCTCGCTGCTCTGGGCGAGCGAGGTGCACAAGCAGGGCGAGATCGGGTTCATCGCGCATCCCGCCCATCATGGGCGCGGCTACACGACCGAAGCCGCGCGGCCGCTGCTCGCGTTCGCGTTCGAGACGCTGGGCCTGCATCGCGTCGTCGGCCGCCTCGAGCGGCGCAACGTCGCGTCGGTACGCGTGCTCGAGAAGCTGGGCATGCGCCGGGAGGCCCACTTCGTCGAGAACGAGTGGGTCAAGAGCGAGTGGCAGAGCGAGCTCGTCTACGCGATGCTCGCGCGCGAGTGGACGTCGCGCCCCTCGAGCTCGAACACGTAGAAGTCACGGCCCGTGACGTGCACGGCGACGTTGTAGACCGGCGTCGCGCCGATCGCACCCTCGAAGCTGCCCGAGTGCGCGTGCCCGTGCAAGACGACGTCCGGACGGTACTCCGCGATCGGCGTCGCCAGCCGGTCACAGCCGAGGTACGTCCAGATCCCTTCCGGCTCGCCGTGCAGCGTGTCCGACGTCGGCGCGTAGTGCAGGAGGACGATGCGGATCGGACAGTGCGCCACCGCCTCCAGGCCTTGCCGGATGGCGTCGACCTCGGCGCTGGTCTCCGCGTATAGCCGCCGTAACGACGGCTCGCCGAAGTCGGGCAGGTGCGAGCCGGGGAACCCGCCGACGAACCCTTTCGTGCCGACGACGCCCACCTCTGCGCCCTCGAGCTCGAGCGTCATCGACGAGCGGTCGAGCATGTGCACGCCTGCCCCGCGCAGGACATCGGCGATTTCGTCGCCGCGCCCGGAGTGAAGGTCGTGGTTTCCGAGCACCGCACACACCGGGACGCGCACGCCCGTGCACGCGTCCGCGAGCACCTGCGCCTGCTCGAGCTCGCCGCGCGTCGTCAGGTCGCCGGCGAGCAGCACGACGTCGACGCGCGCCTCGAGCTCGGCGAACGAGCGCTCGAGCTTCTCGCGTGTCGCCTCCGACGCATGGACGTCACCGGCTGCCGCGATCGTGACCATCGCCTCCATGTTCCACACGAACACAAGAAGGGAAACCGGCACCGGATGGCCGGCGATCCCGACCAGCAGTTCGAGCACCTGCTCGAGACGATGAAGAACGCGGCCGGCATCTTGCACGAGGCGGGCGTGCCCTTCCTGCTCGGCGGCGGCATCGCGTGCTGGGCGCGCGGCGGGCCGAAGACCGAGCACGACGTCGACTTCCTCGTCCGGCCGGAGGACGTCGAGCGCGCTCAGCAGGCGCTCGCCGACAGCGGCATGCGAACGGAAACGCCGCCGGAGGGCTGGCTACTGAAGGCGTACGACGACGACATCCTCATCGACCTCATCTTCGACCCCCGCGGCGGCACGATCGACGACGATGTGTTCGCGCGTGCCGAGCAGCTCGAGGTGCACGCAACGCGGCTTCAAGTGTCGGCCCTCGAGGACGTTTTCGTCCAGAAGCTGCTCGCCCTCACCGAGCAGCAGCCGGACTACTCCAGCGTCCTCGAGCTGGCGCGCGCGCTCCGTGAGCAGGTGGACTGGGACGACGTGCGTGCGCGCACGAGCGAGTCGGCGTTCGCAAAGGCGTTTTTCACGCTGCTGGACGAGCTGGAGATCGCGCCGACGAGCGGTTAACGTCGCCCGGTCGGGCGACCAAGGAGGGAGAGATGAAACGCGCGCTGATCGCAGCAGCGGTTGTCACCGTGGGGGTGTTCGTGTTTGCCGCGGTGAACGCGACGGCGAACGACAAGAGCAAGCAGGACGGGGATTCGATCCACGTGGTCGAGCACGCGACGACCGACGAGGTCACCAATGGATCGAGTGCCGACGCGGCCGGGAACGTGCTGACGTTCGCAAACGATGTCTTCAACGCCGCCGACACGACGAAGGTCGGCAGCGATCAGGGCTACTGCATCCGGATCGTGGTCGGGAAGACGTGGGAGTGCAACTGGACGACGTTCCTGAGCGGCGGCCAGATCACCGTCGAGGGGCCGTTCTCGGACACCGGCAACACGGTGCTCGCGATCACCGGCGGCACCGGCAAGTTCCGGAACGCCCGCGGCTGGATGGAGCTCAACTACCACAACCCCGCAGGCACGAAGTTCGACTTCGTCTTCCACTTGATCGGCTAGTGGGGTCCGGCCCCGAAGGGGCATGACCCCAGCCTTTGGGCCACGCATCGACTGATGCAACGGCTGGGGTCAGAACCCCTACGGGGGTCAGACCCTAGAAGTAGAACTGAGACCACGCCGTCCACCAGTCGTCGGCCCTCGAGACGAGCGTCAGGTCGTCCACCTGCTCGGTGCCTCTGCGGTTGCGGTACTCGACGAGCCGCGCCGGCGTGTGGAACTGGACCTCGATCTCGCACGGGCGGCCAGGGTCGTACGGCTTCACAGCGCCGAGATCCTTCAGCGCATTCTTCGCGCCCTCCTCGATCAGCTCGCGCGCCTTCAGCGCGGGAAACTGCCGCGCGCTGAACTGACCGATCCCCGTCTTGACGGCGACCGTCGTGAGGCCGTCGCCGAGCAGTGTGCGGGCCTCGCGGCAGACGGCGGCGTCGCCGGTCACGAGCAGGACGGGGCAATTCCAGTGGCCGCACAGGGCGGCATTGATCCCGGTCTCGCCGACCGACGTCCCGTTGAACTTCAGCTCACGCCACGCCTGCCCGGACACGGTGTGCGCCATCACGCCGTCCGGTGTTCCGGCCTTGGCGTGCATCCCGACGAAGAGCGCCGCGTCGACGCCCTGCTCGAGGAACTCCGTGTACTCGGTCCAGTCGTTCTGGACGACGAACTCGCAGTCGGGATCGAGCTTGTGCGGAATGAGCGAATTGAACGTCCACTCCTCGCCGGCGCCGTGGCAGTCCATGACGACGATCTTGGTCGCGCCGGCCGCCTTCGCCCCGCGCACCGCGGCGTTGATCTCCTCGGTGTACAGCTCGCGCCCTTCGTGGTACGCGCGCTTCTCCTTCGCGCCGTCCGTCTGCTGCCACTTGACGATGCCGGCGACGCCCTCCATGTCGCTGATGACGAAAACCTTCACTCGGCCGTCACCGCCGCAGGCGTGCTCCACGGGAAGTTGATCCACTTGTCGGTGCGCCGCCAGACGAAGTCGGAGCGCACGACGCTGTGCGGCTTCTCGTACAGGACGGCGGTGCGCACGTCGTCCACGTGCTCGGCGCAGAAGTCGCGCGCGAGTGCGAGCGTGCGGCCGGTGTCGGCCACGTCGTCGACGATGAGCAGCCGTTCCGTTCGCAGCACCGTCAGGTCGGGGACAGGCGGTAGGAGCAGCGGCTCGTCCAGCCGCTCGTCGACGCCGGTGTAGAATTCGACGTTCAGCGTGGCCATCGCCTTCACGCCGAGCGCGTAGGCGAGCGCGCCGCCCGCGGGGAGACCGCCGCGCGCCAGCGCAAGCACGGCGTCGGGCATGAACTCGGCCCCCTGGATCAGAGCGGTGAGCTCGTCGACCGCAGTCCCGACGTCCTCCCACGTCATCCACTCGCGCTCCACGAAGCATGGAGAATCCCACAGATGGACACCGGCCTCGCAGGGAAGCGCGTGCTCGTCACCGGAGCCTCGGGCGGAATCGGCGGCGCGTGCACGCGCGCCTTCCTGGCCGAGGGCGCGAAGGTGGTCGGCCACTACCACCGCGGGCGCGAGCGGGCGGAGGCGCTCGCCGACATCCAGCTCGTCGGCGCCGACCTGACCCAAGAGGACGACGTCGACCGCATGTTCGAGGAGGCCGGGCGGCTCGACGTCTGCGCTGCCGTCGCCGGTGTCTGGCCGTCCGAGGACGTCCCGGTATGGGAGCTCTCGCTCGACCGCTGGCGCGCGACGCTCGACGCGAACCTGACCGCGACGTTCCTGACGGCGCGCGGCTTCCTGCGGCAACTCGACGGCGACGGCGCGCTCGTCCTCGTCGGCTCGACCGCGGGGCTGTTCGGCGAGGCAGGGCATGCGGACTACGCGGCGGCGAAGTCCGCGCTGCTCGGCGGGCTGCTGCTCTCACTGAAGAACGAGGTCGCGCGGCGCTCGCCCGGCGTGCGCGTGAACGCGGTCGCGCCCGGCTGGACGGTGTCGCCGATGACTCGCGGCCGCGTCTCGAGCGAGCAGGTGGCACGCATCTCCCGGACGATGGCGCTGCGCAAGGTCGCCCAGCCGGAGGACGTGGCCGCGCAGGTCGTCGCGCTCGCGTCGCCGGTGATTTCCGGACATGTGACGGGGCAGATCGTCACCGTCGCCGGCGGCATGGAAGGCCGGGTCGTCCACGACACCTGAAGATGTGGCGGCCGAGTCCTCGTCGGCCGCCGCATGGGCTCCCGGGGCCGCAGGAGTGATTGCCGTCAGTCCCTGGCCGTGGAGTCAAAGAAGGCATCGGCAGCCGCCGGCCCGCCCTTGAGTGCCGTCAAGTGGCGAAATCAACCGATAACGGGTGATAGATGAAGTGGCCCCTGCTCGCGATAGTCAGAAGGCATACCGAGTGGGGCCCCGATGCGGCGGGGGCAACCTCGGAGAATCTCCTTCCAAGGAGACCCAGGAGGGGCCAGGCGGCGGCCCCTCTTGCGTTTTCCAGGGTCTGTAAGATCGGCGGTGGAAGCGGGCATGTCCCGCTCCGCATCGAGAGAAGGCCGAGGGAACCGGCCCTGTGACGCCTTCGGCAACCTGCCTCGCGGGCAAGGTGCCAAACCCGGTCGGGCTCCGGCCCGAAGGATGTGTCGAGCGAGTTCGGAAGGAGAGGAAGTGCCCGCCCAAGATCGTTTCCTCGAACGCCTGCAGGCCGGCCCGGCAATCGTCGGGGACGGCGGAATGGGCGCGCTGCTGTCGGCAGCGGTGCCGAGGCTGCGCTCACCCGAGGAGGCGAACCTTCGCGCGCCGGAGGCCGTCGTGTCGCTGCATGTCAGCTTCATCAACGCCGGCGCCGAGCTGATCGAGACGAACACCTTCGGCGCGAACCGCCGCAAGCTCGCGCACCACTTCCTCGAGGACGATCTCGAGGCGCTCAACTCCGCCGGCGTGAAGCTCGCGCGCGACGCGCGCGAGATCACCGGCCGCGAGGTCTTCATCGCCGGGTCGATCGGTCCGCTCGGCGAGCCGGCGGCCTCGCGCGTCCGCCGCGAGCTGTTCGCCGAGGTTGCGACCGTTCTGGAGGGCCGCGGCGTCGACCTGTTCATCGTGGAGACGTTCTACGACCTCGAGGAGGTCGTCGATGCGGTCGAGGCGGTGCGCAGCGTCTCGAGCCTGCCGATCGTCGCGCTCCTGACGTTCGACGAGAGCGCGGAGACGCTCGCGGGCGTGACGGCAGCCGAGGCGGCGGAGCGACTCGCCGAGCTCGACGTCGCGGCCGTCGGCGCCAACCACGGCGCCGGGCTGCTCGCTGCGCTCGCGGCGTTGCAGAACATGGGCGCCGACGGCAAGCCGCTTGCCGCACTGCCGAACGTCGGCCTTGCGAGCCTCGCCGGCGGGCGCGTCATCTATCCGCACGCGACGCCGGAGTACTTCGCGGAGTTCGCCGCGCACGCCCGAGACTTGGGCGCGAAGGTGATCGGCGGCTGTTGCGGCACGACGCCCGCCGAGATCGCCGCGATTCGCTCGGCGGTCGAGGACGAGCGCAAGCCGCGCGCGCCGCTCGTGTTCGAGTCGTCGGAGCTCGTCGTCGCGCTCGGCGAGGAGCAGCGCGAGACAGGCCTGTCGCGCGCGCTCGCGGAGGGCGAGTGGATCGTGTCGGTACAGCTCGATCCGCCGCTCGGCGGCAACAGCGCAGGGCTGCTCGAGGTCTCGTCCGCGCTCAGAGACTCCGGTCTCGTCGGCTGGGTCGACATCAACGACAACGCGACTGCGCGTGCCGGCATGAGCTCGCTGATGGTCTCCGCGGCGATCGAGCGGCAGGCGGGGATCGAGACGATCCCGCACCTGACGACGCGCGATTGGTCGGTGATGGGCCTCGAGTCGATGCTGCTCGGCGCGCATGCGGAAGGCGTACGCAACGTCCTGGCGATCACCGGCGACCCGCCGGAGGTCGGCGACTATCCGGGCTCGCGCGGCGTGTACGAGATCGATTCGATCGGTCTCACGCAGCTGATGACGAACCTGAACCGCGGCGAGGACTACAACGGCCGGCCGATCGACGCGCCGACCTCGTTCTTTCCGGGCGTCGCCGTCAACCCGACGCCGGACGATCCCGAGGTCGAGCTCGAACGCTTCGAGCGCAAGCTCGAGGCAGGCGCGAAGTTCGCTATGACGCAGATCGTCTTCGACCTGGACTACGTCGACGCGTTCGTCGAGCGGCTCGGCGGTAGCTGGCCGATCCCGGTGCTGCTCGGCGTGTTCCCGCTGACGAGCTACCGCCTCGCGCTGCGGCTGCACAACGAGGTGCCGGGCATCGTCGTGCCGCAGCACCTGCAGGATGCGCTCGAGGCGGCCGGGTCGAACGCGGCCGACGTCGGCTTTGCGCACGCGCGCGAGCTGATCGCCGCGGCACGCGACCGCTGCGCCGGCGTCTATCTCGTCGCGCCGTTCCGCCGGCCGCTGCGTGTCCTCGAGCTCCTCTGAGCTCATGGGCGCGGCGCTGGAGCAGGCCGCGCGCGGGCTCGAAGCAGGCGAGCTGCCGATCGGCGCCGTCGTCGTGGCCGGCGGCGAGATCGTTGCTCGTTCCTACTGGCGGTCACGCGACGGCCTGCTCGCCCATCCTGAGCTCGTGACGTTGCAGCAGGCGAACCGCCGCGGGCTCACACTCGTGACGACGCTCGAGCCGTGCCTGCTGTGCATGGCGGCTGCGATGTTCGCTTTCGCCGAACGCATCGTCTTCGGCCTCGAGTCGCCGACGGACGGCGGCACCGCAATCGGCGACGTGTGGAATCCCGCGGCCGGATCAGCCGCGCCGTATCGGTTGCCGCCGGTCGAAGGAGGCGTGCGCCGAGCAGAATCCCGCGAGCTGGTGCGCGAGTTTCTGTGCCGCGAGCCCGCGTCGCCGTTCGCCCGCTGGGCCGAGACACTGACTCAGGGAGCGCAGCCGCCGGTCGAGACGGGCCCGCGCGCGGCGTCGAGCGCTGCACGCACGACCCCGTCCGGGATGCCGTAGCCGCCGACGCTGCGCAGGCGCGCGGCGAACACGGTCGACTCGACCGCTCCGCGCGCGTCGACGACCGGCGCGCCTGAGTCGCCGTGGCGCACGCGGCCGCCGAGCGAGGTGATCGCGCGTGTAACAGGACCGCGGCCGTAGGCGTCCTCTGCGAGCACCGTCGACGTCCGCCCGACGCGTGCGGGTGTCACGGTGAACGGCCCGTTCTCCGGGAAGCCGAGCACCGCGGCGGAGGCGCCCTCGACGGCGGGCACGAGCGGCAGCGGCCGCAGCCCGAGGCCGCCGACGTGCAGGACGGCGATGTCGTTCCTTGCGTCGAACAGGTATGCCTGCGCCGGCAGCCGGCCTCCCGACTGCAGCTCGACGACGGTGTCGGTCTGGCCGGCGACGACATGGGCGGCGGTGACGACGAGGTCGGGCCGGGCCGTCCAGCCGGTCCCCTCCACGCCGACGCCGCACGCCGTCCCGAGGACGCGTACGACGCTCGGCGCGGCGGAGCGCACGCCCGCTGCGCGTGCGAGCCGCGGGTCGGGCGGCGTGACCGGCGCCGCCGGGCCGCTGATCGCCGGGAACGGGTCGATGCGCGCGAGGGCGTTGAGGACCTTCTCCGGCGAGACGACCTCGTTGAGGCGGCGCAGCAGCGCCGATTGCTGCGCGCCGTGCCGGAGATCCGCCTGACCGGGCAGCAGCAGAGCGACCGCGCCGAGCACCCAGACGATCGCGAGCCCGGCGAACGCGCCGAGCGCGATACCGCCGACGGAGTCGATCGTCGTGAGGCGCGGCGCGCGGATCCGCGCCCGGAGCGACGTTCCGGCAAGCGTTCCGAGCGTCTCGAGCAGGATCGCTCCAACGGCGGCGCCGGCCAGCGCGGCGAGCGGCGTGTACGGCGAGCTCTTGCCGCCCTGCAGGAGCGAGGGCGCGAGCCGCGAGCCGAGCCAGGCGCCGAGGACGATTCCCGCCACGGAAAGCGCGCTCGCGAGGAGCCCTTTCTTCCAGCCGATGAACGCCGTCAGCGCAACGAACCCGAGGGCGATCAAGTCGACCTTCGTCATTGGCCTCGCAGGGTACTCGCTACACTGGGCGTCCCTTTGGGGGCGTAGTTCAGTTGGTTAGAACGCCGGCCTGTCACGCCGGAGGTCGCGGGTTCGAGTCCCGTCGCTCCCGCTGGGCCGTCGAAAGTCCGCTCGCTCCGCTCGCATGATGACTTTCGACGGTCGGGGTTCGATCCAAGCCGAAGCGGCCGCGGGCGCCCAGGTCGCCCGCGCCGTCGGCCGCAAGCCTGTCCTTACGCCACGAGGGTCTTCCCGCGGTGCGGGCGGACTACCGCCGACGCCTGACGGTGATCGTGAATCTCGCCGTCTTCGTATTCGCGCTTCCGTCCGCCGCCGAGCAGACCACGTCCGTGCGCCCGCTGGAGAAGCTGCTGCCTGATCGCGGGACGCACGAGACTGGGATCGCACCGTCGACATCGTCGCGGGCGCTCACGGCGTACGTGACGCGGACGCGCTTGGCGCCCTTCCGAGCGCGAACGGTCTTCGATGTAGCACCCTTCAGCGTCGGCGGCGTCACGTCGAACTCGAACCCCGCTACCTCGAGCGTCGCGTTCCACGTCTCTGCCCCAACGCCTCCGCTAAGTGATCTCTCGACTGTGCCGCTCCCCGACGCGCCCGTATATGAACCCGTGCCCCCCATGATCGTGAAGTCCTGCGGCTCGTTCCGCATGGGCTCTTGGTCGATACAGCGCGTTCCGTCTTGCAGCGCAACGTGTATTTCCCCTTTCCCTGCGACGACAAGTCGGCCGCTGGCCTTCAGCGGTCTCCCCAGCAGGTCCGAAGGACAGGCCGCCGGCGAGCCCATCCTGTAAGACCAGAGGTACGTCTCGGAGACACTGCCGAGCCCCGGAACAAGCCCTCCTCCGGCGCGCGCCCGGCAGTCGGCGTCACGTGGCTGGTCCGGAGGGCACTCCACAGGGGTCGACGTCACCCGCAAGGTCCCACGCAAGTTCAGGGTTCCGCTGAGGTGCGCCGTCGATGTCTGCCGAGCAGAGGCCACCCCTGTCGCAGCGAGTGTGAGTCCAAGCACGACGACGCCTGCTAGAGACATACCTCGCACCCGGGTTAGATACGCAGGCATTCGTAGTAACCGATTGCCGAGCGGAAGATGTACGGATCACCGGACCGACCGCAGGGCTGACCGTCGTAAAGGTCGGCGCGGACAAGGTGCACCTTCCCGAGGTACGTCCCGCCCAGGTCGAACGTTGGAAGGGTGTAGGCCGGCGGCGGATCGGGGTTTCCTGGAAAGGGCCGGCCGAGGCCCGGATTGGCGCAGACGATCCTCGGCGGCACGATGAACGGAGGGGTCTGGAAGCAGTCCCAGCCAGCTGCTGCCAGCGTTTCAGGCGTCACGCCCTCAGCCTGCGCAGACTTCGCCGTCGCGCCCACGATGGCGACCGTCGTTGCCAGCGTGAGAACCACGCCAACCGCGCACAGCCTCCTCCTCGCATTAGACATCTCGTGCTCCTTTGCTCCTTTGTCGTGACGACCTGACGGTAGGAGTGCTGTTGCCGGCTCGAAACGGGGAAATCCCTAGGCAGTTTCGGGAACGGTGCCTAGACTCGGGCGATGGCGACAACGAGCATGCCGCCTCCCGGGCCACTGCGGGCGCGTGCCCTCCTCGCTGCGACTGAGGAGACGGATGATGTGCTCGGCAGCCTGCACCTGTTCGCGAGGGCGCTCGACCAGCCGGGCCTGACTGCCGACCTGCGCGCCGAGATTCATGTACTCCGCGGCCAGTTCGAGTCCGCCGCCCTCGGGCGAATCGATGATGCAATCGGGTCCTTCGAGTCCGCGGCGAACGCACGGCCGAGCGCGGGGCTTCTCGGCTGCGCACTCGCCGGCGCCGCGTACTATCGGTTTCGCGCCGGTGAGCCGCTCGATCTGCCGACCTTCGAGCGCGCAGTCGCTCTGTCCCAGGAATCGCCCGATCCTCGCATTCGCGTCTTCGCGCGTCAGGTGCGAGCCTTGGCGGCGGGGACTTACGACCTCTCGCGCGCGCGGGAGCTACTGGAGCTCGAGCTTCGCGAGCCAGACACGATCGGCAACGAGTTCGAGTTCGTCGATGTGACGCACCACCTCTGCACGCTTGAGCTCCACGCGGGACGACTCGCGGCGGCGCACGGGCACCTCGAATCCGCGGAGGCCTACGCGTGGAGACCGGACACGCGCGCTCGACACCTCGGGCTACGAGCCTCACTCGCCGCGGCTCTCGGCGACGAGGCGACCGCTCGCGACTACGCGGCGCTCGCCGAGCCCGCGCTGTCGGAGGCCGGGGACATCGTCGCGCTTACGCATCTGCGCATCGCCATCGCGACTCTCGAGCTCTCACTTGGCAATCCCGGCGGAGCGTGGCAGGCGCTCGAGCGCTCTGCACAGACGACCGGCGCGGATCGGCACTTCCTGCTCGTCAGAGTGTTTCCGTATGCGATCGAGGCCCTCGTGGAGCTTGGTCAGTTGGAGCAGGCGACGGCCCTCGCCGACGGACTCGCAGCGGCCGAACGCATCCTCGCGCGCTGGCGCGGACCGGCACTTCGTGCGCGCGCGCTTGTCCAGGCACCTACCGATCGTAACGGCGCCCTTGCGCTCTTCGACGCCGCGCTCGCCGCGGACGAGCAGCTCGGAAGCGGATTCGAAAGCGCCCGAACGCTGTTGGTGCGCGGCCGTGTTCTCCGGCGGTGGAGGCGCAGACGTACTGCACGTAACTCACTCGAGTCGGCACTCACCGCGTTCGAATCGATGGGTGCGCAGCTGTGGGCGGTTCGGGTCGCGCAGGAACTCGAACGAACGGCGACACGCCGCGTAGTCAACGGTGAGCTGACGCCGTCGGACGCCCAGATCGCGCGGCTCGCAGCGACCGGCCGCACAAATCGCGAGATTGCGCAGACCCTCTTCGTCAGCACGAAGACTGTCGAAGCCGCGCTGTCACGTGTGTACGGGACGCTCGGTGTCCGCTCCCGAGCGGAGCTCGCAGCCTTACGCATCTCTCTCTGACG
>DATIDT010000069.1:0-8610 GCA_035456125.1 Gaiellaceae bacterium
CGGAACGTTCCGCAGAGTCACCGGCTCCGTCGTCAGCAGGCAGGCGGACAGGATCGGCAGTGCGCCGTTCTTGTTCCCGGCTGCCCGAACGCGTCCGTTGAGGGAGCGACCGCCCTCGATCACGAAGCATTCGGCGGCGCGCCCGATGACCGCGGTCTGCGACATCGCGGTAGCCTACCCACGGTCGTGGAAGTCACTCGCGAACGCGCCTGGGAGACGCTGACGAGGTACACGAAGAGCGACGCGCTCCTGCGTCATGCGCTCGGCGTCGAGGCGTGCATGGGCTTCTACGCGCGGAAGTTCGGCGAGGACGAGGAGCTCTGGCGCGTGGTCGCGCTGCTCCACGACTTCGACTACGAGATGCACCCGACGCTCGACCGCCATCCGCAGGACGGCGCACCGATCCTGCGCGAGGAGGGCTATCCGGAGGAGGTCGTCGACGCCGTGCTGTCGCATGCCGAGCACCTGTCGCTGCCGCGCGACACGATGCTGAGGAAGACGCTGTTCGCGTGCGACGAGCTCTCGGGCTTCGTGCACGCCGTCGCGCTGGTGCGGCCGATGGGGCTCGACGGGCTCGAGCCGAAGTCGGTGAAGAAGAAGCTCAAGCAGCCGTCGTTTGCCGCCGGCGTCCACCGTGACGAGGTCTACGCGGGCGCCGAGGGGCTCGGGCTCGACCTCGACGAGCACATCCGCAACGTCATTAGCGCTCTGCAGGAAGCGGAGGTGAAGGCATGACGCCACGCTTCGAGGCGTTCGGCATCGTCGTGAGCGACATGGGCCGCGCGCTCGCGTTCTACCGCAAGCTCGGGCTCGAGTTCGCCGACGGCGCGGAGAACGAGGATCACGTGGAGGCGCAGCTCGGCGGTGGGCTGCGTTACATGCTCGACACGGAGTCCGTCATGAAGACGTTCGACGCGGAGTGGCACCGACCGACGGGCGGGCACGCGGTCGGCGGAGCGTTCAGGTGCGACTCGCCCGAGGAGGTCGATCGCGTGTATGCGGAGCTGCTCGAGGCCGGCGGGTCGCCGCACAAGGAGCCGTGGGACGCGTTCTGGGGCCAGCGCTATGCGCAGCTCGAGGATCCCGACGGCACCGTCATCGACCTGTTCGCGCCGCTGCCAGAGTCCTAGGCCGCGACGCCCGTGACGAGGCGCTCGATGTCGCCCTCGTCCGTCCACCAGCCGCACGACGCGCGCGCCCAGCCCGTGGCGGGCAGGTCGCGGATGACGACCCCGCGCTCGTAGAGCCGCGCCGCCGTCTCGGCCGCCTCGCGGGGCGGGACGAACGACACGAGCGTCCCCTGCCCGGGCTCCCCGACGACCTCGCAGATCGCCGCGAGCTCGGTACGGCAGTGGTCGGTGATCGCGGCCGCGCGCTCGAAACGCCATTCCGGCGGCAGGTCGAGGGCCGTCTCCCAGCCGGCGAGCATCCGCGTGGCGGTCCACCCTGTGTCGAAGCGCTCCGCGTTCTCCCTTGCCACGAACGTCCCGTCCGGCTCGATGCGCTGCTGCGCCCAGAAGGAGGGGAGCGCAATGCGCAGGCTCTCCGGGTCACGGATGTAGAGCGCGCCGACGGGCTCCGGCCCGCAGAGCCATTTCTGCCCCGAGATCGTCAGGAAGTCGACGTCGCCGACGTCGACGGGCATCGCTCCCACTGACTGCGCGCCGTCGACGAGCACGGGCAGTCCTGTCACGCGCTTGAGCTCTTGCACGGGCATCACCTGACCCGTCGTCCACAGGACGTGCGAGAGCGCCAGCAGACGCGTTCTCGGCCCGACGCAGGCGGCGATGCGCTCGAGCGCCTCGGCCGTCGGCCGGTTGGCGACGTCCGCCACGCGCACCGTCGCGCCGGACACGTGCAACGGCAGCAGCAGGCCGGGGTGCTCCGCGCTCGTCGTGACGACCTCGTCTCCGGGCCGGAGACCGAGCCCGGCGACGACGACATTGCAGCCGTCAGTGGTGGAGCTCGTCAGCGCAAGCGTTTCCGGCGTCGCGCCGATCAGCTCCGCGACCTTGCCTCGAACCCGCCCTCGGAGCGCGAGCATGTCGTCGAACCACGCGCGGCCGCCGCGTCCCTGACCCTGGTCGAAGCGGTCGCGCTCGGCCATTGCGTCGAGCGTCGGCTGTGCGAGCGGGCCGAGCGTCCCCGCGTTGAGATAGGCGAAGTGCTCGAGGACCGGGAAGAGCGCGCGTCCCTCCTCGTAGGTCACTCGACCTCCACGTCCACGGGCGCGTGGTCGGAGAGGATCCGCCCGTCGCGCGTGCGCCGCTCGGCCGGCCACACGAGCGGCGGTTGCGCACTCAATCCACGGACGAGGACGTGGTCGATCCCCGTCGGCGTCGCTCCGGCAAAGCTCCACTCCGGCGTCATCAGCTCGCGGAGGGTATGGGAGTTGCGCAGGGTGAGATTGAAGTCGCCGCAGAGCAGCACCGGCTCGTCCGGCTGAGCGAAACCGTCCATGAACACCGCAGCGCGCAGCAGCTCGGCGTCGGGGATCCGCTTGTCCTTGTGCCCGGTGATGTGCGCGTTCGCGAGCACGAACGTGCCGTCTCCGCGCCGGACGCGCAGCGCCTGCAAGACGCGGCGCTCGCTCGCCCAGCGAATGCGTTCCCCCGGAGGGAGGCGCAGCTGCCGCGCCTGCAGGCGGCGGAAGCGGAACGGATTCAGCACCAGCCGCCGATGCTCGACGACCGTCAGCGACGGCTGCAGCAGCACGGCATTGGCCTCACCCGTGATGCCGGAGCGAAAACGCCGCGCGTCGAGCTCGCTCAGCGTGCGCGCCAGCTCTCCGAGCAACGGCAGCGGTCGGCGCGCGACGTCGGTCACCGCCGTCATGCCGCTCCAGTCGGGCAGGTGGACCAGCGCCCACACGGAGAGCTCTTGCAGGCAGACGACGTCGGGCTCGTCCGCAGTCGCAAGCCGAACAAGCTCCTCGAGGTACGCCCTGCGCCCCGGCGGTTTCGTGTTGCCGTGGAAGAGGTTCCAGGTCCGGACGAGCAGGCGCTTACTGTACTCACCATGCGCGTCGCGCTCGCCGACCCCCCGGCCTTCACGCCGCAGTACGACCATGCGCTCGCCGCGGCGCTCGTGCGCGACGGCGCGGAGGTCGAGCTCGTGACGTCGCGCTTCCGCTTCGGCGAGACGCCGACGCCGGACGGATACACACGGAGCGAGACGTTCTACCCCCTGTCGTCGCGTCTCTTCCGCCGCTCGCGCCTTCGCCTCCCGCTCAAGGCGGCGGAGCACGCGCCGGGGATGCTCAGGCTGTTGCGGCGCCGGCCCGACGTTCTGCACCTGCAATGGCTCGCAGCGCCCGAGCTAGACCGGTACCTGCTCCGCCCGCGCGTGCCCGCGGTCTTCACGGCGCACGACCTGCTGCCGCGGCGGACGGCGGCAAAGCGCTCGCTGTGGCGCACGTTGCTGTCCCGCTTCGACGGCGTCGTCGTGCACAGCGAGTCGGGGCGCGCCATGCTGGCGGAGCTCGGCGTCGACGCGACGGTGATCCCGCACCCCGTCTTTCCGAGCGATCCGCCGCGCAGAGACGACGGCCGGACGCTGCTCTCGCTCGGGACGATCCGGCCGTACAAGGGGCTCGGCGACGCGATCGCCGCGGCGAAGCTCGTCGGCGGAGCGCGGCTCCTGGTCGCCGGCGACCCGCTCGAGCCGCTCAACGGCTACCGCGCGCAGGCCGGTGACATCGCCGAGTGGCGGCTCGGGTACCTCCCGCAGACGGAGATCGAGCGCGCGCTCGGTGAAGCGACCGTGGCGCTCTTCCCCTATCGCCCCGAGCTCGACCAGAGCGGCGCGCTCCTCCAGGCGCTCGGAGCAGCTGTCCCGGCCGTCGCCTACGACGTCGGAGGGATCGCCGAGCCCATCCGGCAGTTCGGCGCTGGACGCGTCGTCGAGGCCGGGAATGTCGAGGCGCTCGCTTCCGCGGCGCGTGAGCTGCTCGACGACTCCGCCGCGCTCGCAGAGGCGCGCGCGGGGGCACGCCGCGCGCGGGAGACGCTGACGTGGGACGCTGCGGCCACCGCGCACCTCGCGCTCTACCGGGGGCTCAGATGAGACTTCGCCGCCCGCGCTTCAGCGACCTGATCGACCGGCAGCTCGACCTTTTCGCGCGTGAGAATCGCGGCCTGATCGACGACTGCATCGCCGCGGAGCGCTCGTACAACCGCGCCGAGCGCGACGAGGCCGAAGAGCGGTACGGCGACTACGTCGACCTTGTCGAGACCGGCACCGAAGTGCTCGCGGATCTTCGCGACAACTTCGCGTTCACGCTCGACGACGACGCAGCGGACGAGTACGTTGCGGCCTTCAACCGCGCCGTGCTGAAGCGGTTCCGGCGCTTCGCGCTCGAGATCGAGGACCGCTGATGGCGCGAATCGAGGACTACGGCCTCATCAGCGACCTGCAGACGGCGGCGCTCGTCGGGCGCGACGGCTCGATCGACTGGGCTTGCTTTCCCCGCTTCGACTCGGGCGCGTGCTTCGCTGCGCTGCTCGGCACGAGCGACCACGGGCGCTGGCTGATCGCGCCCGGCGGCGACGCGTGGTCGTCGGGCCGCTCGTACCGGACGAACACGCTGGTGCTCGAGACGGACTGGGAGTGCGAGACCGGCAAGGCGCGTGTCATCGACTTCATGCCGCCGCGCGGCAAGGCCCCGGACATCGTCCGCATCGTCGAAGGCGTCGCGGGCGAGGTGCAGATGAACGCGGAGATCGTGATGCGCTACGACTACGGATCGACCCTGCCGTGGGTGCGCCGGCTCGACGGCGACACCCGCGTCGCGATCGCCGGCCCGGACGCTCTCTGCTTCCGCAGTGCCGTCGAGCACCGCGGCGAGAACTACCGCACGATCGGCGAGTTCACCGTCCGCGAGGGCGAGCGAGTGCCGTTCACGCTCACGTGGTACCCCTCGAACGAGGATCCACCGGAACGGATCGATCCCGAGCAGGCGCTGCAGGACACGGTCGACTACTGGACCGACTGGATCGCGCCGTGCCAGTACGGCGGCCCGTGGAAGGACGTCGTGCAGCAGTCCTTGATCGTGTTGAAGGCGCTCATCTATGCGCCGACCGGCGGCATCGTCGCCGCGCCGACGACGTCGCTTCCCGAGAAGATCGGCGGCGAGCGGAATTGGGACTACCGGTACTGCTGGCTGCGCGACGCGACACTCGTGCTGCTCGCGTTCATCAACGCCGGCTTCCTCGACGAGGCAGCGGCATGGCGCCTCTGGCTCCTGCGTGCAGCGGCCGGCGATCCCGCGGCGCTGCAGATCATGTACGGCGTCGCGGGCGAACGGCGGCTCACGGAGATGACGCTGGAGTGGCTGCCGGGCTACGAAGGCTCCCGC
Source organism: Gaiellaceae bacterium (assembly GCA_035456125.1). Taxonomy (GTDB): domain Bacteria; phylum Actinomycetota; class Thermoleophilia; order Gaiellales; family Gaiellaceae; genus 3-1-20CM-4-69-9. Next base: position 5,357 of record DATIDT010000069.1, read on the forward strand.
CCCGTCCGCGCCGGAAACGCAGCCAGCGCGCAGTTCCAGCTGGACGTCTACGGCGAGGTGCTCGACGCGATGCACCAGGCGCGCGTGCACGAGCTCCAGCGACTACCGGAGGCCTGGTCCTTGCAGCGCCGGCTGCTCGCCTTCCTCGAGAGCGCCTGGAAGGAGCCCGACGACGGCATCTGGGAGGTGCGCGGCGGACGCCGGCACTTCACGCACTCGAAGGTGATGGCCTGGGTCGCCTTCGACCGCGGCGTGAGAGCGGTCGAGGAGTTCGGCCGCACCGGCCCGGTCGACCGCTGGCGCCAGATTCGTGACGAGATTCAGCGCGAGGTCTGCGAGCAGGGCTTCGACCGCGAGCTGAACTCGTTCACGCAGTCGTACGGATCGAAGTGCCTGGATGCGAGCCTGCTCGTCATCCCGCTCGTCGGCTTCCTGCCTGCGGACGACACTCGGGTTGTCGGCACGCTCGCTGCCGTCGAGCGCGAGCTCTACCGCGACGGGTTCGTCTACCGCTACACCAGCGACGACGAGCACACGCACGTCGATGGCCTGCCGCCAGGCGAGGGCGCGTTCCTCCCGTGCACGTTCTGGCTCGTCGACAACCTCGCGCTCCAGGGCCGCCTCGACGAGGCCGAGCAGCTGTTCGAGCGGCTGCTGTCGCTCCGGAACGACCTGGGGCTCCTCGCAGAGGAGTGGGACCCTCAGACGCGACGGCAGCTCGGGAACTTCCCGCAGGCCTTTACGCACGTGGCGCTCGTGAACACCGCGTTCAACCTCGACCGCCAGCACCACGCGACGCCGGAGCAGCGCGCCCGCTCCTCGGGCTACTAGCGATGTCCGAAGTGGTGGGCGCCAGGAAGGCTCGCGCCCACCTCCGTCTCCCGTGACACCTCCCGGGCGAGCGGCCCCAGCGTCTCGAGCGAGCGGACGAGCACGTTCTGGTTCCGCTCGATCCGCTCGAAGCGGCCGCGCGCGAGGATGAGCGGCTCGCCGCGGACGATTGCGCGATAGCGGTCGTAGACGGTCGGCGGCACGATCAGATTCACCGTCCCGAACTCGTCCTCGATCAGCATGAACACGACGCCGTTCGCCGTGGCCGGGCGCTGCCGCGCGACCGCCATCCCGGCGATTGTCACCTGCGCGCGGTTTGGCGCCGTCTCGAGCTCACGCGACGAGAGCACGCCGCGGGGAAGATGCGCGCGCAGCAGCTCCAGCGGATGCACGCCCACCGACAGGTTCGTCGTCCGGTAGTCCGCGAGCATGCGCTCCCACACGGTCGGCTCCGGCAGCTTCGGCGTCTCGGCGGTCGGCTCGAGCGGCAGCGCGAGCTGCTTCTCCTCGCCGCCCGACCCCGGCACCGTCTGCGGGCGCGGGACGAGCCCCAGCTGCCAGAGCAGCTGCCGGCGCGGAAGGCCGAAGCAGTCGCACGCGCCGGAGACGACCAGCGTCTCGAGACCGTGCTCCGACAGCTGTGTGCGCTGCGCGAGCTCGCGGACGCTTGCAAACGGGCCGGCCCGCTCACGCTCCTCGACGACGGCGCGTGCGTCGTCCTCGCCGATGCCGTTGACGTAGTCGAGGCCGATGCGGACGGCGCCGTCCTCGACGTCGCACTTCGCGCCGCTGACGTTCACGTCCGGCGGTCGTGTCTCGACGCCGCGCCGCTGGCCGTCGCGGACGAGCGTCGCCGGCGGATAGAAGCCCATCGGCTGCGCGTTCAGGAGCGAGCAGAGGAATTCGCCCGGATAGTGGTGCCGCAGCCACGCCGACTGGTACGCGAGCAGCCCGAACGCCGCAGCGTGCGACTTGGGGAAGCCGAAGCCGGAGAAGCCGACGAGCTTGTCGTAGACCAGGTCGGCCGTCTCGGCGTCGACGCCGTTCCCCAGCGCTCCGCCGACGAAGCGTCCGCGGTATGCCTCGAGCGCGTCATGCGAGCGCTTGCGGCTCATCGCGCGGCGCAGCCCTTCCGCCTCCCCCACGCTGAAGCCGGCGAGCGCCATTGCGACCTCCAGCACCTGATCCTGGAAGACGACGACGCCGAGCGTCGAGCGCAGGCACTCGGCAAGCAGCGGATGGTCGACGGGCGGCACGAACGCCGGGTCCTCGCGCAGCCGCTGCCGGTGCTCGATGTACGGGTGCACCGCCTTCCCCTGGATCGGCCCGGGCCGGACGAGCGCCACCTGCACCGTCAGGTCGTCGAGGTTCTCCGGCAGCGTGCGCAGCAGGCTTTGCATCTGCGCGCGGCTCTCGATCTGGAAGTCGCCGACAGTGTCCGCACGCTGGATGTCCCCGTAGACCGCCGTGTCGTCGAGCGGGATGCGCGAGAGGTCGATCGGCGCGCCGCGCAGCCTCGCGATCTGCTCGACGCAGTCCTCGACTGCCGAGAGCATCCCGAGGCCGAGCAGGTCGATCTTGAGGAAGCCGGCATCGGAGCACGAGTCCTTGTCCCACTGGCACATCTGCCGTCCGGCCATCGCCGCGGGCTGCACCGGCACGAGCTCGACGAGCGGCCGTGAAGAGATCACCATCCCGCCCGGATGCTGCGAGATGTGACGCGGCAGGCCGGCGATCTCGCCGCAGAGCTCCGCGAACGCGCGCCAGCGCGGGGACAGCAGCTTGCGGTCGGCGTCCGGCAGCAGCTGCAGCTCGTCGGCGACGCGTTTCGCGTTCCAACCTTCGGACACGCGCGCGATGCGCTCGAGCTCGGCGTACGGGAGGCCGAGCGCCTTGCCAACGTCGCGGATCGCGCCGCGCGACCGGTACGTCGCGAACGACGCGACGAGCGCGGCGTGCTCGCGGCCGTAGCGTTCGGTGACGGCCACGATCAGCTTCTCGCGGATGTCTCGCGGGAAGTCGAGATCGATGTCGGGGACGGCATTCAGCTCGCGGTTGAGAAAGCGGCCGAGCGACAGCTCCGCGCCGACGGGGTCGACGTGCGAGAGGCCGGTCAGGTAGCAGACGAGCGAGCCGACCGAAGAGCCTCGTCCGCGTCCCGGCGGCAGCGCATGCCGCGGCGAGTCGCGCCCGCGCACCTCGAGCGCGCAGTCGCGCGCGAGCTCGAGCACGTCCCAGTGGAGCAGGAAGAACCCGGCGAGGCCGAGCTCGTCGATCAGCTTCAGCTCCTCGTCGAGCCGCGCCTGCGCGTCGGCACGCAGCCCGTGGCCGCGCGGATAGCGCTCCTCGAAGGCGCGCTTGCAGACGTGCGCGAGCTGCACGATCGCGGGCTCGGGGCTGTCGGAGAAGTCGGGGTAGCGGTA
>DATIDT010000070.1:0-11989 GCA_035456125.1 Gaiellaceae bacterium
CCCCGCTTCGGCGACCAGAACCGGTAGCAGAAGCGGCAGGCGAGCACGCGGTCGGAGAACCGCGCCTCGCACTCCGAGCCGGGCTTCGCGCAGTGGAGCGTCGGCTCCATCGAGCTCGAAGGGATCCGGTAGGGGTTGACGACCCACGCCTTGATCGCGAGGACGATCGCGATCGCGCCGACGATCGTCACGAGCCAGTCGATCGTCACGCGCCAGCCGTGCGGAAGCCCCTCCGTCAGATGGTCGATCGGATTCCTCACCGCACATGCTCCTTCCGCCAGCCCTCGATCCGCGCATGGTCACCCGACAGCAGCACGTCGGGGACCTGCCAACCGCGGAACTCCGCCGGACGTGTGTAGTGAGGGTACTCCAGTCCGCCGGACAGCTCGGCGGAGAACGATTCGAACTCTCCCGACCCCTCGCTCAACGCCCCCGGCAGGCGCCGGGCGATCGCGTCGACGAGCACCATCGCGGGCAGGTCGCCGTTCGAGAGGACGTACGGGCCGATCGAGATCGCGTCAGACGCAAGGTGCCGCACGACGCGCTCGTCGAAGCCCTCGAACCGGGCGGAGAGGAGCGTCAGCGTCTCCTCGTCCGCAAGCTCCTCGACGACGTCCTGCGTCAGCTGGCGCCCTTGCGGCGACAAGGCGACGACGCGATGCTCGGGCGTCCCGCCGTAGACCGCGTCGAGCGCGGCCGCGACGACGTCGACGCGCAGGACCATGCCGGCGCCCCCGCCGTACGGCTCGTCGTCCACCTGAGCGGCGCGCAGCGGCGTCGTGTCCCGATATGAGAACAGGCGAAGGTTGAGCTCCGTCCCGAGCACGGTCGCGACCGGACGCTGCTCCGTGAGCCACGCGAACGCATGCGGAACGAGGGTGAAGACGTCGAGCTGCACAGGAGCGAGGCGCTCAGGTTAGCCAGCGTCCGAGAAGCCGCGCGCAACCATGATCCGGCCGGCGTCGAGATCGACTGAGAGCACGCACTCCTCCACCATCGGCAAAAGCAGCCCCGAGTCGAGCTCGAGCACGTCGTTCGCCACACCTGGAGCGACGTCTGCGACGGTGCCGAGCACGCGGCCGCCCTCCTCCGACACCTCGAGCCCGACGAGCTGGAAGACATAGAACTCGCCCTCGGACGTCGGCGCGAGCGCCTCGCGCGGCACGGCCAGCGCGGCGCCCCGGTCGACGCGGCGGTCGAGGCGGATCACCGGCCGTCCACGGGCCTGCTTCGAGCCGACGACCGTCGCCGCAGCGCCTTCGACGAGCAGCGTCGCGCCGACGGCGAAGAGGTCGCGAGTGTCGCTCGCTTCCTCGACGACGAACGACCCGTCCAGCCCGTGTGACTTCCCGACACGGCCGACGACGACGGAATCAGGCCTCGCCACGGGACATTCGCTCGAAGTGCTCCGTCGCTTCCTCCGGTGTCGCCTGCGGCCACTCCCCCGGCCATTCGGACATGTTGGGTGCCTGGCACCGGGTGTGACGCAACTCGACGTCCGTCCCGTCGAGAAGCGCCCAGTACGCGCCGGCCTCGTGCTCGTAGGGCATGCCGACGCTGCCGGCGTTGACGAGCCGGATGTCGCCGATGCGCCGGTCGAACTGCACGTGCGTGTGCCCGCAGACGACGACGTCCGCGTCGACGCCGGCGAGCGCCTCGCGCCAGCGCTCCTCGGGGCTGATCTTGGTCAGGATCTCCTCGTCGTTCCGCGGCGTCGCGTGGCAGAACAGCACACGTCCGATCGAGACCGTCAGCGGGAATGTGCGGAGGAACTCGACCTGCTCCGCCGAGAGCCGCGAACGTGCGTACTCGAAGGCCTCGTGCGGTGCGAGCCCGGGCTCGTCCTCGTAGACCTCGCGGTCGGCGTTGCCGCGAATGAACCGCACGTCACCGGGGAGCGAGCGGAGCCGCTCGAGCGTCTCTCCCGGCAATGGGCCCATCACGGTGTCGCCGCCGACGAGGATGACGTCCGCATCGACCTCCGCGAGCACGGCATCCAGCGCCGCGAGGTTCCCGTGGATGTCGTAGAGCGCCGCGACGCGCACGAACCTAGTCCACGATCTCGAGCTGCACGCGCCGCCGTTCGCGCGCGCTCCCGGCGCGCACGATCGTTCGCAGCGCGCGGGCGATCCGGCCCTGCCGCCCGATCACCTTCCCGAGGTCGTCCTCGGCGACGTGCAGGCGCAGGACGACGGTGTCGTCTTCGTCGACCCGCTCGACGCGCACCTCGTCGGGCTTGTCGACGAGCCTGCGCGCGAGAAACTCGAGCAGCTCCGCCACTATTGCGACAGGTTCTTCGCCTTCAGCAGCTTCTGCACCGCCTCAGAGGGCTGCGCGCCCTTGCCGAGCCAGTCCTTCACCTTCTCCTCGTCGAACTCGATCAGCGACGGATCGTGCTGCGGGTTGTACCGGCCCACGATCTCGATGAACTTGCCGTCGCGCGGCGAGCGCGAGTCGGCCACGACGACGCGATAGACCGGGTTCTTCTTCGACCCGACCCGCGTCAACCTCATGCGTACGGCCAAACCGTTACCTCCGTGTCTTCGATCGCTTCTTGCGCTTGTTGGACTTCGTCGCCTTGCGTTTGGGCGCGGGCGGCGCCGGCGCGCCGGGCAGCTGGGGAAGCTTGCCTTTGCTCATGCCTTTCATGAGCTTCTCCATCTCCTTGCGGCCCTCGAGCAGGCGGTTGACCTCCTCGACGGTCGTGCCCGAGCCGCGCGCGAGCCGCTGGCGCCGCGACCCGTCGATCACCTTCGGCAGGGCGCGCTCCTGCGGCGTCATCGAGAGGATGATCGCCTCGACCCGCCCGAACTGCTTCTCGTCGATCTGGTCGATGCCCTCGAGCTGCTTGCCCATGCCGGGAATGAGCTTCACGAGCCCGCCGATCGAGCCCATGCGGCGGATCATCCGGTAGCTCTTGAGGAAGTCGTCGAAGGTGAACTGGCCCGCCATCATCCGGGCCTCCAGCTCCTTCTGCTCGTCCTCCTCGACCGCCTGCTCCGCCCGCTCGACGAGCGTGAGGATGTCGCCCATCCCGAGGATGCGGGACGCCATCCGGTCGGGATGGAAGTACTCGAGCTGGTCGACCTTCTCGCCGACCGAGATCAGCTTGATCGGCTTCCCGGTCACCGCCTTCACCGAGAGCGCAGCGCCGCCGCGCGCGTCGCCGTCCAGCTTCGTCAGCACGACGCCGTCGAACGCAATCCGCTCCTGGAACGCGAGCGCGACGTTGACCGCCTCCTGCCCGGTCATCGAATCGAGGACGAGCAGGACGTTCGCCGGCCTCGCGACGTCGCGGACGCGCTCGAGCTCGTCCATCAGCTCCTCGTCGACGTGGAGGCGCCCCGCCGTGTCGAGAATGATCGTGTCGGCATCGAGCTGCTCGATCCCGTTGCGGACGACGGCCACGGGATCGCTGCCGTCCTCGCGGTAGACGGGAATCTGGATCTGCTTGCCGAGCTGCTCGAGCTGGTCGATCGCGGCCGGGCGCTGCAGGTCGGCGGCGACGAGGCCGGGCTTGCGCCCCTCCTTGCGGAGGAGCAGCGCGAGCTTCGCCGCGGCGGTCGTCTTGCCGGAGCCCTGGAGGCCGGCAAGCAGGATCACCGTCGGCGGCCGGCCGGTGAAGACGAGCTGCGAGCTGCCGGCGCCCATCAGCGCGGTCAGTTCGTCGTGGACGATCTTCACGACCTGCTGGCCCGGCGTGACGCTCTTCAGAACCTCCTGGCCGAGCGCGCGCTCGCGGACCTGCGCGACGAAGTCCTTGACGACCTCGAAGTTGACGTCGGCCTCGAGCAACGCGAGCCGGATCTCGCGCATCGCACGCGAGATCGCCTCCTCGTCGAGCTTGCCGCGACCGCGGAGATCGCCGAGTGCGCCTTGGAGCCGGTCTGACAGGGCGTCGAACACGGCCGCCAAGTGTAGGCGCTGAGCGGCCTCCGCAGGTTCGCCCTGGGCTCGCCTCAGTCCTACACTCCGGACATGGCCGTGAGTCGGCGTACGGTCACCGTCCTGTTTGCGGACGTGGCGGACTCGACGCCGCTCGGCGAGCGGCTCGATCCCGAGTCCGTGCGTCAGGTCATGTCGCGGTTCTTCGAGGGAATGTCGACCGTGCTCGAACGCCACGGCGGGACGGTGGAGAAGTTCATCGGCGACGCCGTGATGGCCGTGTTCGGCATCCCCGATCTCCACGAGGACGACGCGCTGCGGGCGGTGCGCGCGGCGACGGAGCTGAGGCAGTCGCTGTCCGAGCTGAACGACGAGCTCGAGCCCGCTTTCGGCGTGCAGATCGGGATGCGCGTCGGCGTCAACACGGGCGAGGTCGTCGCCGGGGACGGCAGCGGCGGCCAGATGCTCGCGACCGGTGACGCCGTCAACGTCGCGAAGCGCCTCGAGGAGTCGGCGCGGACGGGCGAGATTCTCATCGGGGACGCGACGCGCCGCCTGGTCGCGAACGCCGTCGTCTCCGAGCCGCGCGAGGGCCTGGAGCTCAAGGGCAAGGCTGATCTGCACACGGCGTGGAATGTGCTCGCGGTGATCGAAGGCGCCTCCGCGTATGCGCGCCGGCTGGACGCGCCGTTGATCGGGCGCGAGGCGGAGCTGGCGCTGCTACGCGAGACGTACGACACGGCGGTCGAAAGCCGTTCGTGCCGGCTGTTCACCGTCGTCGGCCCTGCAGGGATCGGGAAGTCACGCCTCTCGACGGAGCTCTGCACATCGCTGCGCGGCGATGCGACGATCCTCGCCGGCCGCTGCCTCGCATACGGCGACGGGATCACGTTCTGGCCGCTGATCGAGGCAGTCGGGTCCCTCGGCAGCGACGACGACCTACGGACGTTGCTCGCGCACGCCGAGGACGGCGACCTCGTCGCGACGCGCGTGCTCGGTGTCATGGGCGCGAATCCCGGGGCGCCGGGCAGCGAGACGTTCTGGGCGCTGCGCCGCTTGTTCGAGGAGCTGGCGCGCGACCGGCCGCTGGTCGTGCTCGTCGAGGACATCCACTGGGCCGAGCCGACGCTGCTCGACCTGCTCGAGTACCTCGCGGGCTGGACGCACGACTCGCCGGTGCTCCTGCTGTGCCTGGCACGCCCCGACCTGCTCGACGAGCGACCCGGATGGCTGACCCAGACAGGCGGAGGCGTCGTGCTCGAGCCGCTGACCGACGAGGAGTCGCACCAGCTGCTCGACGCCGTCGCGCAGGAATGGCCCCTCGACGCGGCCGCTCGCGAGCGCATCACCGAGGCCGCCGAAGGCAATCCGCTCTACCTCGAGCAGATGGCGGCGATGCTCGCCGAAGGCGGGCCTACGGACGGCATCCCGCCGACGATTCACGCCTTGATCGCGGCGCGGCTCGACCGCCTGCCGGCGGACGAGCGCCTGGTGCTCGAGGGGGCGGCGGTTGCGGGGAAGGACTTCGTGCGCCTGGCCCTGCGGAAGCTCCTGGCGGAGACGGATCAGTCGGTTGTCGATGCGACGCTGTTGAGCCTCGCGCGCAAAGACCTGCTGAGGGCTCGTCCCGGCCGCGAGGACGCCTACCGCTTCCGGCACGTCCTCATCCGCGACGCGGCGTACGCTGGCAGCGCGAAAGAGCAGCGCGCGCGGCTGCACGAGCGCTTTGCCGACTACGCCGCGAACTCGAGCGCCGGCCGCGCCGGCGAGGTCGACGAGATCGTCGGCTACCACCTCGAGCAGGCGTTCCTGTACCGCAGGCAGCTCGGTTCGCTCGACGAGCACGCACAGTCGCTCGCGCGACGTGCGGCGGAGCTCCTCGGCGGCGCCGGCAGGCGCGCCTTGCGCCGTCGCGACATCCCGGCGGCGGCGACGCTCCTGGAACGCGCCACGTCGCTCGCAGGGCCGGACGATCCGCTCCGGCGCGACCTCCTGCTCGACCTCAGCCGGACGCAGCGGGAGGCCGGCCGGCTCAGCGCCGCAGAGGAGACCCTCCGCGAGGCGGCGGAACTGGCCGACGCTGCCGCGGACCGGCTGCTGCGCTGTCGCCTGCTGCTCGAACAGGCGCTCTTGCGCGCCTACATGTACCCGGAGCGCGGCACGGAGGAGCTGACGCAGGCGGCGGACTCGGTCATTCCCGCGTTCCAGGAGCTGGGCTACGACCCGGGTCTCGCGCTTGCGTGGCTCCTCGTCGCCGAAGCCCACTGGCTCCGCTGCCAGATCGCCCCGATGGAGGAGGCGCTCGACCGCGCCGCCGCGCACGGCGGCAATGACGAGCCGGAACGGTCGGAGATCGGGAACGCCCGTGCACGCGCCTCGCTCGCCGGTCCGTTGCCCGTGCCCGAGGCGCTGGCACGCTGCCGTGAGATTCGCGAACGCGCGCCGCTCGACCGTGATGCCGAGGCCGTCGTCTTGATGGTGTCAGCGCTGCTGGAGGCGATGCGCGGGAACTTCGAGCTCGCCCGGCGGCTCTCCCGTGACAGCCAGGCGATCCTCAGGGAGCTCGGGCAGACCGTGTCGTTGGCGGCGCTGCAAACGTGGTCGGGCGCGATCGAGCTGCTCGCCGGTGACGGCAACGAGGCGGAACGCGAGTTGCGCGCGGCTTTCGAGACGCTCGAACCGATGGGTGAAAAGGCGAACCTCGCGACGATCGCAGCGTCCCTTGCTGCGGCCCTCCACCTGCAGGCGCGTGACGAGGAAGCGGAATCGCTCACTGCGCTGAGCGCCACGCTGGCGTCCGATGACGACTTCACGTCGCAGATCGCCTGGCGCGTCGTCCGCGCGCGGGTGCTCGCGGAGCAAGGCGCCGCCGCCGAGAGCGAGACGCTCGCACGCGAGGCGATCGAGCTGGCCGAGCAGACGGACTGTCTGAACCTGCAGGGCGACGCGTGGCTCAGCCTGGCGAACGCCTCCGTGGCGGTCGGGGATGTCGACAGCGCGGAGCGCGCCGCCGACGCTGCGCGCCGACTGTACGTGGCCAAGGGGAACAGCGTGATGGCTGAACGGGCCGCGACGGTCGCGGTGGCCGGGCGCTAGCCGCGGATGATCGTTCCGAAGATGAACGACTGTCCGCCGGCGTCTCGGTCGGAGAACAGCGCGGTGAGGTGCCTGAGATTCCCCTGCAGCACGTGTGCGATCAGGTCCTCCGAGATTCCTGCGGCCCGCATCGTCGCAAGCGGATCGGTCAGGTAGTCGTTGTACAGCTCGGCGTCCTCGGCGAGGCGCCCGAAGAATTCCGCCAGGCGATCCGCATCGTCCATCTGATCGTTCACCGCGACACGACGCTACAGGGTTTCGTCGCCTTCTTCAACGGGCGGCACGTAGAGCGTCGACATGCCGCCGAGCTCGGCGTCCCGGACGGTGCCGAGCGTGAAGTGCTCGATCTGCGGCGCGCCGACGGGATACGGCGAGGCCTGGTAGACGATCGCAGGATGGGCCTCGTCGTAGAACTCGAGCAAGCACTCGACGAGCGCCGCGAACCCCTCACGGCTCGGCCCTGTCGGCGCCGTCCTGATTCCGACGAATGCGACCTGCCACAGGATCAGGGGCACAGAGGTGTCGAACGCCGGGCGCCGGGCCAGGAAATCCGTCGCCTCGTAGCTCTGGCAGCCGCGCTCGCCGGGATCGAGGCCGACATCCGCAAAGAGCGAGTCCTCCGCGGAGATCGCAGGCAGCATCACCGCGGGGAAGCCCTCGGCGCGCGCGCGACGCACGGCGTCGTGCGCCGGCGACGCGAACACGCCGGGGTGACCGTAGAACGCAGCGCAGACGTTGCGCCCTCGGCGCACGGCGGCGAGGATCTGCTCGACCATCGCCGCATACGTCTCCCGGCGCGGCCGCCCGACGGCGTAATGCCCACGCAACGAGTGCGAGCTCGCGTTGAGGCCCTCGAGCCAGGCCTCGCCGGTCGCTTCGGCGAGGAGATAGAAGAGGTCGTCGGCGCGCGCGATCGCCGCCCGAGCCTGAGGTGTCAGCTGGACGCCGAAGGCGATGCCCGTGCCGACAACGGTGAGGGAGCCTTGTGGCATCGCGAGCTGCGCGCTAGGACTCGAGCACGCGCTTCAGGTCGTCGAGCGCGGCGACCTCGTTGCGCATCGACTTCGAGACCATCGGCGACGTCAGCCTCTGCATGCCGCTCAGGTTCGCGTTCAGCGAGAACGTGACGCGCGTGCCGCCGTTCGCATCCTCGAAGCGGTAGCTGCCTTCGGGCCGCACCGGCCCCGCGAGCGTCCGGAAGGCGAGCAGGGTGTCGGGCTGATACGCCGTCACCTCGAAGTCGGCGTCGATGCGGCGGCCATCGGTCCTTTCACGCCCTGCGTGTAGATCGCTCCCTGACCCTCGCCCGACGCGCGCTTGATGTCGACAACGCCCGAACGCCACCTCGGATCGTTCTCGTGGTCGGCGACGAACGCGAAGACCTCGGGGCGCGGACGGTTGATGACGACGGTGTTCTCCGCCGCAGGCATGCCGCGACCTTACTCCGCGACGAGCGCGCGGGCGAAATCGTCCGGATCGAACGGCCGCAGGTCGTCGAGCGTCTCCCCCACGCCGATCAGTTTGACCGGGAGGCCGAGCTCGTGCGCGATCGCGACGGCGATCCCGCCCTTGGCGCTGCCGTCGAGCTTCGTCAGCGCCACTCCCGTCACCCCGACGGCCTCGCCGAACAGCCGGGCCTGCTGCAGCCCGTTCTGCCCCGTCGTCGCGTCGACGACGAGCAGCGTCTCGTGCGGCGCCCCCTCGAGCTTGCCCTCGATCACGCGCCGCACCTTCGCGAGCTCCTGCATCAGGTTCGCCTGTGTGTGCAGCCGGCCGGCCGTGTCGACGATGACGACGTCCCCGCCGTCGCGGCCCGCGCGGTCGATCGCGTCGTAGGCGACGGACGCGGGATCGGCGCCGCGCTCGCCGCCGACGAACTCGGCGTTCGCACGCTCGGCCCAGATCTCGAGCTGCTCCTCCGCCGCAGCGCGAAACGTGTCCGCCGCCGCCAGCACGACCGAGTGCCCGTGCTGGCGCAGCCGCTCGGCGAGCTTCCCGATCGTCGTCGTCTTGCCGGTGCCGTTCACGCCGACGACGAGCAGCACGCTCGGCTCCGCGCGCACGTTCAGCGTGCCGGGATCGCCGAAGAGCGCGCTGATCTCCTCGGCGAGCGCGGCGCTGAGGTCGGTCAAGTCCTGTCGCGCCTCGAGCCGCTGCACGAGCTCGGCGGTCGCACGAACGCCGACGTCTGCCCGGATCAACGCCTCCTCGAGCCGCTCCCACGCCGCGTCGTCGCCCGGATCGAACGCCGCCGACGCGAGCTCGGCGGTCAGCGCACGCCGGCTCTTCGACAGCGAGTCGCGCAGGCGCGAGAAGAGGCCGCTGCGTGCGGCGTCGGGCTCGGGCTGCGCGTTCTCCTCGCCGAGCAGCTGGGCCCAGGATCGCGGCATCTGCAAAACCTAGAGGCTGGGGTCTGACCCCTGCGGGGTCACACCCCGGCAGGTCGGTTATGCGACGGCTGCCGCTTCCTCTTCCCGCGGGAGGCGGCGCGAGACGATCTGCGAAACGCCGTCCTGGCCCATCGTGACGCCGTAGAGAATGTCGGCGGCCTCCATCGTCCTCTTCTGATGCGTGATGACGATGAACTGCGTGCGATCGGCGTAGCGGCGCAGCAGCTCGACGAAGCGGCCGATGTTCGTGTCGTCGAGCGCCGCCTCGACCTCGTCGAGCAGGTAGAAGGGGCAGGGCCGCGCGAGGAAGAGCGCAAACAAAAACGAGATCGCTCCGAGTGCCTTCTCGCCGCCGGAGAGCAGCGACAGGCGCGTCACCTTCTTGCCGGCCGGACGGAGCTCGACCTCGATGCCGGGATGCTCGTCCTCCTCCTCCGGCTCGGTCAGCCGCAGTCGCCCTTCGCCGCCCGGGAAGAGGGTCGCAGCCACCTCGGCGAAGTTCGCCTGCACCGACGCAAACGTCTCTGCGAAGCGTTCCTCGACCGTTCGCGTCAGGTCGTCGCGCAGCCTTTGCAGCTCGGCGAGGCTCGCTTCGAGGTCCTCGCGCTGCGCGGACAGCTCCGCGAGCCGCTCCTTCTCTGTCTCGTACTCGTCCTTCGCGAGCGGGTTCACCTGGCCGAGCGACTCGCGCCGACGCTCGAGCCGCTCGATCCGCTCGGCGAGCTCGTCGCGGTCGTCGCCCTCGGCGGCGTCCGCGGCCGCCGCCTCGAGCCGGCGCCGCGCCTCGTCGATCTCCGCCTCGATCCGCGCCCGCTCGACGTCGACGGCGCTCAGCCGCTCGCCCGCCTCGGCGGCCGCGCGGCGCGCGTCGACCTCGGCGGCGCCGAGCTTCCGGAGCTCCTCCGCCAGCGCTGTGGTTCGCTGCGCGCCGGCATCGGCGCGTGCACGCAGCGGCGCCTCGTGCCGGTCGTCGGCGACGCCTGCGATCGTGTCGACGAGCCTTGCCGCAAGCCGCGCCAGCGTCTCCGTGAGCGGGTCGCGTGTCGCGCTGTATGCGTCTTCGGGGATCGGCGCCGCCGCACGGGCGTCGAGCTCCTCCACCTCGGCCGCGAGCGAGCGACGCCGGGCTTCGAGCTCGAGCCACACGGCCTCGGCCGTCTCGCCGGCGAACCAGACCTCTCCCCGCTGCGGGTCGTAGCCGAAGCCTTCGGGCGTCACGGCGGGCACCTGTGACTGCAGCAGCTCCTCCTTCGGGACGACCGGCAGATCGGCGACCGGCGGCCGCGTCAGCACGACGACGCTGCCGAGCCCGGCGGCGCGCGCGCGCTCTGCGAGCTGCAGCGCGGCCCGCGCATCGTCGGCGACGAGCGCGGCGGCGCGGTGTCCGAGCGCGGCCGCGACGGCGCGCTCGCGTCCGGGCTCCACGTCGAGCAGCGACAGCGCGAGCCGTTCGCCTTCCTCCGCGAGCGCTCGGGCCGCAGGCGGGAGCCCTTCGCGCTCCGCCAGCGCTCGCTCGAGCGTCTGCAGGCGTTCGCGTGCGACGCGCGCCTGCTCCCGCACCGCTTCGCGCTCCGCGCGAACGCGCGCGTCGAGCACGCGCCGCGGCCGCGCAAGGTCTGCGCGCAACGAGCTCAGCAGCGACTGTGCGCTCTCACGCCGCAGCTCGAGACGCTCGCGCGCGCTGCGCAGGCGGTACAGCATTGCCGTCGCCAGCTCGCGCCGACCCGCCGCGTCGGCGAGCTCTTCCTCGGCGCGGCGCCGCTGCTCGAGCAGGGTGTCGACCTTCTCGTCGGCGTGCCTGCGCGCGAGCAGCGCCGCCGTTCGCCGGCCGTCGCCATCCTGGAGGCGCTCCTGCAGCTCGTCGAGGTCGAGCTCGGCCACACGCGCGCGCAGCGACGCGATCTCGCCGCGCAGCTTCTCCGCGCGCTCCGCAGCGGTGGCCTGCAGCGCCAGCGGCCGCAGCCGCTTCTTCACCTCGGCCTCGACGTCGCGCGCCCGCTCGACCTGGATGCCGACGCGGGCGAGCTTCAGCTCGGCGCGATGCTTCCGCCGCTTGAAGCGGCCGAGGCCCGCGGCCTCCTCCAGCAGCTGCCGGCGCTCCTCGGGCTTCGAGCCGAGGATCTCCTCGACCCGGCCCTGGCCGATGATCGAGTGCATCCCGCCGCCGAGCCCGAGGTCGGCGAGCAGCTCGACGAGGTCGATCCTGCGCACGGCCGTGCGGTTGAGCAGGTACTGCCCTTCGCCGCCGCGGTGCAGTCGGCGCGCAACGGAGAGCTCCGTGTACGGCAGCGGCCCGTCGCCGTTCGGGTTGTCGAACAGAAGCTCGACCTCGCAGAAGTCCTCGGGCGTGCGACCGCCGCCGCCGGCGAAGATCACGTCGTCGGGCTTCTCGGCGCGGAGCTCCGACGGCGCCATCGAGCCGGCGGCCCAGACGATCGCATCCGCGACGTTGGATTTCCCCGAGCCGTTCGGGCCGACGACGACGGCTACGCCGGGCTCGAGGCGGACCTCGACCGGCTCGGGGAACGACTTGAAGCCGCGCAGCTTGATGGCGCGCAGGTGCATCCGCGGCAGGCTAGCGCCTGCCGCGGATGGTGGAACAGCCGCTTCGCGGCCGA
>DATIDT010000071.1:0-46326 GCA_035456125.1 Gaiellaceae bacterium
GCCGAGAACTCGAGACCGAGGTCGTCCACGACCTCCGGCCAGAACCGGTCGGGCTCCTCGATCGAGATCCGGTGCAGCTCCGCGTAGCGGTCGACGCCGAAGCGCCGCATCAGGCGCGTCAGGTTCGCGCGCTCGAGGCGCGCCTCGTCGGGCGTCCACACGAACTGGCTCAAAGGTGCGGTCAACCGTACTTCACCCGCGAGCGGCGGCCGGTAGGTTAGCGTCCACTAACCTAGTGGACGCTAACAATCGAGGAGGAACCCCTTCGCATGAGAGCCTCGATCTACAGCCCGGAGACGCGCAAGTGGTGGACGCTGGCGGCCGTCGCGTTCGGGCTCTTCATGATCATGCTCGACAACACGGTGGTGAACGTGGCGCTGCCCTCGATCCGCAAGGACCTCGGGATCAGCATCTCCGAGCTCGAGTGGGTCGTGAACGCCTACGCGCTCACGTTCGGCGTGCTGCTCCTCACCGGCGGGAAGCTGGCCGACCTGCTCGGCCGCCGCGCGATCTTCATCACCGGCCTCGTCATCTTCACCGCCTCGTCGCTCTGGTGCGGCCTCGCCGGCGGCGCCGCCTCGCTGATCGCGGCGCGCACGGTGCAGGGGATCGGCGCCGCGCTGATGAACCCCGCGACGCTCTCGATCATCACCGCGACCTTCCCGCCGCGTCAGCGCGGAACGGCGATCGGCATCTGGGCGGGAACGGCCGCCCTCGCCCTCGCGTTCGGCCCGATCATCGGCGGCTTGCTGACCCAGGACATCAACTGGAGCTGGATCTTCTTCGTCAACATCCCGGTCGGCATCGCCGGCGTGATCGGCGCCTGGTTCCTGATCGACGAGTCGAAGGACACGTCACACGAGCAGCGGCTCGACCTCCCCGGGTTAGTGACCTCCGGCATCGGATTGTTCGCGTTGACCTACGGGCTGATCGAGACGAACGACCACTCGTGGGGATCGACGCGTGTGCTGTCGCTGTTCGCGATCGCCGCCGTGTTCCTAACCGCCTTCGTGCTGCTCGAGTTGCACCAGCGCTTGCCGATGCTCGACATGACGCTGTTCAAGAACGCGACGTTCAGCGGCGCGAACGCCGTGATGTTCCTCGTCGGGCTCGCGATGTTCGGGATCTTCTTCTTCAACTCGCTGTTCCTGCAGAACATCCTCCACTACGGTGCGATCAAGACCGGAGCGACGTTCCTGCCGATGACCGTGCTGATCATCTTCGTCGCGCCGCTCGCGGGGCGGCTCGCCGACAAGATCGGCCCGCGCTGGCTGATGGGCGCGGGGATGACGCTGCTGACGGGCTCGCTGCTGCTCTTCGCGACGCTCGACGCCCAGTCGTCGTGGTGGAACATCCTCCCGGGCCTCGTCGTCGGCGGGGTCGGAATGGCGATCACGATGGCGCCGACGACGGCTGCCGCGATGAGCTCCGTTCCCGTCGACAAGGCCGGCGTCGGCTCGGCCGTGATCAACAGCATGCGGCAGGTCGGCGGCTCGCTCGGGATCGCCCTGATGGGCGCCCTCGTCGCGACCGCGGTCAGCGTGTCGCCCTTCAATCCCGCCTTCGCGGACCAGTTCGTCGAGGGCTATCACCGGGCACTCCACGTCGGCGCCGCGATCACCTTTGCGGGGGTGTTCGTCGCGATCCTCACCGTCAAGACGATCCGCCACGCGGAACCACGTGCCGCGACCGAGCCGGCAATAGGCGCCTAAGAGTCTCTAAGACACAGCGCGCCGAGGTCCATCTCGAAGAAGGGCTGGTAGACCTGGCAGCCGATCCGGGCCGAGAAGAAGTCGCGGCTGGCATCCGTCGCGAACGGCGCCGCGGGTGCAAGGTCGCGGTCGAGCTCGAGGGCGAGCCGATCGGCCGCGCGATACCGGCGCGTTCCCGACAGCCTCTCAGCCGCGCGGACCTGGCGGTCGAAGGCGGGGTCGTGGAAGTGCGACAAGCGTAGTACGCCCGTGGAGGGGGTGAACGCGCCGATCGGATCGCTCGAGAAGGACCAACCGGAGACGGCCAGATCGTAGGGCTCCCGCGGCCGGCCGATTCGCTCGAAGAAGTCGTCGATCGGCATTTCTCTCACTTGGACGTCGATGCCGAGCGGCCTCAAGTCGCGTCGCACGATCTGCGCCTCCTGCAACCACGGTGGGAGGTTCGGCGTATACATGATCGCCGTCGCGTGAACCCGCCCGGCGAGCTGCTTCGCGCGTCGGAGGTCCGGCCCGCCCAGCGGGTAGACGTGCAGGTTGCGCACACCGGTCATGAGGGGCGGCAGGTAGTCGTCGCTGGGAGTGCCCGAGTTGAACGGGTTTACCTCCGCGAAGCGCTTACCCTGTGCGACGAGCGCCCGCCGGTCGATCGCATAGTTGACGGCGCGACGGAGCCGAGCGTTCGCGAAGAGCGGTCTGGAGGTGTTCATGTGGAGGTAGCGAGCGCCGGCCGCCTCGCTGATGAAGTACTGCTGATGCAGTTCGCGTGCGGCGGTGCTGCCGGGCCCGTACGTCGACGCGAGCTTCGGACCGGCGTCGCGCGGCGGACCTTCGAGCGCATAGTCGGATGTACCCGCTTCGACCTCGTGGAGCGCGCGGGAGCTGTCGACGCCGATCGCGACCACGATCTGCAGGAAGCGCCGCGGCCGGTCGCCGTGGTAGTTCGGGTTGCGCTCGAGGACGAGCTGCTGGCGCGGCGTGTACGACGCGAAGTAGTACGGCCCTGCCGAGGGAATGTCGTCGATCCCGCCGGCTGTGGCAGGAGTCCCGGGCGGCACCGCGCACGCGGCCTCCGTGTCGGCGAGGTCCGCGAGGAAGCCGCCGTTGGGACGCGACAGCGTGATCGTGAGACGGTCTCTGCGCGCCGTGATGCTGGCGACGTCCCGGAAGACGTACGCGAGCGGCGACTTGAGCCGGGGATTCGCGGCGCGCTCGATCGCCGACTTGAACGCCGTCGCCGTCACCGGTGCATTCGACGGCGGGGAGAAGCGGTACCCGGGACGGATGTCGAACGTGTACGTCTTGCCGCCGTTCGTCGGGGCCGGAACTGCCTCGGCGACCTCCGGCACGATCAGCGACCCTTCGGGTGCCGGCTTGTCGGGGTGCGTGACGAGGTTGGCGCACGTCGCGTAGACGAGCTGCGGGTTGAGGTCGAGCGCCGGGTCGAGCGTTGCGAAGTCGTGATCCGACGTGAGATGAAGGACGCGTCCGCCGGCAGGCGTCGCCGGCGGCGCGGGCGCCACCGCGACCCATACCTTGCCGTCGGCGGCCGTGAGCGCGTCGGGCGTCCCGCCGAGCTCGACCCGCCTCTGGATGCGGCCGGTGTTCGGGTCGAGACGCATGACGCTTCCGTCGCGGCTGTTCGCGACCCACAGCGCTAGGGGCGTCGCGACGAGTGCGGAAGGACCGCTGCCGACGTGTGCGGTCGCGGCCACTGCATTGGTCTCCGGGTCGACACGAACGACCGCGTCCTCGCCGGCGTTGGCGACCCAGACGCCGGAGCTGTCGACGGCGATTGCCGCGGGGTCGTGCCCGACGGGGATGGTCGTCGCGACGAGCGTCACCGGATCGATCCGAGAGACGGTGCCGTCGGAGCCGTTCGTCACCCAGACGGACCCATCGCCGGCCCCGATCGACGTCGGGTCGTTGCCGACGTCGACGGATCCGGTCGCGCGTCCTGCAGCGGCATCGAACCGAGTCACGGAGCCGGCGGGATCGACGACCCAGAGCGCGCCGAACGCTGCCAGCACCGTTCGCTCAACGTCGGGGCGGTAGAAGACGTCATCGCCGGTGATGTGCTTGTCGGCCAAAAGCCGGTCGTACGTCGGGTCGATCATCAGGACGCGCCCACTCCCAACGGCCACCCAGATGCCGTTCTTCGTCGCCGCCAGTGCGGACGGAGCACGTCCGAGCGGAATGCTGCGAACGGCTTGTCTCGACGCCAGATCCACGCGGGTGACGCTCTCGTCGGCCAGGTTCGCGACCCACAGCGCTCCGCGAGCCGACGTCATCGCCACGGGCCGGGCGCCGACGGAGACGGTCGCCGCAACCGACCCTGATGGATTCAGCGCGACGACAGAATTGGGTGCGACCTTGGCATGCGCCGTGCCGCCGGATGTCGCGACGATGCCGATGACTGCGCCGGCGCCGGCGGCGATGACAGCTGCCACGATCATGGCGCGCCGTCGCGGCGTTGCCGAAGCCGGCGGCGTTTCGCCCGTTCCGTTCTCCGTCTCGGCCGGGGCGGGCGATTCGAGCAGCCGGCGGTAGAGCGCCTCTGTCTCCGACGAGGGATACGTGCCGAGCTCGTCGGCGAGCAAGCGCCGGCAGCGCTCGTAGGTGCGCAGCGCCTCTGCCGGGTTGCCCGATGCCGCCTGTGCCCGCATCAGCTGGCGGTAGCCGCTTTCCCGAAACGGCTCCAGGACAATGGCCTCCTCCGCCCACGCCCCCGCCTCACGACCGTCCCCCAACGCGAGGCTGGCCGCGACGAGGACGTCCAGAGCGCGCATGTGGGCATCCGCGAGCTCTCGTCGCTTCTCGTCGACCCACGTTCCGTCGTCTCCGGGAAGAAACGACTGCCCCATGAGTGACGCTGCGTCCGCCGCTGCCGTCCTTGCGGACGCGGCGTCTCCCCGAGCAAGCGCGTGCTCGGCGTCGCGAACGGCGTCTGTGCCGGCGATGATGTCCACCCAGGCTCCTTCGGGCAATTCGAGCCGATAGCAGCCGAACGCACTCGTGAGGGCGACGGCACCGTCGACCCCGTGCTCCGCCAGGAGCGCCCGGAGCTTGCTGACGAGCACGCTCAACGCCTTGTCCCAGGTCGTCGGCGGATGTGCTCCCCAGAGGGCCTCTGCAAGCTCGTCGCGCGGTACCGCCCTGCCCTGCTCCGCGACGAGGTACGCGAACAGCAGCCTTCCCTGCCGGCCGTGGAAGCGCCGCTCGTCGCTTACGACTCCGTCGCTCTCCGCAGAGACGCGACCCGCCAGGAAAACCTTCAGCTCATCCTCCTGCCCGGTTCTTGTCGGGATTTTGCCGCGATTTAGAGGCGCATTTCTACGGTCGCGGCGAAGAGTGTGGAGAAGACGCTGCAGTGTGAATGCGGGTTCCTGGCCCGCGCGGACGACGAGGCCGGGCTCGTCGACGAGGTTCAGCGCCACGCACGGGACGTGCACGGCATGACCTTGTCGCACGACGACGCGCTGTTGCTCACGTTTCGCGCCGAGCTGGGAACACTGGCGCCGCTTCCGTCTCCTCCCGATCTGAGACGGCAACGAAAGGAGCAGTCATGAAGTCGCGATGGATGTGGGCGCTCGTTCTGGCCCTCATGGCCGGAGCGGTCACCGCGGGCGTCGTCTCTGCGACGCCGCAGTCCGGAGTCACGACGTCGTTCATCGTGAACAAGATCCCCTTGAGCGAACTCGACCTCAAGGCTCACACGATCCCGGCGGATACGTGGCAGCTTCGATTCAAGACGCAGGGAATCACCGACGGCTATGTCGTGGACAACGTTCTTCACCCGGGCGGCACGACGGGCTGGCACTCTCATCCGGGCCCGAGCCTGATCTACGTGATCAAAGGCGAAGTGACGAACTACGAGAGCGACGATCCGACCTGCGCCGGTCAGGTGTACACGGCGCCGGCCGCGTTCGTCGACGAGGGCGGCGACCACGTGCACAAGCTCGTCAACGCGGGCACCATCGACGCCGAGACGATCGCCGTGCAGTTTCTCCCGCAAGGCGCACCGAGGCGAATCGAGGCCGACGTCCCTTCGAACTGCCCCTCGTAACCGCCTAACCCAAGAAGCCAAAGCCTGCGGCTAAGCCTGGCTTAGCCGCAGGCGAACTGATCCGCGCGCCGATGGCCGAAGGCCACCGGGGCGCGGACGGTCAGGGCCAGGAGCCAACCAGCAAGAAGCGCGCGGGCTGAGCCCGCGCGCGTTCAGCGCGAAGCGCCGTCCCCTCACCCGGAAAACGCGCCAGGCGCTTTCCGGGCCAAAAAAGGAAGACCCCCGGCTGCGGCTCCGGGGGTCGATTCCTCTAGGCGACCCCACCTTGGTGGCTAGTCTCCGGAACTTGGCTCTGCGGCCCAGCCACGCCCCGAACGATCTAACCTGGTGAAGCGCCTCCTGCAGCCGACCCTGGCGTCTGGCTCGGTCGCAAGATGGCCTCACTGTACGAGCCTTCTGGGGTCCTGTCAAGTAGCTCAGTCAAGTGATTTCCAGTACCCTTGCTTGACGCGTTTCCCCGCAAAACATGACCTTTTAGGGTGATGTCCGAAAAGAAGCCTTGCGATTTGGTGAAGCATGTCGTCTACTACGGCTTACATGTCTGACTCGACGGCCACCCGGCAGAAGCAGCGACTGTCGGCCGCGCAGGCGGGGCTCCGTCTCGGCGAGCGGCTTCGACAGTTGCGCGTTGCCGCCGGGATGACGCAGACCGAGCTGGCGGGCGACCGCTTCTCGAAGGAGTACGTCAGCCAGATCGAGCGGGGCAAGACGCGACCGACCCCCGAGACCATCCAGTGGCTCTCCGCGCGGCTCGGCGTCGACGCGGGCTTCCTGGCGAACGGGGTCTCGGCCGACGAGCGTGGGCGGGTCGACGCGGCACTGGCGCGTGCCGACGCGCTCGTGGGGGCTCGTCGCAACGACGAGGCGCTCGCGGAGTTCGAGCGCATCAAGCCGGCTGTCCTGGCGACAGGCCTGCCGGAGCTCGAGGTCCGCGCGCTGTCGGGTGAGGCGACGGTGCGAATGCGCCGGGTCGAGATCCGCGACGCAATCGCGCTCCTCGAGCGGGCGCGAACGCTGACGGAGAGCAACGCGTTCTCGGACGTCGACCGCGGCGACGTGCTCTTCCGCCTCGGCGTTGCGCGCTTCAAGCTCAACAGCGTCCAGAGTGCGATCGGGCTCTTCGACGAGGCGCTGAAGCTTGCGGAGCGGTCGGAGATCCCCTCCGACTATCTGCGCTCCAACATCCTCGCCTGGCGCTCGCGCTGCTACCGCCGCCGCCGGGACTTCGAAGCTGCGCGGGAGGACGTCGAGCGTGCGCTCGAGCTCGCCGAGAGCCTGAACGACAAGCGCACTGCGGCGGACGTCTACTTCCAGGCGTCGATCATCGCCGACCGCGAAGGGCACTGGGTGCTCGCCCGCTCGTATGCCGAGCGTGCCAAGGCCGCGTACGAGGACATCGCCGACCGGAACAATCTCGGCCGGCTGCTCAACAACCTCGGCGGCATCAATTTCCTGCTCGGACATCAGGACGAAGCGCTCGCGCTCCTGAAAGACTCCGTTCGCATCGCCCTCGAAGTCGGGAACGACGACGAAGCAGCGCATGCGGTCAACGGCATTGCCCAGGTTCATCTCCGCACCGGCGACGTCGCGCGCGCGGAGCAGCAGGCGCGCTACGCCCTCCAGCTGCTGGGCGACCGCGTCGACGAGATGCACGAGATCGGCAACGCGCAGCTCGTGCTCGGGCGCGCGCTGCTCGCGCAGGATCGCCTCGAGGAGGCGGAGCAGGCATTCAAGGCGGGTGAGGCCGCGTACGACCAGATGTCGTCCGTCAGTCACCGCGCCGACGCCTGGCTCGCCCAGGGAGACCTCGCGGCGAAGCGAGGAGACGACCGGACGGCCGCGAAGCTCTACCGCCGCGCCGCCGACGCTCTGCAAGACGTTCGCTTCTAAGACAGGGAAGGAGGTGAGCACGTTGACGAAAGCCCGTCTGATTTATGTCGCGGTCTTCGCGATCCTCATCGCGATGGCGCTGCTGCCCGCGCTCGGGTTCTTGCCGAATGGGGGGCACGAAGGCAGTGACTTCTAGAGTGCCGATGTGCGCGTTTCGCTTGCGGTTCTTGCACTGATCTTCCTAGCGGTGGGCTGTAGCTCCACCACGAGCTCGTCGAAGCGAGGCGCGCCGAAGGCGGGGTCGCTCGAAGCAATCTGGCGCGACTCCAGTGAGAGTGTTTCGTTGATTCCAGGGACGTCGGACTCTTCGCCTGGGGACGTCCGGGTGTCCTTCCTGGTCGTCGATCCGCGCGGCCGTGGTCGTCTCGCGGCCGCAGGCACGCGTCTGGGTCGCCCGCTCCCTCGAGGCGCGGCCGTTCACCACGACGTTCGCGCGGCTCGAGCCGATCGGAGTGCCCGGAGAGTCGAGCGGCGCCGACGCGAACGCGATCTACGTCGCCCACGTGTGGATTCGCGCCGCCGGGAAGTACCGGCTCGTCGCGCGGCCTCTCGGCGGCCGCGAGCGGATTGCCGGCGTCGTGGACCTCGACGTCGCGTCCCGATCGCTCTCGCCGGCGGTCGGGTCGCGTGCCTACCCGTCGCACACGCCGACACTCGCGGGCGCGCACGGCCGCGTCCAGGAACTGACGACGAGAGTTCCGCCCGATCGTGCACTGGTGCGCACAGCGATCGCAGCTGCGCTGGCGGCTCATGAGCCATTCGTTGTGACATTTGCGACACCGCGATACTGCGAGAGCCGCATCTGCGGGCCGGTCGTCGACGTGGTCGACCACGTTCGCAAGCAATACGCACGTACCCCAGTCCGCAAGGGACAGAACCGCTGGGTGCGCCAATGGCACCTGCCGGGAGAGCCGTGGACGTTTCTCGTCGGACGCGACGGTCGGATCAAGGCGAAATTCCAGGGATCCGTGTCGACCCGCGAACTGGGGGAGGCAATCAACCGACTGCTGTTGTAGGTTGAGGCGCGGTGCCACCTGCGGAGCAGCAACCGGACAGCCTCGTCAGTGTTCGCGACGTCGCCGACCAGCTGGGCGTCCATCCTGAAACGATTCGACGGTTGATCCATGACGGCCGGCTCGACGCTGTTCGTGTCGGGCGCGTCTTGCGCGTGCACCGCGACGCCGTCGATGCCTTTCTCGCACGGCAGCGCGTGAAGCCTTCGCGTTTCCAGGACTGACACGCCGGAGATACGCCGCCTGATGGGCGCGCGGACGGAACGGCTGAAACGTGCCGTCTACGTCGGCCGCGTCGCCCGCCGCGGCGGCCTGCTGCGCGTCCTGCGCGAGCTCGGCGTGTGGGGTAACCGGCCGGCGACCCGCGACGGCGCGGAGAAGTTCCGACGCGCGCTCGAGGAGCTTGGCACGACGTACATCAAGCGCGGTCAGCTCCTCTCGTCGCGACCGGACCTGCTGCCGGACGTCTACATCGCGGAGCTGGGGAAGCTCGTCGACGAGGTCCCGCCTGTTCCGTTCGACGAGATCCGGGCGGTCATCGCAGCCGAGTTGCCGCCGGACGCATTCGTGCGCGTCGATCCCGAGCCGCTTGCGACGGCGTCGATCGCGCAGATCCACACGGCGCTGCTGACCACCGGCCGCGAGGTGATCGTGAAGGTGCGCCGCCCGGGCATCGAGCGGCAGATCGATCTCGATCTCGCGCTCATGCGCTCGACGGCGGAGCTGTTCGAGTCGCGTTCCGAGCGCGCGCAGCTGCTGCAGGCTCGCGCGCTCGCGGACGAGCTCGAGGTGCACCTGCGCGCCGAGCTCGACTTCGTCGAGGAGGCGAACAACGCGGAGCTCGTAGCGGCTTTTCTCCGCGACTACGACGATCTCGTCGTCCCGGAGGTGATCCACCCGTACGTGACGCAGAAGGTGCTCGTGCTGGAGCGCATCGACGGCCGCAAGGTCGACGCGGATCACGGCCTCGCGACGGAGCGTGCGCACGAGCTCGCGCGCCAGTTCTTCCGCGCGTACGTCCAGCAGGTGACGGTCGCGGGTGTCTACCACGCCGACCCGCACCGCGGGAACGTGCTGCTCACGACCGACGGCCGGCTCGCGCTGGTCGACTTCGGCCTGCTCGGACGCCTCGACGACGACACGCGCCGGACCCTCGCGCTGCTGCTGCTCGCCGTGGCCCAGAACCGCGCCGACGACGTCGCCGACCTGATCCTCGGCCTCTCGCGCGTCACGCTCGGCGCGGACGAGCCGGGCTTCGTGCAGGAGCTGCGTCGAAAGCTGCCGCGTTACCACTGGCGGCCGCTGTCTGGCATCTGCGCGGGCGAAGCGCTCGCGGATCTGCAGCGCATCTCCTTCGAGTACGGCATCGGCCTGCCGACGAGCTTCGCGCTCGTCGGGAAGACGCTCGCGCAGGCCGATTCGATCGCGCGCGTGCTCTACCCCGAGCTCGATCCGATCGAGTTGATGGAGGAAGACGCGCTCGAGGTGATGCTGCGCGAGGGCGAGCGGCGCCTCGAGCCGAACCAGCTCTTCGCGTGGCTCTACACGCAGCTCGAGCCGCTCGGCCGCATGCCACGCCGCGTCGGCCATCTCGTGAACAAGCTCGAGACCGGAACCTTCAAGGTCGGCGTCGCGCCGACCGATCTCGACGACCTCGAGCATCACATGCGCTCCGTCGCCAACCGCGTGGGCGGCGCACTGATCATCGCCGCACTGCTCGTGGCCTCTGCGCTGATCGCGCAAGTCCACGACCTCCGCTGGGCCGCGTTCGGCCTCTTCTGCGCAGCCTTCCTGCTCGCCCTCTACATGATGTGGAAGATCATCCGCACGCCCGGCGAGCTCTAACCGGACAAAGCTCCGCTTTGTCCGGTTGGCGGTGTACGCGCGTTCGCGGGGAACGCGCGCGGGCACAGCCCGCGCGCTCTAGTGCTGCTGGGCGGTCGTTCTCTTCTGTGTGGCGCGCGCATGCTGCGCGTGCGCGCGTCGCATCAGTTCGCCTCCCGCGGAAGCCGCGGTTCCGCTCCGGCCTTGACGAATCTGACCCCGCAGGGGTCTGACCCCAGCCTTTACGAGCCGACGCGCTCCACCACTACGTGCGGGATGCGGGCGTGCGGGCTGAGCTTCAGCAACATGCGCACGATCTCGGCGCAGTCCTCGGGCCGGATCATCTCCTCCTTCGGCACCGGGTCCCAGTCGGTCATCGGCGTGTCGACGAAGCCGGGGCTGATCGCGGTTGCGCGCACGCCGTGGTCCTGCTCGCCACGGTTGAGGGTGTCGGTGAACTGGATCACTGCCGCCTTCGCCGCTCCGTAGATCGGCAGGAAGGGCGTGCCCATCGTCCCGGCGATCGACGCGAGGTTGACCACGAGCCCGCCGGCCTCGCGCAGCAGCGGCAGCGCCGCCGCCGTAACGAGCACGAGCCCGCGCAGGTTGACGTTGAGCTGCAGGTCGATCTGCTTCGTCGACAGGTCGTCGACGTTGCCGGCAATTCCGACGCCGGCGGAATTGACGAGCACGTCGAGACGGCCGTAGCGCGCGCGGTGCTCGTCGACGGTGCGGGCGCAGTCGGCGGCGTCGGCGACGTCGGCCGTGACGGCGTATGCGCCCAGCCCGGCAGCGGCTGTCTCCACTTTGTCACGAGTGCGGGCCGCGAGCGTCAGCTGGAAGCCGTCCTCCTTCAGAGCGCGCGCGATCGTCAAGCCGATGCCGGAGGAGCCACCGGTGATCAGCGCTGCGCGCTCCATGTCTCATCTTTGCAAGTCAGAAGGTGACTGGACGCACATGCAGAACGAGGCGCGGGGGAACCGAAAGGCTCCTCCTCTCCCCTGACGGCGGCGGTGCTTTGCGCCGCCGCCGGCTTTTTCCTTACCCTTCGCTGTTCATGGGGACGGAGACGGGAAGGGTCAAGCTGACCGACCTCGCTGTCTGCGGCGGCTGCGCTGCGAAGTACTCGGCCGCGCGGCTCGAGGAGCTGCTCGCGGGGTTCGTGCCGGCCGAGGCCGAGAACCTCCTCGTCGGGCTCGCGCCCGCCGACGATGCGGCCGTCTACCGGCTCGACGACGAGCGCGCGCTCATCTTCACGCTCGACTTCTTCCCGCCCGTCGTCGACGACCCGGCCGACTACGGAGCGATCGCGGCGACGAACGCGCTCAACGACGTCTTCGCGATGGGCGGCATCCCGCTGCTCGCGCTCTCGATTGCGGCGTTCCCCGAGGAGCTGCCGATGGAGATGCTCGGCGAGATCTTCGCCGCCGCCGACGCGCAGGTGCGTGCAGCCGGCGGATTGCTCGCGGGCGGGCACACGATCCGCGACGCGGAGCCGAAATACGGTCTGGCTGTCGTCGGCACGGTGCACCCGGACGGGATCTGGCCGAAGAACGGCGCGAGTCCCGGCGACTCGCTGTTCCTGACGAAGCCGCTCGGAACCGGCCTGATCATGAGCGGCTACAAGAAGGGCCTCGCCGGCGACATGCAATTGACCCGCGCGATTCGCTGGATGCGCACCCTGAACAAGGCCGCGGCCGACGTGCTGCGGTCTGCCGAGCCGAACGCCGTCACCGACGTGACCGGCTTCGGCCTGTTCGGGCACGCGCACGAAGTTGCGAGCCGCAGCGGTGTCGCGGTGCGGCTCGAGTCGGAGCGCTTCCCGGCGATCGACGGCGCGCTCGATCTCGCGCGGAACGGCATACGCACGAGCGGCGACCCGCGCAACCGCGATTTCGCGTCGGCGCATGTGACGGCCGACGGGCTGCCGTCGACGCTCGAGGCGCTCGGCTACGACCCGCAGACGGCCGGCGGGCTGCTCGTGTCGGTCCCGGCCGAGCGCGGGCCGGCGCTCGAGGCGGAATTCGGCGCGAAGAAGCTGTTCATTCGTAGGATCGGTCGCGTCGAGGAGGGCGCCGGCGTCCTGGTCGTTTGAACGCGGGAATGATTCACGGGCGCTTCCAGCCCTTCCACAACGGACACCTGGAGTACTTGCGCGGGGCGGCGGCGCGCGCGGACGTCGTCTTCGTCGGGATTACGAATCCCGACCCGACGCGAATCAGGGAGGAGCCGAGCGACCCGCTCCGTCACCTTCCCGAGTCGAATCCGTTCTCGTACGTCGAGCGCTTGCTGATGGTCGCGGAAGTCGCGCACGACGAGGCGATCCGTGCGCACGTCATCCCGTTTCCGGTCAACGAGCCGGAGCTCTGGCCGGCGTACGTGCCGGCCGGCGTGACGCAATACCTCCGGCTGTTCTCGGACTGGGGCGGCACGAAGCTCGAGCGGATGCGCGAGGCGGGGTACGACGTCGTCGTGCTCGACGAGGGCGTCGAGAAGGGCATTTCGGGCGCAGACGTGCGTGCCGCGCTGCGGGCCGGCGACGACTGGGAAGCACTCGTGCCGGCCGGTGTCGCGCGCGTGATCCGGGCGCTTGACAGAGTCACCGTTTGAGTGCTGCCGATCGTCCTTTTCCTCCTCGACGGGCTCGCCGACCGTGCCCACGACGTGCTCGACGGCAAGACCGGTGTCGAGGCGGCGGCGACGCCGAACCTCGACCGGCTCTGCGCGCAGGGCTCGTGCGGCGTGCTCTATGCGATCGGCCCGGGGCGCGCCCCCTCGAGCGAGGTCGCACACTGGTCGATGCTCGGATACCGCCCCGACGAGTTCCCCGGTCGTGCGGTGTTCGAGGCACTGGGGCGGGGACAGGAAGTCGCGGAGGAGCACGTGTTCGCGTACGCGGCGCTGCGGCCTGCCGAGCGGCGCGACGGCAGGTGGTGGCTGACGGGGCGACCCGATCCCGATCGTGATGCGGACGAGGCAGAACGTCTTGTCGCCCGCTGCGACGACATCACGATCGACGGGCTGCGCTTCTCGCTCGCGCACGTCTGGCGCGGCGAGGCGGTCCTGCGTATCGAGGGCGACGCCGACGAACGGGTCACCGACACCGACTCCTTCTTCCGCGCGTGGTATCCGGTTCTGCGGCCGCAAGCGGCCGCGCCAGAGGCCGATCGCACCGCGCGCGCCTGCGAGGAATGGACGCGGGAGGTGATGCGACGACTGGACGGCGAGCGCTTCAACGTGATCACGCTGAAGTGGTTCGGCCGCCCGCACGTGGTTCCGTCGTTCCGCGAGCGCCACGGTCTCGCGGGCACGTTCGCAGCGGAGTCTGCGTTTCTGCGCGGCCTCGGGCGCTGCGTCGGGCTGGCGCCACTCGAGAATCCGTACATCGATATGCGGCTCGTGCACGAGCGGCTCGACGCCGGCGACACGTTCGTCTACGTCCACGACAAGCGGGTGGACGAGGCTGGGCACAGCAAGGATCCGAACAAGAAGCGCGAGGCGGTCGAGCTGCTCGACTCCGCGTTCGTCGAGCTTCCGACCGACCGCGCGATCGTCTGCGTCACCGGTGATCACGCCACGCCCGCGTCGCCGGACGTGATCCATTCCGGCGACCCGGTGCCGTTCGTCATCGCCGGTCCGGGCGTTCGCGCCGACGCCGTCAGCGCGTTCGGCGAGGCCACGTGCGCCGAAGGCATCCTCGGCCACCTCCGCGGTCCGGACATGATGCCGGTATTGCTCAACGCCGCCGACCGCCCGCTCTTCCTCGGCTCGCGCCCGACGCCGTTCGACGGCGCCGACGGGTATCCCGCCGTCCTCGACCCGTTGTGAGATGTCTCAGGGACAGTCCCTAGGACAGGTCTCGCGCTGGCGGGCGTTGACGCTCTCGCCGTCGACGCTGCTGCCGCTCGTGCTGGCGGAGCTGACGACGCTCTGGCTGATCGTCGTGAGCGGCGCGGCGGTGCGCCTCACCGATTCCGGGCTCGGGTGCAGGCACTGGCCGGGCTGCGAGGAGGGTCATCCGCTGCCCGCCAAGAGCGGGCACGCGTTCATCGAGTTCGGCAACCGTCTCTTCGGCGCGCTGACGATCGTGGCGACGCTGCTCGTGTGGCTCGCGGCACGACGCACGCCGGCGCTGACACGGCCGCACGTGCGGCTCGCACTCGCGATCTTCCTGGGAACGCTGCTGCAGGCGCCGATCGGCTACCTCGCCGTCAAGAGCGATCTGCGCTGGCCGATCGTGATGGCCCACCTGCTGCTCTCGATCGCGCTGCTGGGCGGGGCGACGCTGCTTGCGCTCGAGGTGCGTGCGCTGCAGGTCGGCCGTGTCGAGCCGCTCGTGCCGCTCGAGCTTCGCCGGCTCGGTGTCGTGTTCACCGCGGCGTGCTTCGTCCTGATCGTCAGCGGCTCGTTCGCGACTGCGGCCGGGCCGCACTCGGGCGGCGGCAAGGCCGACAAGATCGACCGGCTCGGCCGGCTCGACCCGTTCGTCTACGCGCACGGCGCCGTCGTCGGCCTCTTCCTCATCGCCTTCTTGTTCAGCCTCGGCTACCTGGCCGCCCGCCGCGACCGCTCGCATCGCCTGTTCCTGCTCGGCACCGCCGTGTTCGCCGTGCTGCTCGTGCAGATGGGGCTGGGCGAGCTGCAATGGCGAACGCATCTGCCCTGGGGGCTCGTCCTCGTGCACGTCTTCCTGGCCGCCTGCGTCTGGGTCGGGACGGTCGCGCTGGCGACCCTCTTCTGGCGGCCGAACGTAGACTTGGCCGATCGCTGACGAACTTCGCATCGTCGCCAGGCCGGCGCTCCGCGCGCCGATCCTGATCTCCGCGTTCCGTGGCTGGAACGACGGCGGCCAGGGTGCGTCGCTCGCGGGCGGCTACCTGGCGAAGACGTGGGAGGCCGAGCGCTTCGCCGAGATCGAGCCGGAGGGTTTCTTCGACTTCCAGGCGACGCGGCCGCACGTGTCGCTCGTCGAAGGGCGGACACGCCGGATCGACTGGCCGGAGAACGCCTTCTACCACGCGCCGGTTCCGGGCCTCGAGCGCGACGCGGTGCTGCTGCTCGGCATCGAGCCCAACCTGCGCTGGCGCACCTTCTCGACGTTGATCGTCGACCTCGCGCGCGAGCTCGGCGTCGAGATGATGATCACCCTCGGCTCGCTGCTCGCGGACGTTCCGCACACGCGGCCGTCGCCCGTAACCGGCGGCGCGAGCGACCAGGAGCTGATCGAGCGCCTCGGCTTGCAGCGATCGCGCTACGAGGGCCCGACCGGGATCGTCGGCGTGCTGCACGACGCATGCAATGCGGCGCACATCCAGTCGGTGTCGCTGTGGGCGGCGGTCCCGCACTACGTGTCGCTCGCACCGAGCCCGCGCGCGGCGCTCGCGCTCTGCCAGCGCCTCGGTGACATTCTCGACACGACGATCGACACAAACGAGCTCGACGAGGCGGCAGAGCGGTACAGCGAGCAGGTGAGCGAGGCCGTCGCGTCGGACGAGGAGACGGCCGCCTACGTCGCCGAGCTCGAGGAGCGCGCGGAGATCCTCGAGGACGACCAGGAGATCCCGTCGGGCGAATCCCTCGCGGCGGAGCTGACGCGGTTCCTGCGCGACCGCGAGCGGGGCAACGGCGGGCCCGAATCGTCGGGACCTCAAGGGCCGTCGGAACAGCCTTAACGTAAAGGCTGGGGTCTGACCACGGTGGGGTCAGACCCCTGAAGTTCGCTTTAGCCGAACGTGAACGCGTACGCCGAAAGGCCGGGCGTGAAGCTCAGCTCGAGCAGTCCCTCCTGCGTGCGCTTCTGCGTCACGAGCGTGTAGAGCTTGTCGGCCGTGACGTGCACCGTCGGGAGCGGCCGGCCGTTCAGCTTGACGTGCACGTCGCCGCGGCCGGTCAGGACGAGGTGCACGTCGTGCGCCAGGAAGTTGAGCCGCAGCCGCGCGCCGCGGCCGGCAAGGATCCGCTCGGGCTCGACCGTCCAGTTGCCGGCGTACGCGAACGAGTCCTTCAGCAGCGTCGACGGAAACCGGTAGTCAGCTGCGCGATTCGTGTGGAGCGGCGAGCCGTCGTAGTTTCCGATCCGCTGGTAGCCGAGGTACGACTCCGGCGTCCGCAGCTCCGTCGGCGTGCGGTCGGGGTGCGCGAGGGCCGGCGGCAGTCGAGTCGCGATCAGCCTGCGGATCTCGCGTTCCGTCTGTGCGTACGCTCCTTCGCCGAAATGCACGTCGCGGAGATGCCCGCTGCGGTCGATCAGGTAGTCCGCCGGCCAGTACTGGTTCTGGTACGCCGTCCACGTGCCGAAGTCATTGTCGAGCGCGACGGGATAGTGGATCCCGAGCCGTTTCACCGCGGCGCGCACGTTACCGGGGCTGTGCTCGAACGCGAACTCCGGCGAGTGGACGCCGACGATGACGAGCCCCTCCTCGCGGTAGCGCGCATACCAGCTCTTCAGGTAGGGGAGCGTGCGCAGGCAGTTGATGCACGAATAGGTCCAGAAGTCGACGAGCACCACATTGCCGCGCAGCTGTCGCAGTGAGAGCGGCGCCGAGTTGATCCACGCGCCGAGGCCCTGGAACTCCGGGGCGTCCACGAGCTTCGTCGCCGATGGCCGGCCGTTGAGCTGCGCGAGCTGATTCTTCGCCGTCGCGCTGCCCTCGATGCGGTCCTGCACCCAGTGCGCGTAAGACGGCACCTTCGTCTGCAGGCTCTGGGCCCAGCCGTTGTAGATCACGACCGCGGCGACGGCCATCAGCACCCCGCCTGTCACCCGCACCGCCTGCGCGTGCAGGCGGAAGCTCGTCGCGACGCGCCGGCTGCCGGCAGCGATCGCGAGCAGCGGGAGTGCGGCGCCGATCGCGTACGCAAGCGCGACGACGACGAGCCACCCGCCGATGCGGTCGCGCGCCACGTTTGACGTGAGGGCGGCCAACACGGGCCCGCCGCAGGGGATGAAGACGAGGCCGAGCGCTGCGCCGAGCAGGAAGCCGCCGCCGAGATCGCCGAAGCGGAAACGGGTCATGAACGCGAGCGGCCGCTCGGCCCACTCCCCGAGTCGCGGGATGAGCAGCGTGAGCGCCAACAGCCCGAGGAGAACGGCCCCGATCTGGATCTGATGCTGCTTGCCGATACCGACCAGCCCCCACAGCCATGCGCCCGCGAGCAGGAACGCGGTGAAGGTCGTCACCAGCCCGGCCGCGATCGCGTAGGGGCGGCGCGTCGTGCCGCCGGCAAGCACGATCGGCAGAACCGGGAGGATGCAGGGCGTGAACGCGGTGATCACGCCCGCCGCGAACGCGATCGGGACGAGGACGATCACTCTCTGTAGACCAGGTTACGCCGCAGGCGTTTCAGCCGGATTTGGCTCTGCCTCCGGCGTGGCAGGCGTTTCGGCCCCGGCGGCCGGGGTCTCAGCGCCCTTCTTCCTCCGCTTCCGCCGCTTGCGGCGGCGCGACCGGCCGGAGGTGAGCTTCGGCTGCGGCAGGTTCTCGGCGAGCGCGCCGGCGACCTCCTGCAGCGTTGCGAGTCGCTCGCGTGCCGCCTCGATCAGCTGCGTGGCGCGCGGCGTGTAGCCCTCGGCCGACGCGAGCAGCGCCGCCCCCACCGGCAGCGGCAGGTCGAGCGCGGCGTTGACGAGCTTCGCGGCGTTCTCCTCGTGCCGGTGGCCGCGAGAGTTCGCAAGCGCGCCGAGCAGGCGCTTCGCCTCGGGGAACTCCGCGCTCGCGCGCCGGTCCTGCAGCTTGCGTGAGGCCCGTGCGAGCCGCCACGTCCAGCGCGCGAGGATCTGCTCGGGCGCGTCCGCCTTCCCTTCCGAGACGGCGCGCAGGAGGATGCGCACGCCGCCCATGCGGTCCTTCTCCCAGGTCGGTGCCTGCGTCACGAGCGTGACGAGGTCGTCGAAGTCGGCGCGCTCGACCTTCATCGAGACGCGGTCGGAGAGCGCCATGATGCGGAGGCGGCGGTTCGGGTTCTCGGCCGCGCACGTCGCAAGGAACTGCTCGAGCGTTCCTTTCGACGCGCCGCGGGCGGTCAGCTTCTCGACGAACGCCGCGCGCTCGTCGAAGCGGATCTGCCGTCCGGCGATCGTCGCCCAGTACCGCTGCTCCTCCTCGTCCAGGTACTTCGGGTCGACGCGCTGCCACTCACGCGTGATCACCGCGAGTCGACGGCGCACGTCCGGCGTGACCGGGACGAGCCACGGCGCGGGCGTCAGCTTGCGGCGCGCCCTGCGCTGCACGCGCCGCCGCGGCGCCGGCGTGACGCGTGCGCCCTCGCGGTAGAAGTCTGCGTCCAGCAGCGAGTGGAGCGAGATCACGCGCTCGTTGTGCGTCGCCGCTTTCGGGACGAAGTCGACGACGACGCCCGCCTCTTTGCGAGGGTGCGTGCGCATGATGCGCCCGATGCGCTGCTGGTAGACGCGCCGCGACGCAGTCGGCGCGAGATGCATGCAGACGGTCGCGCGCGGCGAGTTCCAGCCCTCGGCGAGCAGCATCGCGTTGATCAGGACGTTGATCTCGCCGCGCTCGTAGGCGGCGAGCGTCTCGGCGAGCTTGACCGGCGGTGTGCGCCCGGACACGGCTTCGGCCGCGAGCCCCGCGGCGCGGAACTCCTGCGCGAGGTTGTAGGCGTGGTCGACGCCGGCCGCATAGACGATCCCGGGCGTGTTGTCGAAGCGGTCGCGGTAGAGGCTCGCGGCGGCCTGGTTGAGCGCCTGATGGTCGAGTGTCTTCGCGAGGATCTCCTGGTCGAAGTCGCCGCCGACGATCGGCACCTGATTGATCGCCGCCACCGGCGGCACGCGCAGGTCGCGCAGCGGCGCGATCAGGCCGCGTCGCGCGGCGTCCTGCAGCGGGAGGTCGTCGACCGATGCGGGAAAGACGTCGGACACCTGCTTCGCGATCAGCTGCTCCGTCGCCGTCATTCCGATGTAGATGGGCTCGGGGAACGCGCGAATCGCGCTCGACGTCTTCTCTCCGAGCGCGGTATGCGCCTCGTCGCAGATGACGAGCTGGTACGCCGCGCGCGACAGCGACGCCTGATGGCGGGCGAACCACGCGTATGTCTGGATCGTGAGCGGGTTGCTCGCGCGGAGCGCCTCCTTGCCGCCCTCGATCGGAGGCGAGAACCGCTCCTCGTAGCCCTCGGCGGTGAGGTCGCGCTGGAACTGGGAGACGAGCAGGCGGCGGTGGGTGAGGATCAGGACGCCGAGCGTGCGCGCCGCCTCGACGAAGCCGGCGGCCGCGATCGTCTTCCCGGAGGCCGTTGGATGGCGGAAGCGATAGCGCCGCACTGCGCCGGGATCGGGGCCGCTGAAGCCGGGGTCCTCGTCCTCCTCCTCGTCGAGCACGTCCTCGGCCGATTCCTCTTCGGGCTCCTGCTCCTCCTCGACCGCCTCGACGGCCGCGCCGTTGCCGTTCGCCGCCTTCTCGTGGGACGCGATCACCTCCGTGAGCATCCCCGCGAGCGCGTCGACCTGGTGGCGCCGCAGCTCGGTTCCAGAGGCGAGGTGCGGCTTCGGCTCGGCGAGCACCCGTTCGAGGCCGAGCATGAGCCCGTACTGGACCTTCCACGACGACGACGGCTCGCGCCCGCCTCCTTCGATCTCGGCAAGGGCGTCGTCGAGCGCGCGCCGGCGGGACGTCCCGGGCGCGAGCGAGACGGCCGGGTCCTCACCCTCCCGCAGGAAGGGCTCTCCCGCCCAGGCTTCGGCTCGGAGGGCGGCGGCTTCGAGGCCGTCCGTTGCCTCCGACACTCTCGTCGGCTGCTCTTTGATCTCCTGCATGAACGCAGCGCTTAGGCGGGCGCTGCACCTGTCACAAAAGGGCGACCCCGCAAATCCCCAAGGCGGCGGTCGTGCTGCTCAGTATATCGGTCGGCTCGTCAGACGACGGTTCCCTCGGTGGGGTGACCCAAAGCCGGTGTCGGACGGCCGACCGAGCGAAGCTCGACCGGCCTCTATGGCCGGCGCCGATGAGCCGGCGCTTCGGGTCTAGCCCCCGAGACCACCGAATACCGCAAAGGGGTTCCGTGGCTGGACCTCGTAGACCAGCTCCCCGCCGGGCTCGACGTGGCCGTGCACACGCTTCGCCAGCTCGACCGCCTGCTCGCGGTCGGCGGTCCCGGCGACGACGTATCGGAACGTCCGTGAGACGTCGAAGCCCTCCGCACGCAGCTGGTCGGCGAGCTTGTCCGCCTCGGCGCGGTCATCGAGCTCGACCCGCACCTCCCACGGCGCATAGCCGCGCTCGAGCAGGTCCTCCTCGACGTCCGGCTGCGCCGGCTCGTCGTCCCAGCGCTCCTCCTCGTGCAGCCACCGCTCGGTCACGAAGCGGGTCGGAGCCAGCCCCTCGTCCTGCAGCTCTCGTTCCACGACGCGGCTCGCCTGCTCCGCCTGCATGCCGCTGGATGCGTAGACGAAGACGGTGTCGCCGTCGCGCGAGACCGCGAGCCGGTGGGAGCGCAGCTCGTCCGCGAGCTCCTCCGCATCCCCCTTTGCGAGCCCGAGCCGCTCGAGGAAACCGCTTGCGCCCTCTTCGTCCGGGAGCTCGATCCGTATACGCCAGTCGTCCTGAGCCATCAGGCAGGCGCAGCTTCCCTCATCTCGGCGAACGTGTGCCCGAAGAGCCGTTCCGACATGCCGATCTGGTCGAGGTGCTTCGTGATGCCGCCGAGGAAGAACGGCCAGCCGGCGCCGAGCAGCAGCCCCGTGTCGACGTCGGCGGCCTCGGCCACGACACCCTCCTCGAGCAGCCGGTGAACCTCGTCTGCGACCGCCTCGAGCACCTCCTCGACGATCTGCTCCCGCTCCCGCGGCGCGTCCTCCAGCACCACCGGCTCCTCGCCGTCGGCGAGCGCGGCCAACCCGGGTGAGAGCGGGAAGCGATCCGGGAACGCCTCGTGCATCCGTTCGAGCACGTGATTCGCGACGCGCGGGCCGACCATCTGGAGCAGGACGGACGGTGCCATCGGCATCCCGAGTGACATGACCGCCTCGTCGACCTCCTCGACCGGTGTGCCGTGCTCGACCGCGTCCATGATCACGCGCGTCATGCGGGTCAGCACGCGGTTGACGACGAACCCCGGAGCGTCCGCGACGAGGATCGGCCGTTTGCGCAGCTTCTCGCCTGCCGCCCAGGCCGTTGCGAGCGCCACGTCCGACGTCTCCTCCGCGCGGACGACCTCGAGCAGCGGCATCACCGCGACCGGGTTGAAGAAGTGCATGCCGACGACCCGGTCAGGGCGGCGCAGGCCGGCGGCCATGTCCGTGATCGACAGCGCGGACGTGTTCGTCGCGAGGATGCACTCATCCGTGACGACCGCCTCGAGCTCCGCGAAGACCTGCTGCTTGACCGCGAGCTCCTCGAACACCGCCTCGAGCACGAGGTCGCAGCCCTCGAAGCCGTCGTAGCTCGTGCCGCCGGCAACGGACGGGCCCAGCTCGGCCACCGCGTCGTCGACGAGCTCCTGCTTCACGTCGCGGATCACGATCGGCACCTCGAGCCGCTTCACGAACAGCTCGGCGATCTGGCGCGCCATCAGGCCCGCGCCGACGATGCCCAGCTTCTGCACCTTCCGCGGGTCGGCCGCCGGCCGCTGCGGATGCTTCTTCGCACGCTGCTCGACGAGCTGGAACGCGTAGATCGACGCCTGCGCCTGCGGGCCCGGCAGCAGCTCGCCGACCGCCTCCTCCTCGCGCGCGTAGCCCTCCTCCAGCGTCCAGTGCTGCGCGCCTTCGATCAGCTCGAGAGCGACGTACGGCGCCGGCGCTGCGCCGTGCACCGCGTCGTCGACGGCGGTGCGCGCGCGGCGAAAAACGGTCTCCGCATCCGACCAGTCGGGCTCGGCTCGCTGCAGCGGACGCTGCGCGAGCTCACGCGCGAACGCGAGCGAGTCGTCGACGAACTCGACCGGCTCGAGCAGACGGTCGGCGATCCCCAGCTCGGCGACGTCGGCGGCTTTCAGCATCCGGTTCTGGCGCAGCGGGTTCGTCACGATCACCTTGATCGCCGCCTCCGGCCCGGCGAGCTTCGGCAGCAGCTGTGTGCCGCCCCAGGCGGGGAA
Organism: Gaiellaceae bacterium; assembly: GCA_035456125.1. Lineage (GTDB taxonomy): Bacteria > Actinomycetota > Thermoleophilia > Gaiellales > Gaiellaceae > 3-1-20CM-4-69-9. The sequence continues at coordinate 22,557 of DATIDT010000071.1, forward strand.
GAGGCCGAGGAATACCTCGGGGAACGCGAAGTGCCGCACGCCGGAGGAGATCGTGCGCGCGGTGCAATGCAGGGCGAGCTCGACCCCGCCGCCGAGGCACGCGCCGTTGACTGCCGCGATGGTCGGGATCGGCAGCGCGCGCAGTCGTCCGAACAGCTCGTGCCCGGCGCGTGCGCCCTCGCGCGCGCGCTCGCGCGTGATGCTCGGGAACTCGGTGATGTCCGCGCCGGCCGCGAAGAAGAACGGCTTGCCGGTGATGACGGCGGCGCTGTAGTCGCCGCGCTCCAGCTCGTCGAGCGCCCGCTCGAGCGAGCGCAACGCAGCTTCGCCGAAGAACGTCGGCTTCGTCCAGTCCTCGCCGTTGTCGATCGTCACGAGCGCGACGTCGCCCGCGCGCGCGAGCTTGAACTCAGTCAGCGGCATCTGCGCCATCCGTCGGGGGAACCTCCCGGTTCCCCCGAACCCCCTCCACCGGTCCGCTGTCGCGGACGGGCGGCTTCACCGCCTCCCAGAGCAAGGCGGCGCCCATGCCCATCCCGACGCAGAGCGCCGTCAACCCGTAGCGGACGTTCGGCCGCTCCTTGAGCCCGTACGCGAGCTGCGCCATCAGCCGGACACCCGTCGCGGCGAGCGGATGACCGCACGCGATCGCGCCGCCGTACGGGTTGAGGCGCTCGTCTTCGGGATCGACGCCCATCCCGTCGCACCACGTGAGCACCTGAACGGCGAACGGCTCGTTCAACTCGAAGAGGCCGATGTCGTCCAGCGTCAGGCCCGTCTGCTCGAGGACGCGCCTCGTCGCCGGGATCGGGCCGATGCCCATCAGCTCCGGCTCGACGCCGGCGAACGCGAAGGCGACGAGCCTCATCTTCGGGGCGAGGCCGAGCTCCCGCGCCGTCTCCTCCGCGGCGAGAAACGCGGCCGTCGCGCCGTCGGTGAGACCGGCGGAGTTCCCGGCGGTGACGCGGCCCCCCGCGCGGAACGGCGTCCGGAGGTTCGCGAGCCCTTCGAGCGACGTGTCGGGGCGCAGGAACTCGTCGCCGTCGGCCGGCTTCCAGCCGTCCTCGGTGAAGACGGTCATCGGGACGACGGTCTCGCGCATGATCCCGTTCTGCCACGCGGCGGCGGCACGTTGCTGCGAGCGCACCGCGTACGCGTCCGCATCTTGCTTCGTGATGTGCGGGAACGTGTCGTGCAGGTTCTCGGCGGTCGCGCCCATGGTCACCGCCGACGTGTCGACGAGCCGTTCGGCGACGAAGCGCGGGTTGAAGTCCACCTCCTCCGCCATCGGGTGGTGGCCCATGTGCTCGACGCCGCCCGCAAGGACGACGTCGCAGGCGCCGTATGCGATCTCGCCGGCGCCGGCCGTCACCGCCGTGAGCGCGCCGGCGCACATCCGGTCGACGGCGAAGCCGGGGACCGACTGCGGGATCCCGGCCAGCAGCGCGATGTCGCGGCCGAGGGTCAGGCCCTGGTCGCCGACCTGTGCCGTCGCGGCGAAGATGACGTCACCGATCCGCTCGACCGGGATCTTCGGGTTGCGGCGGATGAGCTCGCGCACGACCTTGACCGCCATGTCGTCGGCGCGTGTCTTCCAGAAGATGCCCTGCGGGCCCGCGCGGCCGAACGCCGTGCGGACGCCGTCGACGAACACGACTTCGCGCCGTTCCACTCCGGGAATGCTATTTCGACGTCTCGAGCTCGGCGCGGAGGTCTTCGAGCTGCCAGCAGTCCGCCTCGTACGGCTCACCCTGGTACTGCAGCACGACTGTGCCGCCGGTCTTGAGCTTGCCGTCGCGGCAGGCGTCGAGCAGGCGCCGATAGAGGTCGAGCCCGTCCCCGGGCGCGTACACGGCGTTGTCCGGCTCGTCGTCGTAGCGCGCGTCGTGCTCCGACTCCGGGAGGTACGGGAGGTTCGCGACGATGAGGTCGACAGGGGCGGGAAGCGGGTCGAGCAGGTCGCCCTGCAGGACGTGCACCCGGTCGGCGACGCCGAGCCGTTCCGCGTTCTCGCGCGCGAGCTCGACGGCGTCGGCGCTCGTGTCGGTGGCCCAGATCTCGACGTCGGGCCGTTGCGTCGCGAGCGCGACCGCGATGGCGCCGCTGCCGGTGCCGACGTCGGCGATCCGCATCGGCACGCCGTCGATCCGTCGAAGCGCGGTCTGGACGAGCTTCTCCGTCGTCGGGCGCGGCGTGAAGACGCGTCCGGGGGCGGTCTCGAGCTGAAGGTCGCAGAAGGTGGTTTTCATAAGCTCCGGCCGTGACCGACTGGGCGGCGCATGCACGACGCGAACAGGAACGGTACCGCGACGGTGAGTCACGACTGCATGCTGCGGAGGATCACGACGCCCGCCAGCGGCAGCTGACGCGGATGGGCAATGCGGCGGCAGGCGCGGGCCTGGCTGAGCTCATGGTCGGTGATACGGGCGAAGCGCGCGACTGGTTCGCGCAGGCGGTCGAGCGCTACCGCGAGAGCTGGGACGACGCACCGCCGGGGAGCTGGGGGCGGCCGATCGGAATGCTCAAGGCGCGCATCCTGGCGGAGGACTGGGACGGTGCAGCCCGAGACGCCGAGTGGACGCTGAGCACCGGCGCCGCCGAGTCGGGCTCCCCGATCGGCCGCTACGCGGCGTGCCTGGCACTGCTCGTGCTCGGCCGCGACGAGGAGGCGCGGGTCGTCTCGGACGGCCTGCGCACGCACGAGGGCTTCCCGTCCGACGTCGGCGACGCGCTGGCGACGCTCGCAGCGCAGGACGTCGTCGCCTACGTCGAGGCGGTCGAATCGGTGCTCGGCTCGTTCGAGACGCGCGACGAGTACCTCGAGGACCTGCCCGTTGCGGACACGGTGCTGGTGCTGCAAGCCCTCGCCGCGAATCGCGGCATGGCAGCGGAGCTCACGTCTCCGCTGCTACCTGGGGTCTGACCCCGCGGTTCGCATCACGCTCCGCTTGCAAAGGCTGGGGTCAGGCCCCGTTCGGGCCAGACCCCGTCCTGGCCGGAGCGGAAGCGGAGCTTCCGCGCAGGCGAACTGATGCGACGCGCGCACGCGGAGCAGCGCGCGCCGCACGGAAGGGAACAACTGCCAAGCAGCAGAGAGCGCGCGAGCTTTGCTCGCGCGCGTTCCCGCGAAGCGGCGTACCCAAGCAAGGGGTCTGACCCGGCGGGTCAGACCCCTTCAGTCTTCGGCAGGCGGGTGGGCGAAGAGGGTGAGCACGATCTTGTCGGCGTTCTCGTCCTCCACCGCGCGCGCGTTGTCGAGGAAGGCGGCCATCATCTCGAGCGCCTTCTCCATCGTCAGCTTGAGCTCGAGCTGGGCGCCGCGGAACGCACCCTGCTCCGCGTACAGCGTGTGCGCGCGCTGCACCTGCTCGATCATCGCCGCCTGGAGGTCGCTGGCGCCGCCGGCGGCGAGCAGCTCGGGCGCCACGCGGAACACCTTCGCCACCGCGCGGTACGGCTTCTCGCGGCCGTGACCTTCGGTCGCCGCCAGCTCGATCAGGCCCGCCTTCAAGAGCATGCGGACGTGGAAGTGGAGGTGGCCGGGGTCAACCGCCAGCCGTTGCGCGAGCTCCCGGTTGGTGAGCTGCCACTCTCCGTCCTGACCGAGCATCTCCAGGACACGAACGCGAAGAGGATGGCCGAGCGCTTTGAGCTGCTCGGGCTTGTCGAGTATCAGCGTTTCCTGCACTGCCCTGCTTGACTTCTACATATAGAGACGGCTCTGTCAAGCCGGGAGCTTGGCTGCAGCAGCGCGATCCAGGATTGCAACCGTCCTGCCGTCGTCGGCCCGGACGAGGCTCGCGGGTGTCTCAGGGCTCGGTTCGCCCGCAAACGCTCGTGCAACAGCGTCGGCCTTCGACGCCCCGCCGATCACGAAGAGGATCTCCCGTGCGCTCCGCAACCGCGGAAGGCTGAGCGTCACGCGGTCGACGAACGGCTCGAGCCCCGCCTCGGCCGGGAGGGCCGCCTTTCGCTGCCGGAGCGTCGGGGCGCCGGGAAACAGCGAGGCGACGTGGCCGTCCGAGCCCATGCCGAGGAGCAGGAGGTCGAGGGTCGCGCCGGCGATCTCGTCGGCGTACTCCGCCGCAGCTCGCTCTTTGCCGAGCTCGCCCTTGATTCGGTGGACGTTGTGGGGCCTGCCTTCGATCCGGTCGAGCAGCGCGCGCTTGGCGAGGCCGTAGTTGGATTCGTCGTCGTCGGGCGGCACGCAGCGCTCGTCTCCCCACCAGAGGTCGACCTTGCTCCAGTCGCGCTCGCGCTTCGCGGCCTCGCGGTACGCGAGCTCGACGCTCGCGCCGCCCGTGAGGACGACGCTCCCGCCCTCGCGTGCCGCGCGGGCGAGGCGCTCGGCCACAACGGCCGCCAGCACCTTCTCGTCGTCGACGACGACGAGCTCGACGTCGCTCACTGCTCGCCTGCGGCGAGCTCTCGGCTTCGTTCCATCGCGGCTTGGATCGCGTTGAGGAAGGCTGCGCGCACACCTGCTTGTTCCAGCTCGCGGATCGCGCGAATCGTCGTCCCGCCCGGCGAGGTCACGGCCTCCCGCAGCTCGACGGGGTGGATCCCCTCGTCGCGCAGCAGCTTCGCCGTTCCGAGCATCGTCTGCACGACGAGCTGCGTCGACGTCTCGCGGCCGAGCCCGAGCAGGATGCCCGCTTCGATCATGGCCTCGGCAAGCAGCGCGAAGTACGCGGGACCCGAACCCGACACGGCCGTCACGGCGTCCATGTACGTCTCCGGCACCTGCGCGACCGCGCCAAGGTGCGACAGCACGTCCTCGGCGAGGTCGAGGTGCTCCTCGCCTGCGTGGGCACCGGCGCACAGGCCGGCGATTCCCTCGTGCACGAGCGCCGGTGCGTTCGGCATCGCCCGGACGACCGGCACTCCATTCGCGAGCCGTGCCTCGATCTGGGACGTGGGGATCGCGGCCGCGACCGAGAGCACCGTCTGCTCGGGAGTGAGCAGCCCTCCGACCTCGCCGAGCAGGACGTCGAAGTCCTGCGGCTTGACCGCGATCACGACCAAGCCGGCGCCGCCGACAGCGCTCGCGTTGTCGAGCGTCCCCTCGACGCCGTGGCGCTCCTTCAGCTCGGCGAGCCGCTCCTCACGCCGGCCGGTGACGACGATGTCGCCGGGCTTGCGCCAACCCGAGCTGAGCAGCCCGGCGAGCAGCGACTCGCCGATCTTGCCCGCGCCGAGGATCGCGATCCTGCGGTTGCCTGCCATGGCGAGTCAGTCTAGGGCGGCGCGATACGGGGCGAGCGTCGCCTCGTCGCGGAACACGAAGCGCGCACGCTCGACCGCCGGGTGTGCGGCGAGCGCGGCTCGCGTCGCAGCGATCGCGACCGGCGCTGCGAGCTCGACCGGATAGCCGTACGCGCCCGTCGAGATCGCCGGAAAGGCAACCGACCGGCAGCCGTGCTCGTCCGCGAGCTCGATCGCGCGCCGGTGGACGGATGCAAGCAGCTCCGCTTCGCCCGCGCCGCCCCCGTGCCAGACCGGTCCGACCGCATGGAAGACATAGCGGGCAGGGAGGTTGCCACCGCCTGACGCCTTCGCGTCGCCGGTCTCGCACCCGCCCAGCGTCCGGCACTGCTCGAGAATCGCCGGGCCGCCCACGCGGTGGATCGCGCCGTCGACACCGCCGCCGCCGAGGAGCGACGGGTTTGCAGCGTTGACGATGGCGTCGACCTCCTGCTGCGTCAGGTCGCCGAGGACGACCTCGATCATGCGTACGCCCTCCGCGGGAAGCGGACAGGCCGCTCGGCCGGTAGCGGGATGAGCCCGCGCGCGGATGCCGCGATCAGGTACAGGCTGGCGAGCCCCGCCCATTCGCCGTAGGGAGCGAGCAGCTCCGCCGTCTCGTCCCCTTCGACCCAGCGGCAGCGGAGGCGCGACATCAGCTTGATCAGCCCAAGGTCCCCGACGAGCCCGCGCTCGTGCCGGCCGAGGCCTTCCATGCAGATCACGCCCGCCGACCACGGCCCCAGCCCGCGCTCGCGCTCGATGTACGCGGCGGCCTCTGCCGTCGGCAGAGTGCGCAGTCGCTCGACGTCGATCGCACGGCAGATCCGCACGAGAGCGGCGGCGCGCCGAGCGTGCAAGCCGAGCCGGCGCAGCTGCACCGGTGCAAGTCGCGCAAACGTCGCCGACGTCGGCGGCTCGCGCAGCGTCGTCTCGGCGACGCGTGGACAGAGCGCACGCACGATGCGGACCTCGAGCTCGCGCGCATGACGTGAATCGACGAGCTGCCCGCAGAACGCGCGCAGCAGCGACTGCGCGACCGTCGGCAGGCGCAGCTGGCGCATCCCCTGGAACGCACGCGTCGCCTCGCCGATGAGCGGGTCGCGCGCGAAGCGCCGCAGGAAGTCCGTGTGGTCGGCGTCGATCGGCACGACGAAGCGGAGCTGCTCGAAGCCTTCCTCGCTCTCGGCCCGCAGCACGACACGCCCGTCGACGAGCTGCGACACGGAGCCGAGCTCGACGCGATTTCCCACGCGCAGCGTCGTCGTCAGCGTCCCGTCGCGCTGGAAGCGCGTCGCGTCGCTTGCGTGCCGGAGCGACTGCGCGAGCGAGAACGGGCCGGCGGGACGAACGACCCGCTCGAGCGTCAACGCTGCCGGGCCGAAGCGGTCTCGGCGTCCACGCCAAGATCGTACGCTCGGCGGAGGATCGGCTCCGCCTCGTCGCCGCGGCCTTCGTGCCGAAGCAGGTCGGCGAGCTCGATCGCTGCGCGACCGGCCTCGTGCCGCTGCCCGTGCACGCTGAGCAGATCGACGGCGCGGTGGTAGGCGTCGACCGATCGGTCGAGGTCGCCTTGGAGTGCAAGCCCGCGCGCGAACGCCCAGACCGCTGCGCCCTGCTCGCCTGCGTGCGTGCTGCCGAGGAGATCCATTGCCGCGCGCGCGTTTGCGACTGCAGCCCCTGCGTCGAGCCTCAGCGCCGCCACGCGCGACCGGCCGATCAGCGACATCGCGCGATCGACCGGCTCCGACGACTGCCTGAGCAGCTTCTCGGCCTCGTCGAGCTGCCGCTCGGCGACGTCGGCGTTGCCCTCGCTCGCCTCGATCCCGGCGCTCATGAGGTACGCGCGCGCGAGATGAAGCGAGTCGTCGGTTGCCTTGAGCAGCCCGATCGCCTCGCGGATGCTGTCGAGCGCTTCGGCCGACCTGCCCTCGATGCCGGCAAGCCGCGCACGCGACCAGTAGAGCCGGATCCGCGAGTAGGGATCGGCGCCGATCTCCGCGCCATCGAGCGCGCGGCGGATGACGTCACGGGCGCCCTCGTAGTCGCCGCTGTCGGTCAGCGCGTAGCTGAGGAGCGTCGCGAACCAGATGCGCGAGGCTGCGTCCTCGGGCCGGTCGCCGAGCTCCCCGAGGCAGCGCTCGAAGAGCCGGACCGAGCGCTCGGGGGCTCCGAGTGACGCGTACGACTGCCCGAGCGTCGCGTAAACGTCCGGACGCGAGTCGACGGACACACCGCCGTCCTCGAGCACCGCCTCGAGCCGCTCCACTGCGTCGAGGTGGTTGCCGCGGTGCGCGGCGACGAGGCCGAGCACGAGCCGTGCGCGCGTCGCGGAGGCCACGTCGCCGGCGCTCACCGCCTCGTCCAGGACGGCCTCGAGCTTTCTTTCCGCCTCGGCCGTGTTCTGCGCGAGCCGCAGCTCGAGCTCGGCGTCCGCGAGTCTCAGCTCGCGGTCGTCGACGTCACGGATGTCGCGACCCGTCTCCAGATACTCGACCGAGACGCCGAGCTTCTGGCTCAGCTTTCTGAGCGCCTTCACGGACGGCGTCCGTGCGCCCGCCTCGATCCGCGAGATGTAGGCGTAGGAGACGCCGGGCGACGAGAGGTCGCGCTGAGACAGGCCCCTTTGTAGACGAAGGCGCTTGAGGCGCGCGCCAATCGTCTCTGCCGAACTGGCTTGCGACACGGTCGGTTGGATCATGCCGGAACCGAGCGGAAAGGAGGGCGGACCTATGTGGCCTTGGGGCACCCAGATTGACCCCACCCGGCGGCCCCGTCGGGTGGTCGCCCGAGTACGCTCGCCGGATGGCCGCGGGCATCGCCCTCCCGATCTACGGGCTCCTGCTCTGCGTCGGCGCCGTGGTCGTCTGGCGAAGGCCGGTGGCGGCGCTGTACGCCTGGCTCGTCGGCCTGGCCGCGCACAACGCGGTCATGGCGGCTCTGTACGGCGCTGGTGTCCGCGGGGGCGCTCTGACCGCCCTCCAGGCCTGGAAGGAGATCCTGCTCGCGGTCGCCCTCGCACGCGTGTGCCTCGATGCACTGCGAGCGCGGCGCCTGCCCTTCTCGATTCGGGCGGTCGACGTCCTCGCAGTCGCGTTCGCGGTCGTGACGTGCGTCTATGCCGTGCTGCCGCAGGCGTGGCTCGACGGCTCCGCCGACCGCTCAGCCGTGGGGCTTGCGCTGAAGCACGACCTCGTGCCGGTCGGCGCGTACTTCCTCGGACGCTCGCTGCTGCTGCGACGTGAGCAGCTCGTGCCACTCGCCTGGACGCTGGTCGGCGTCGCGAGCGTAATCGCGCTCGTCGGTCTCCTCGACGTCTTCCTCGTGCCGATCTCGTGGTGGCGGAGCTCGGCGGTCGTCGACTACTTCCACAAGCAGCTCGGCTACGACTACAAGGGCACGGGCGGCCTGCCGGAGAACTTCATCTACAACACCGGCTCCGACGTGCGCTTCCTGCGTCGGCTCGTGTCGCTCTTCCTGGGCCCGCTTGCGAGCGCGTACTGCTTCGTGACCGCGCTGCTCGTCGCCGCGGCATTGCGGCAGCGACTGCGGCTGCTCGTTCCGCTGTGCACGTTGATCTTCGTCGCGCTCCTGTTCACGTTCTCACGCTCGTCGCTGCTCGCGCTCGCCGCCGGCTTCGTCGTGCTCGCGTACGTGCTGCGGGAGTGGTGGCCGCTCGCTGCAGCCGTTGCGACGCTCGCGGTCAGCATCGCGTGGGTGCACGCCTTTCCGCACGTGGCGCCGGAGGGAAAGTGGACGAAGCAGGACCTCGTCCTCCAGCACAACATCGCGAAGCAGCATCCCGGCGCGACGGGCAACGCCGGCAGCATCAACGAGCCGTCGATCCACAGTCACTGGATCAGCCTGCGGGAAGGCGTGCGCACGGTGGTGCACCATCCGCAGGGCTACGGGCTCGGCAACGCCGGGCAGACGGCCTCGCGTACCGGTACGCCGATTCGCGCGGGCGAGTCGAACTACACCGAGCTCGGCGCCGAGACCGGGATGGTCGGAGCGCTGCTCTGGATCGCCTGGAACCTCAGCGTCTTCGGCGGGCTCGTCGCGCGGCGGGCGGCGGCGATCGCCGCGGCGTTCGGCGCAACGCTCGTCCTCGCCGTCCAGACGGACGTCATCGGCGATCCCTGGATGGGTTACTGCATCTGGACACTCGCCGGAATCGGCCTCGCCGCGGTAGCTTTGACGGTTGATGGCGATCGATCCGCGCGTAGACATCGGCCACGTGCACCTGAAGGTGAGCGACCTCGAGCGCGCAGTCGCGTTCTACCGTGACGTCCTCGGCTTCGAGGTGCAGCACCGTTATGGCGACCAGGCGGCGTTCCTGTCCGCCGGCGGCTACCACCATCACATCGGCCTGAACACCTGGGAGTCGCAGGACGGCCCGCCGCCGCCGCGCGGGACGACGGGGCTGTTCCACGTCGCGATCCGGTATCCCGACCGGAAGACGCTGGCGCAGGCGGTCCAGGCGGTGATCGACGCCGGCGTGCCGCTGAGCGGCGCGAGCGACCACGGCGTCAGCGAGGCGATCTACCTCCACGACCCGGACCAGAACGGGATCGAGCTCTACCGCGACCGGCCGCGCGAGCAGTGGCCGGAGGAGATGTACACGGCGCCGCTCGACCTGCAGGAGCTGCTCGCCGAGGCATGAACGCCAGCCGGCGACGACTCGTCACGGTGCTCGGCCTCGTCGCCGTGTCGCTCTTCTGCGTCGCGCTCGTGCTCGTGCGCTTCGCCCGCAGCGGAAGCACCGAGTACATGGGCCTGATCTGGAACCTGTTCCTCGCGTGGATCCCGTTCGTGCTCGCGGTCCTCGTCTACGACCGCTGGCGCCGGCACGGCGCCGGTGTTGCCGTGCTCGTCGTCGGCGCACTCTGGCTGCTGTTCTTCCCGAACGCGCCGTACATCGTCACGGACTTCGTGCACCTCCAGCATCGCGAGGAAGCTCCCTACTGGTATGACGCCGTGACTGTCTCGGCGTTCGCGTGGACGGGGCTGCTGCTCGGGTTCGCGTCACTCTTCCTGATGCAGACCGTCGTCCGCCAGTGGCGCGGCGTCGTCAGCGGCTGGGTGTTCGCCGCGGTCGCGCTTGCGCTGGGATCCATCGGCATCTACCTCGGGCGCTTCCTGCGCCTGAACAGCTGGGACGCGGTCGAGCACCCGAGCCTGCTGCCGCGGATCGTGCACGCCGTGGCGCGCGACCCGTTCACCTACAGCGAGGCGATCGGCGTCACGGTGCTCTTCACGCTCGCGCTCGGCTTCGCGTACTTCCTGCTCTACAACTTCGCCGTCGTCGGGCGCGAGCTCGACGTCGAGCGTTAGTGCGCCGCCGCAAGACGCACGCCGGCCTCACCGTCAACGCCGTCGCTGGAACGCACGTCGTCTTTTTCGGCCTCGACCTCACCCCGAGCAAGCGGCCGGGCTTCCGCGGCTTCGGCTTCAAACGCTTCGACCACGGCGAGCGCGACACGATCTGGCTGCAGGGGTTGAAGACGTTCGGGCAGACGGAGCCGCACCCGGCGCCGGGCGAGCGCTTCTCGACGCTGCACCAGCCGATCCAGGGCTTCCAGTGGGCGGACTACAGCGCGAAGCCCGGCACGACGTACACGTACACGGTCGTTGCGCTCTACGGCGACCCGGCCGACCTGAAGCAACGCATCGCCCTCGAGGTGGAGATCTGCACCGAAACGGAGGTCGGCGCGGTGCACTCCGCCTTCTTCAACCGCGGCTCCGTCGCGACACAGGAGTACGCACGCCGCTTCCAGAACGAGCCGCCGAACGTCGCCGGGCCGGGTGCGTACCAGTGGCTCTCGCGCGGGTTGCTCGAGGCGTTCGTCGGCTTTCTGGCGCGTGCCGATGCGGGTTGGGAGGTGCACGGCGCCTGTTACGAGTTCCAGTGGCCCGAGGCGCTCGCCGCCGTTCGGGCGGCGCACCAGCGCGGCGCGAGGGTGCACGTCATCTTCGACGACATGGGGCCGGGGCCGAAGAACGAGGCGGCGATCACTTCCTCGAAGATCAAGGCGCTGTGCCGCGGCCGAGTCAGAGGCAAGCTGATGCACGACAAGTTCTTCGTGCTGAGCGAGCACGGGACGCCGAAGGCCGTGTGGACGGGATCGACCAACCTGACCGAGAACGGCATCTTCGGTCACGCGAACGTCGGCCACATCGTCGAGGACACGGCAGTCGCGCAGGCGTTCCGCGACGACTGGGACCGGCTCGCTGCGGATCCGCCCGTCGCCGCCGCGTATCGCAGCGCAAACGAGCGAGCGAGCCCGGCGCCGCCGCACCCGTGGAACGCGTCGACGACGGCGGTCTTCTCTCCGCGTGGAGCGGAGCTCGACGCGCTGCAGTGGTACGCAGACATCGCCGCGAGCGCGAAGCGGGGCCTCTTCATGACCTTCGCGTTCGGCATGCACCAGAAGTTCCGCGAGGTCTACGCGAAGGACGACGACATCCTGCGCATGGCGCTGATGGAGAAGGAGTGGGGAAATCCGACGACCAAGGCCGAGGAGATCCGCGCGATCCAGCGGCTCCGCAACCGCCGCAACGTCGTGGTCGCGGTCGGGAACCGGATCGTCACCAACAGCTTCGACCGCTGGCTGGCGGAGCTCCAGCAGATCGACCCGGACGTGCACGTCTACTGGGTGCACACCAAGTTCATGCTCGTCGACCCGCTCGGGTCACGTCCGGTCGTCGTCACCGGCAGCGCCAACTTCAGCAAGGCGAGCACGGACACCAACGACGAGAACATGCTCGTCATCCGCGGCGACACGCGGATCGCCGACATCTACTTCGGCGAGTACCTCCGGCTGTACACGCACTACGCCTTCCGCGAGTCCGTGAAGATCGCCATGGAGAAGAAGAAGGCGGGGACGCCGGAGGAGTGGACGCCGCAGTTCCTCGTCGACGACGACTCCTGGCTGGCGCCCTACTTCGACCCGCACGACCGCAGCGCGCGGGACACCCGGCGGCGGTATTTCGGCGGCCCGATGGTGGTCCCCGAACCCCTGCACTAACCGGCGCGCCTGCGCTACAACTTCGGCGTGGCCTCGAAGCCCGTCGAGCAGCTCGAATCGGTCGTCATCCGGTTCGCCGGAGACTCCGGGGACGGGATGCAGCTGACCGGCGGCCGCTTCACCTCCGAGACGGCCTTGCTCGGCAACGACCTGGCCACGTTCCCCGATTTCCCGGCCGAGATCCGGGCGCCGGCCGGCTCGCTTCCGGGCGTCTCGGGCTTCCAGCTGCACTTCGCCGACCACGACATCCTGACGCCCGGAGACGCGCCGAACGTGCTCGTGGCGATGAACCCGGCGGCGCTGAAGACGAACCTGAAGGACCTGCCGACCAGCGGCATCCTCGTCGTCGACAAGGACGCCTTCACCGACCGGAACCTCAAGAAGGCCGGCTACGACGGGAATCCGCTCGAGGACGGGTCGCTCGACTCGTACGAGGTGCACGCGGTCCCGCTGACGTCGATGACGATCGAGGCGCTCAAGGACATCGAAGGGATCACGAAGCGCGAGGCGGAGCGCTCGAAGAACATGTTCGCGCTCGGCCTGATGTCGTGGCTGTACGGGCGGCCGACCGAAGGGACGATCGACTTCCTCCGCCGGAAGTTCGCGAAGCGACCGGAGATCGGAGAGGCGAACGTCAAGGCGTTCCAGACGGGCTACGCCTTCGGCGAGACGACGGAGTCGTTCGCGATCCAGTACGAGGTGCGCCCGGCCGCGCTGAAGCCGGGCCTGTACAGGAACATCACGGGCAACCAGGCGCTCGCGTACGGGCTCGTCGCCGCCTCGGTGAAGTCGGGTCTGCCGCTCTTCCTCGGCGCCTACCCGATCACGCCTGCCTCGTCGGTGCTCGAGGAGCTCGCGCGGCACAAGAACTTCGGCGTGCGCACGTTCCAGGCCGAGGATGAGATCGCGGCGGTCGGCGCGGCGCTGGGAGCGAGCTTCGGCGGCTCCCTCGGGGTCTCGACGTCGAGCGGCCCGGGGGTCGTCCTCAAGCAGGAGACGATCGGCCTCGGGATCACGCTCGAGCTGCCGCTGATCATCGTCGACATCCAGCGCGCCGGTCCGTCGACGGGGATGCCGACGAAGCCGGAGCAGGCCGACCTGCTCGGCGTCATGTTCGGCCGCAACTCGGAGTCGCCCGTGCCGGTGATTGCCGCCGCGACACCGTCGGACTGCTTCCACGCCGCGATCGAGGCCGCACGCATCGCCGTCAAGTACCGCACGCCGGTGTTCCTCCTGTCCGACGCCTACCTCGCAAACGGCTCGGAGCCGTGGCTGCTGCCGGACGTGGACGCGATTCAGCCGATCGACCCGCGCTTCGCGGAGGCGAACGGCGGCGAGTTCGAGCCGTACTGCCGCGACGAGACGACGCTCGCGCGGCCGTGGGCGATTCCGGGCACGGCCGGGCTCGAGCACCGCATCGGCGGGCTCGAGAAGCAGGACGTCACCGGCAACGTGAGCTACGACCCGGAGAACCACGACCAGATGGTGCGCCTGCGCGCGCAGAAGGTCGCCGGGATCGCGCAGGACATCCCCGAGCTCGAGGTCGACGATCCCGACGGCGCCGACACGCTGGTGCTCAGCTGGGGCGGGACGTTCGGCGCGGTGGCAGCCGGCGTGCGCCGTGTGCGCGCGACCGGGAAGAAGGTCGCGCACGCGCACCTCCGCTACCTCAATCCGTTCCCTCGCAACACCGGCGAGGTCGTGCGCGGCTACGAGAAGGTGCTGGTGCCGGAGATCAACCTCGGCCAGCTGCAGAAGCTGATCCGCGCGGAGTTCCTCGTCGACGCAACGGGGTTCAACCTCGTGCGCGGGATTCCGTTCCGCGCCGGCGAGGTCGCCGAGGCGATCGGCGCGATGGTGGACGCCTGAAGCAGCTCCGCGCGATCGTGCTGCTGCCCGGCACGGTCACAGTCGTCGTTCCGGCTTTCCTCGTCTGGTTCGGCGGCGCGACTCTGCAGCCGGCGACCGCCATCCTGGGCGCAATCCTCGTCGCAATCGGTCTCGCCCTCGTTGTCTGGACGGTGATCCTGTTCGCCAAGGTCGGCCGCGGAACACTGGCGCCGTGGGACCCGACCTCCGCGCTCGTGGTGCGCGGCCCCTACCGCCATATGCGCAATCCGATGATCACAGGCGTCGGGACGATTCTCGCCGGCCAGGCGCTCTTCTTTCGGTCGTGGGCGATCGCAATCGAGCTGGCCGTGTTCGCCGTCGTCAACGCCGTCTACCTCCCCTTCGTCGAGGAGCCGGCGCTCCGCCGTCGGTTCGGAGCCGAGTACGAGGAATACCTCGCGCGTGTTCCACGTTGGCTTCCGCGGGTGCCGCTCTGATGCTCCTGTACGACAGCCCGGTGTCGGGCAACTGTTACAAGGTGCGGCTGCTCCTCGCGCACCTGGGGATTCCGTACGAGCGGCGGACAGTCGACGTCGTCGACCGCTCGAACCGGCGAGAGCTGCTCGGCCACCTGAATCCGGGGCTGACGGTGCCGACGCTGGTGCTCGACGACGGCCGCCCGCTCGGCGAATCGGCCGCGATCCTCTGGTTCTTCGGCGACGGCACGCGCTACGTCCCGGACGATCCGTACGAGCGCGCGCAGGTACTGCAGTGGATGTTCTTCGAGCAGTATCAGCTCGAGCCCACGATCGCCGTCGCGCGTTTCTGGATTGCGTACTCTGGGCGTCCGGAGGAGTTCGAGCCGGAACGCGAGGGCAAGACGAAGGGCGGTGAGCGCGCGCTTCGCCGGCTCGAGGGGCATCTGGACGGACGCGACTATCTCGTCGGCCGTTCGCTCACGATCGCCGACCTCGCCCTGTACGGGTACACCCACGTCGCGGAGGAGGGCGGGTTCTCGCTCGAGCCGTATCCCGCGGTGAACGCATGGCTGGGGCGTGTTGCGTCCGAGCCGGGCCATGTCCCGATCGATGCCTGACCGGCTCCGGCCGCTCTGGGACTTCGAGGACGTCGACGGGACGGAGGCTCGCCTGCGCGAGCAGCTCGAGCGGGAGGGCTCGGACGTCGGGCGCGCGGAGGTGCTCACCCAGCTGGCCCGCGTGCATTCGCTGCGCGACGAGTTCGAGGGCTGCGAGGCGTTGTTGCAGCAGGCGGAGTCGCTGGCCGGCGACAACGGCCTCGTGTGCGTCCGGGTCGAGCTGGAGCGGGGCCGGAAGCTGCGCTCCAGCGGCGACGGCGCCGCGGCGGCGCCGGTGTTCGAGGCGGCGTACGCGCGCGCGTCGGAGCTCCGCGAGTACTGGTTCGCCGGCGACGCCGCGCACATGGTCGCGATCTCGGTTCCCGAGAAGATGGCCGAGTGGACCGACCGAGGCCTTGCGCTGGCGGTCTCGCAGCCGGAGGCGGCGTACTGGGCCGGGCCCCTCCTGAACAACCTCGGCTGGCACTACTACGACGCCGGCGACTACCAGCAGGCGCTCGCCGTGTTCGAGCGGGCGCTCGAGGTGCGCAAGCGCGATCCTGACAACCCGCAGGCGATCACGTGGGCCGAGGAGGCCGTCGCCGAGGCGCGGAAGGCGCTCTAGGAGCTGGTTGTCTCGAAGCGGTCGGCGCCGTCGTCCGGGAGCGACTCCCACGGAGCGAGCGACCGCACGTAGAGGTGGACGCCGATCTTCGCGTCGAGCGGTTCCTCGATCGTCGTGACGCGGACGCTGCAGTGCTCGCTGTCGGGCCAGCCGCCGCCGAAGAGGTTCGCGCCGCAGTTCCGGCAGAAGGTCTTGGCGCTGCCGCCCTCCGGCGCGAAGGTCTGGATGAGGTCCTCGCCCGCGACGATCCGGATCGCCGAGGGGGCCACGCCGAAGTTGACGGTGCCGGCGCCGCCGGAGAGGTGCTTGCAGCTCGTGCAGTGGCAGAAGCGGAGCGTCTCGGGCTCGGCGTCGACCTCGAATCGGATGCCGCGGCAGAGGCAGGTTCCGTGGAATGTGGCCACGGGCGGAGGCTACTATCGAGAGGGTGGCGACGAACGGCAAGCTGACCGCCAAGGACTTCAAGACCGACCAGGAAGTCCGCTGGTGCCCGGGCTGCGGCGACTACGCCATCCTCGCCGCGCTCCAGTCCTTCATGCCCGAGTTGGATGTCCCCAAGGAGAAGATCGTCTTCATCTCCGGGATCGGCTGCGCGGCGCGCTTTCCGTACTACATGGAGACGTACGGGATGCACTCGATCCACGGCCGCGCGCCGGCGATCGCGACCGGGCTCTCCACGTCCCGTCCCGACCTGTCGGTCTGGGTCGTGACCGGCGACGGCGATGCGCTCTCGATCGGCGGGAACCATCTGATCCACGCGCTGCGGCGCAACGTGAACATCAAGCTCCTGCTCTTCAACAACCAGATCTATGGCCTGACGAAAGGCCAGTACTCGCCGACGAGCGAGCTCGGGAAGGTGACGAAGTCGACGCCGATGGGCTCGCTCGACTGGCCGTTCAATCCGCTGAGCGTCGCGATCGGCGCAGAGGCGACCTTTGTCGCGCGGGCGATCGACACGGACCGGGCGCACCTGACCGACGTGCTGCGCGCGGCCGCCGCGCATCGCGGCAGCGCGTTCGTCGAGATCTTCCAGAACTGCAACATCTACAACGACGGCGCGTTCGACTTTGTCCGCGACGACAAGACGAACCGGATCTACCTCGAGCACGGCAAGCCGATCCGGTTCGGCGAGGAAGGCGCGAAGGGCGTGCGCCAGCGCCCCGACGGCTCGGTCGAGGTCGTCGACGTGGGCGACGAGTCAGAGCTGCTCGTGCACGACGCGCACCACATCGAGTCGAGCCTCGCGTTCGCGCTGACGCGGCTGACGCAGTCGACGTGCGGCGCGACGCCCGTCGGCGTCTTCCGGGACGTCGAGCGGCCCGTCTACGACGAGCTCATGGCCGAGCAGCTCGAGACCGCCCGCGCCCAGCGCGAGGGCGATCTCGCAGCGCTGCTCGGCGGCGGCGATACCTGGACGATCTAGCTCGGCGCGGGCGCGGAAGCGTCCGTCTGCCAGAGGCCGATCGCGTTCCCCTCGGTGTCGGTGCCGGTGACGAACCAACCCATGCCGGGAACCGCCTGCGGGTCGTCGGCCTTCCCGCCGAGCTCGTTGACACGCGCGGCTCCGGCCTTGATGTCGTCGACGTCGAAGTAGACGCGAATCGCGCCGGGGTCACCGGGGAACAGGCCGCCGCCCGTGTCCTCGGAGAAGCGGACCATGTGGTACTCCATCGGGCCTTCCATCGACTCGAACTGCCAGCCGAGCAGGCCTCTGTAGAAGTCCTGCGCGCGGCCGGTGTCCTGGGCGGCGATCTCGATGTGCACGGGCTTGCCGGGCATCAGCTTCTCCTTTCGCGACGGGTGCTGGGTCGAGTGGCGAGGTAGGACGTCTTCGCCTGCCCGAAGAATCGCGGATCGCGCTCATGCTCCGCAACGAGCCATTCGACGAACGCATCGCTGTACTGCGGCGACCCGAACTTGGGGACGTGCACGAATTCCGGACGCGTATCCTCGGAGATCGCGTGCACGCGCCGCACGCTGAGGACGTCGAACGCGTTCACGGCCCCCTCGCCCAGACGCGCGTTCACCTCGCGGATGACTTCCTTCTGCCGGTACGGATGCGACTGATCGGGGTCGACCTGCCCGTACAGCGGCGCGTGTGGGTCGGTCGTCAGCCGGATCAGCGTCGGCCGCCCCTCCTCGTCGCGCTCCGCCGTCTCGATCACAGCGACCTCGGCGCCGTCGGGCGCGTGCATCACCTGGCGGATGTTCGCCAGCCACTGCGCTCGCGTCGCCTCGAGCCGGCGACGGATGAAATCGCGGACGTCCTCGCCGGTCGCCGCCTCGCTCTTCGCGCCGTGCCGGAAGTACAAGCCGCCGCGCACGAACGCGACGTGGTCGTCGCCGACCCGACCTGTCTGCGTGAACACGAGCGGTGCATTGCCGACGCCTTCGACGACGACCGCCGTCGACGGTCGGCCGTCGCGCGACAGCGGTTCGACGGAGAAGCCCTCGAACTCCGGCTCCGCGTACGCGTGCAGCCGTTCGTGCAGCAGCTCCTCGTCGACGCCGGCGACGCCGTCCAGCACGATCACGCCGCCGCCGGAGTTGGCCATCGCGGCGACGTCGCGGACGAGCTCGACGTAGTCGACCCCGTCCCGTAACGCCACTCGCTTCGAGCTTCGCGTCGCCTTTTCGGCCCGGCTCACGAAGTTCGTGGCCATATGCTCAACCTAGTGGACGAGGCCGCACGCCGCGAAGCGGAGATCGAATCGCGCTGGGAGGCCGGCCCTGCGATCGCCGTTCCGATGCTGTTGCAGATCGCCATGGCGGTCATCAGCCGGGCGGAGGGCTGGGCGACGTGGGCGCTCGACTGGTGGGTGTGGCTCGTGCCGGTGCCGTTCGAGCTCATGATCTTCGGCATCGACACGTGGACGCTCCCACACCGCGCGCTCGTGCAGATGGGAATCCGGCGCAAGGTCGGGATCATCCTGCTCGGGCTTGCGAGCGCGGCCAACGGGCTGCTCGTCATTGCGGTGATCTCGTCACTCGTGAGCGGCCACGAGACGAGCGGGGCGCACCTCCTGCTCAAGGGCGCGACGGTCTGGCTCACGAGCGTCGTCCTCTACGGCAACTGGTTCTGGGTCTTCGATCGCGGCGGCCCCGCGAGCCGGCTGGGACCCGACCCGCCGCCGCCGGACTTCCAGTTCCCGCAGATGGAGAACCCCGACCTGGCCGCGCCTGATTGGCGGCCGCACTTCGTCGACTACATGTACGTGTCGTTCACCAACTCGATCGCATTCAGCCCCACCGACGCGATGCCGCTCAGCCGCTGGGCGAAGCTCCTGATGCTCTTCGAGGCAGGTCAGTCGGCGCTCGTGATCCTGCTCGTGGCCGCCCGCGCCGTGAACATCTTCAAGTAGTCCTAACGGGTCGCCGCTACCCTGATCCGCCGTGAAGAGGGGGGTCCTCTTTGCGTTCGCGCTCCTGGCGGCCTGGCCGGGTGCTGGCAACGCAGCAACCGGTCTGGTTGTCGCCTCGGTGCAGGCGAACCGGGCGGTCCTCCCGTCGCATCCGTTCTACGTCCAGGTCAAGCTCCTCAACCGCGCCGCGCGGCCGCGCAAGGCGACCGTCACGGTCGCCGGGGCGAAGCGCACGGTGACCGTCAGGCCGCGCCGCAGGACGACGGTCAAGCTCCCGCTCACCCTCACGGCGCTCGGCCCGAACAAGCTCACCGTCGCCGTCACCGGCACGAAGCCGCGCAGGCTCACCGTCGACGTCGCCGAGTTCAAGGCGCGCACCGGCGCCGTCCTCGTCCCGGATTTCGCGGGGTACGGCGGCCAGTTCAACCATCACGTGTATGCCGCCCTCAGCCGCGCTGCCGGCGTGACCGACCAGAACGTCCTCGACATGGAGAACAAGATGCGCGCGCTGCACCCGGAGTTCTCGCGCATCTTCTTCACCCCACAGGCGTTCACCGACCCGGACAAGATGCAGTCCTTCGTCCGCACCGTGCAGTTCGCGCAGAGCACGGGCACCGATATCAACATCACCTGGCAGGGCGGGACGTTCCAGCCGCAGGCCTTCGCCAACGTCCTGCTCGACCTCGTCCGCAACAAGGGCATCACGCACCTCAAGTGGGTCACGCTCCAGAACGAGCCGAATCGCACGCGCATGACGATGGAGGCGTACGAGAAGCAGTACCGCGACCTCGATCCGCTGATCCAGTCGATCCGCGGCCAGGTGAAGTACATGGGCGGCGACCTGACGCGTGGCCCCGACACCGGCGCGCCGAACCAGGACGTCTGGTTCCAGTACCTCGGGTCGCGCATGTCGGACATCCTCGACGCGTACTCGATCCACGTCTTCTGGGACTACTGGGACACGCAGAAGCTCGTCGACCGCCTGACCGAGGTGCGCGCGATCGTCGACGCACTGCCGCAGAACGCGCGCAAGCCGATCTACGTGACGGAGTACGGCGTTCGCGGCCTGCGCACGTTCAACGGTGCGGCGACAGTCGACCCCGGCGTCTGGGAGGACGGCACGGCGATCACGCAGACGAACGTCAGCGCGTTCCAGCACGCGTGGTTCGACGTGCTCGCCGCTGACCTCGGCTTCATGGGTACGAGCAAGTGGGACTCGTACTACGGCAAGTACGACAACGGGACGCAGGCGTACTACCTGATCGGGGCGCCGCAGAACGGCTGGCCGCTCTATCCGATGTACAACCTCCTCCAGCTCTTCACCACGACGGTGAAGCGAGGCTGGCAGGTGGTGGGCACCGACTCGGTGCCGGGCACCTCGCGCCTGCTCGCGTCCTACGTCGGCAAGAAGAAGCAGCTCACGATGATCGGTCTCGACACCGCCGGAGCGCAGCTGAACACGGGCACGACGGCCACGACGTCGTACTCGATCGCGGGTCTTCCGCCGTCGAAGCCGGTTAATCTCCTGGTCTGGAACGCGAATGCGGATGGGCTCGTCGCGCCGAGGCAAACGGTGACGGCCGACGCAAACGGTGTCGTGAGCGTCACGATTTCGCAGCATGCGGTCTTCGTGCTGACGACCGTCCGTCTCGGCTGACGACTCCAACGCTCGGTCTCGCGACGGTCGCCGCCGTCGCCGTCGCCGTCACGGGTGCGTCGGTCAAAGGGTCGCCCCTCCACGTCGGAGGTCGCGAGGCCACCGACGCCTGGGCCGTGCTGTTCCTCGTGGCTGTCGGTCTCGCGTTCCTCTTCTACGTTCTCGCGCTGCTCGAGCTGCGTCGAGGCCCGACCGCGTTGACGCTCGTCGTCGCAGTCGCCGTGGCGATCCAGCTGACGCCGCTGGCCGGCCCGCTGTTGTTGTCGCGCGACGTCTACAGCTACTGGGCGTACGGCCGGATCGTTGCGACGTACGACCGCAACCCATTCGTCGCGCCTCCGATCCGCTTCGCGCACGACCCGGCCACACGAGCCGTCGCCTGGAAGCGTCAGACGTCTGTGTATGGCCCGGCGTTCACGCTCGCAGCGGGTGGAGTCGCGGCTGCTGCACGGCGGTCTCCCGAGCTCGCGTCGCTCCTCTTTCGAATCGTCGCCGCTCTCGGCGGCATCGCGGCGACGGCGCTGGCGGCGGTGATCGCGCGGCGGAAGGCATTCGCGGCGGTGTTTGTCGGCTGGAATCCGCTCGTCGCGCTGAGTTTCGCCGGCGGCGGCCACAACGATGCGTGGATGGTCGTCCTGCTGCTGGGAGCGCTCGCGCTCGTCAGCCGACGCCGATACGTCGTGGGCGGCGCCGTCTGGGCGCTGGCGGGGGCGATCAAAGCGCCTGCGCTCGCGCTCCTCCTTCTGCAGCGCTCGGGGCGCGGCGTGTGGTTGGGCGCTGCGGCCGCTGCGGTCATTGTGGCGGCAGCCTCGACCGCGATCTTCGGCGCGTCGTGGTTGTCGGCAGTGACGCCGCTCGCCGGCCGAGAGGCGAGCTTCGGCCTGACGGCGCGACTCGAGGCGCTGGGCGTTCCCTCGCCGGCGGCACACGGCCTTCCCTTGGTGGCGCTCGCCGCCGGGGCGCTCTACCTCGCTCGCCGCCGGCCGAGCCTCTCCCTGGGCGCAGCGCTCCTCGTCTTGACCAGCCCGTGGGTGCTTCCGTGGTACGCCACCTGGCCTGTGGCACTCGCCGCCGTCGAGGAAGACAGCGCCGCGCAGGTCGTCGCCGTCGCGCTTGCGCTCTATCTCCTGCCCGACCGGGTGCCGCTTTGAGGTTCGCGACGCTCCCGGCGATCGCGAACGCGACTGGCGAGCAGAGCGGCGGTTAGGCTCTTCGTCGCGATCGACCGGTTCTACGAGATGTCGGTCAGCGTCATTCCTTCCTGAGCAGACGGCGGGCATGTCCCGGGGACAGGCCCTGGGACATGCCCGTAGGTCGCGAGTGCGCTAGGTGTCGTGGTCGCAGTGGTGCGAGCTCGACTGGGTTGTCGTCGGTGTGGTGCCCGTGCCCGACGACGAGCCGTTGCCGCCGCCACTCGCGGCGAGCGCAACTCCCGCGCCACCGAGCGCCATTGCCGTAAGGGCGGCGGCGATCCAGGCGGCGTGCCTCGTACGGACCACGCGTGACCTCCTTTGGTCGTCGTGTCCACTCATCGAACCCCGCCGCCCTAAGAGCGGCTCAAGACCCGCCTAAGACTTCGGTTAATTCGAGCTGCTCGCGGCGGCGCAGCCGCGGGGGCGTCACGAAGACGGCGAGCGTCGCGCCGGCGAACGCCGCGACGGCGCCGATCGCGAAGGCGAACTCGTAGCCGACGACGGACGGGACGCCGCCGGTGCGCGGAATCGTGTGCGCCGTGAGCAGCGCCGCGCCCACCTGGCCGCCGATCACCCCGCCGACGGTGCGCATGACGGTGTTCATCCCGGTGGCGACGCCCGTCTCGGACGGCCGTACCGCTTCCGTGATCAGCGTCGCCATCGCGGCGAAGGCGAAGCCGACGCCGATACCGAGGACTGCCATCGCGAGCAGGATCTGCCACGGCTCGTCGTGCCAGACCGCGAGCGACGCCGCCGCGCCGGCGACGAGGACGAGCCCGACCGAGAGCGGCCACTTCGACCCCGTCCGCCGCCCGATCAGCCCCGCGAGCGGCCCGGCAAAGAGCAGCGTGACCGAGCTCGGCAGCAGGTAGAGCCCGGCCTTGGTCGCACTCGCGTCGAAGCCGTAGTCCACGAGCCGTTGCACATGAAGCGGCAGCCCGTGCGGCGTCTCGACGAAGTTCGGGACGAGGACGAAGGTGCCGAACATCGCGAACCCGGCGACGAGCGCCGTCAGGTTCGTGAAGAGCACCTGCCGCATCGCCATCATCCGCATGTCCACCATCGGCTCGGCAACGCGGAGCTCGGCCAGCCCCCAGGCGACGAAGAGGACGAGCGCGACCGCGAAGAGCACGAGGGTGCGTGTCGACGTCCATCCCCAGCTCTCGCCCTCCGTCAGCGCGACGAGCATCGCGATCAAGCCGCCGGAGAGCAGCGTCGCGCCGACGAAGTCGACACGCGACGGCGTCTTGATCGGCGACTCGGGCACGAAGCGATGGACGAGGACCGCCGCGGCGGCGATGTTGACGGCGCCGACGATGAAGAGCCAGCGCCAGGAGAGGTGGTCGACGATGACGCCCGAGAGGACGATGCCGAAGCCGCCGCCGATCCCGAAGACGGCGGAGATCAGCCCGATCGCGACGCCGACCTTCTCGCGCGGAAACTCGTCGCGGATGATCCCGTAGCTCAGCGGGAACACGGCTGCGCCCGCGCCCTGCAGCGCGCGCCAGGCGATCAGCGACCAGATGTTCCACGCGAGCGCGGCGCCGATCGAGCCGGCGAGAAAGAGCAGCATCGAGATCAGCAGGACGCGTTCCTTCCCGTACTGGTCGCCGAGCTTCCCGAGGATCGGCGTCGCGACGGATGCGACGAGCAGGAAAACCGTCAGCACCCACGTCACCCACGTCGTCGTCGTGTTCAGGTCGTGCTGCAGCGTCGGGAGCGCCGGAATGACCATCGTCTGCTGCAGCGCGTACGC
>DATIDT010000072.1:0-32437 GCA_035456125.1 Gaiellaceae bacterium
GCAAGTGCGTCCCCAACCGCGAGCAGCCGCTCCGGCGTCCGCACGCGGATCGAGACATGCGGCCGTGGAAGCGCGCGCACCACGCGCGTCAGCCGAGACGGTCCGCGGCGGCGACGCGCGAGCTCGCGCTCGGAGACGTAACGGCTCTGCGTCGGGTCGAGCGCATCGCGGATCCCGTCGCCGATGAAGTAGATCGGGGCGACGATGAAAATGACCGCCAGGCCGGGGAAGACGATGCCCCACCAGTTGAAAAGACCCTCGTTCTGCGCGCCCGCGAGCACGTCACCGAGGCTCGGAATGGTCGCTTCGGTACGGCCGCCCCCGAGCGCCACCCGAGAAAGACCGAGGAACGAGAGGGTTGTCTCGAGAATGACCACACTCGCGGCCAGCACCGACGCCGCAACTGCGACTGCGCCGATGACGTTCGGGAGAACGTGGCGCCGGATGATCCTCTGGTCGCTCGCGCCCATCGCGCGCGCTGCCTCCACGTACTCCTGCTGCCGCACGATGAGACTCGCGCTGCGCACCACGCGCGCGACCGGCATCCATAAGACCACTGCGAAGAGCAAGGACGTCTTCGCGAGCGTGTCCGGATGCAGAAACGCGGCGGCGACCAGCACGACCACCAGGGGCGGAACCGTCAGGAGCACGTCGGCGAGTCGCATCACAACGGAGTCCGTGAACCCGCCGAGGTAGCCTGAGGCCGCGCCGACGAGCGTGCCGATCAACGTGCCCACGAGACCGACGATCAGCACGATCTCCGCCTCCGTCTTGATGCCGAAGAGCGTTCGGCTGAAGTAGTCCCGGCCAATCTGGCTGGTGCCGAACGGATGCGCCCACGAGGGCGGCGAGTTCAAGGCATCGACCTTGATCTCGTCGTAGCCGTACGGCGCGATGTGGCTCGAGAGGAATCCTGCTGCAAAGACGACCGTGAGGATGACGAGGCTGACAACGGCGAGGCGGTGACGCATGAAGCGACGCCGTGCGCGAGCCCACTGCCCCTCGGGCTCGAGGTCCATGGTGTATTGGTCGTAGAACTCCTCCGGCGACGCCGCGCCGGCGCTCGCGAAGGCGTTACTCGCCTGCAAACTGCTTGCGCGCGAACTCGCGGAAGCGCTCGCGCGTTCCCTCGTCCGGCCCGAGCGGCTCGTCGTCCGCGTACTTCGGGTCGGCGGCGATCTCCTCCGCGACGGCGCGCACTTCCCGGTGCAGCGCGTCGTGGTGCTTCGGATCGCGCAGCAGCGCCTCGACCCACGTCTCGTCGGCGTCCTGCGGCGTGCGTTCCTGCTCGAAGAGCAGCTCGCCGAGCAGGATGCCGACGCGGATGTACGCGAACGTGCGGAACGCGAGGATGCGGTGCGGCGAGCCGACGAGCTTCTCGATCTCGGGGTCTTCGGCCTGGATCTGCGCGACGATGTTGCCGACAGGCTCGTCGACGAGTGGGAGCCAGACGTCCTCAGGACCCGCCATGGAGGAAGGATAGACACGCGGCTGGCGAGAGTTCATGCGTGCGTGCTCCGGCTCACGACTCCCGACGGCGTGCGCGCCACGCGATCTGCACGGCGATGAGGACGAGCAAGCCGGCAAACAGCTTCCGCAACGTCGGCCCGGAGAGCGCCTCGGCCACCGCGGTGCCTCCCTGCGCCGCCGCGGCGGCGGCGACGCCGACGATGAGCGCAGCGCGCCAGCGCACGTTGCCGTAGCGCGTCTGCCGCCACGTCCCCACGATCGCCGTCGGAATGATCGCGAGCAGCGACGTTCCCGCCGCGTCGTGCTGGCTCAGCCCGAGCGCGACGAGCGTCGGCACGAACAGGATCCCGCCGCCGACGCCGAACATCCCGGCGAGCACGCCGGCCGCAAGGCCGAGGACGACTGCGAGCGCGTACGTCACTTGAGGAAGAGCCAGACGGCGACGCCGAGGAGAAACGCCGCGAACAGGAGCTCGATCGTCCGCGTCCGCAGCCGCTGCTGGACGGCGGCTGCGAGGCTGACGGACGCAGCCGCCGGCACACCGACGAGCGCCGCGTAGGCGACGTCGACGTCGCCGTGGAGCGCGTACGCAATCACGCCCGATACCGCGGTGATTCCGATGGCCGCGAGCGAGGTCCCAGTCGCCGCCGGCGCCTGGAAGCGGCCGAGCAGCAAGAGCAGCGGGACGATGACGACCCCGCCCCCGACCCCGAACATCGCGCTGAAGAAGCCGGCGACGAGGCCGATGAGGACGAGCCGCACGCTCGTATCCTAGGCCGGTGAGGCTGCTCGAACGCCTGGCGGAGGATCCGGCGCGTGCAGCGCTCTTCTTCGACGTCGACGGCGTGCTCGCGCCGATCGTGCCCCGGCCCGAAGACGCGCGCGTTCCGGAGGACGCTCGGGCGGAGCTGCACCGGCTGGTAGCGCGCTACGCGCTCGTCGCCTGCGTCTCGGGCCGCGCAGGCGACGACGCCCGGAGCGTCGTCGGGGTTCCGGAGCTGACGTACGTCGGCAACCACGGCCTGGAGCTCGAGCCTGACGCCGCCGCGTGGTCTTCGAGACTGAAGCGCTTCCTGGCGGAGCTCGACTGGCCGCGCGTCGAGGACAAGGGGCTGACCGCGGCGTTGCACTACCGCGGTCTCGACGACGACGAGGCGCGCCGGACGCTCGACCCGATCGCCGACCGCGCGCGTCGCGCCGGCTTCGTCGCGCGCTACGGTCGGAAGGTGCTCGAGCTCGTCCCACCGCTCCGCGCGAACAAGGGCACGGCCGTGGGTCGGCTACTGCGGGAACACGGGCTCGAGCGGGCGCTGTACGTCGGCGACGACACGACTGACCTCGACGCATTCGCAGCGCTCGAGCAGCTCGAGCTCGGCGTGCGCGCGACGGTCGCGTCCCCCGAAGGCCCTCAGGAGCTCGTCGCCGCGGCCGACCTCGTCCTGCAGTCGCAAGCCTGCGTCCTGCCGTTGCTGCAGCGATTGTGAAGACGCGACGGGGGCATATTCCCTGGGAAAGCGTCGATCGGCGGTTGCGGGGCATGCGGGAGATCTGGATCGCCACCGCATCGCCGGCCGGACGTCCCGACGCCACTCCGATCTGGTTCTGGTGGGACGGCGGTGCCGCGTATTTCACGTGCGCGTCGGTTGCACGCAAGGCTCGCAACATCGCGACTCAGCCCGAGGTGGTCCTCCTGAACGGAGACGGAACCGATCCGATCATTCTCAAAGGACGAGCGGAACGTGTCGTCAATCGTGCCGAGCTCGAGCGAGTCGACAGGGCGTACCGGGAGAAGTACGTCGATCCGGGAACCGGCGAACGCGCGACGATCTTCGTCGCCGACGACCACGTCTATCGGGTTCGGCCGCGCATCGTGGCGGCATGGGCTTACGCAACCGCGGCAACACGCACGGAGTTCGAGCCCGAGTAAGAGCCTAGGCCTGCACCCGCTCTTCGGTTTCGGCGTCGAAGAGCAGGAGCTTGTTCCGCGGCACTGAGAACTCCCGCTCGTCGCCTGCGTTGAGACGCTGATCTACCGGGAGTTTCGCCTGCAGGGTCATGTCGTTCCGTGTGAGGTGCGCGAGCTGTTCGTCGCCGAGGTATTCGACGACCTCGACGCGCGCCGTGAAAGGGATCGCGTCGGGCCGCCCGTTGCCCAAATCGATGTGCTCCGGCCGGAACCCGGCGATGCGGTCCTGCCCACCACCGACCCCCATCAGAGAAGCCGCTGGGATGAGGTTCATGGCCGGCGAGCCGATGAACCCGGCGACGAACATATTGTCCGGGTCTGTATAGACGTCTTCCGGCGTCCCGATCTGCTGGAGAACACCCTCGCTCATCACGGCAATGCGATCCCCCATCGTCATCGCCTCGACCTGGTCATGCGTGACGTAGATCGTCGTCGTGCCAAGCTCGGTCTGCAGCTTGAGGATCTCCGCACGCGTCTGGACACGCAGCTTTGCATCGAGATTCGACAAGGGCTCGTCCATGAGGAATGCGACTGGCTCGCGAACGATTGCGCGGCCGAGCGCGACACGCTGGCGCTGCCCGCCGGAGAGCTGCTTCGGCTTGCGCTTGATCAGCGGCCCGAGATCGAGGATGTCGGCGGCGCGGCGCACCCGCCCGTCGATGTCGCTGCGCGGGACCTTCTGGTTGCGGAGGCCGAACGCGAGGTTGTCGTACACCGTCATGTGCGGATAGAGGGCGTACGACTGGAACACCATCGCGATGTCCCGATGCTGCGGTGCGACGTTGTTGACGACGCGGTCGCCGATCAGGATGCGGCCCTTCGAAACCTTCTCGAGCCCGGCGAGCATGCGCAGCGCGGTGCTCTTGCCGCAGCCCGACGGACCGACCAGGACCATGAACTCACCGTCCTGGATCTCCAGCATCAGGTCATTGACGGCTTTCGTGTCGCCGAACTCCTTCGTCGTGTGGTCATAGGTGACGCTCGCCATGCTCAGGCCTCCCTGGCTGGATTCTTCGGCAACGCGAAGTGTGCGGAAACGAGGAACGAGTACGCGATCGTGAGCGTGAGGAAGGGCAGGATCGCGGCGGCGACTCCGACGACGTTGACGAGCAACAGGGCGACGGCGAGTCCGATGAAGCCAAGCGGCCGCCGCGCGACTGTGAACGCCGCGTCCCGAGCGACGGTTCTCAGAGGCTCTCCCGACTCGAAGACCGCGAGCGGCCAGAGCGCCAGCTGGAACACGGCGAACAGCAGGAGCAGGTAGACGCAAACGGCTGCGAAAGGCCAGGCCCACGTGCCGGCATGTGCGTAGAACGGCACCGCGAAAGCACCGAGCCCGACGGCCACCGCAAGCGCAAACCCGAGCGCCAGCCCGCGGCGCCAGTGTCGCCGCAGCCCTCTGACTGCTTCGGCAAGCCGGAGGTCTTCCGTCTGAGCGAGCGTGACTGCGCAGTGCATCACGGCGGCGATCGCGGGGCCGATGAGGATCGCTAGGAGGAACGCACCGCGCACCGCGACGCTCGCGAGTACGACGACAACGAGTCCCAGCCCGAGGAGCGTGTTGAGGATGACGAGCCGCCAGGCCTGGTGGTACAGATCCGCCGCCGCAACCCCGAGCGCGCGACCGAGGCTCAACCCTTCACCCCGGCGGCCGCGACGCCCGCGACAAAGTAGCGCTGGAACACAATGAAGATCACCAGGATCGGCAGAATCGCCAGAACGCTCGCCGCCATCAGAGGCGGCCATAACGTCTGGTACGCGAAGCGGAAGTTCGCGATCCCGATCGGGATCGTGTACTGGCTCTTGTCCTGCAGCAAGATCGCGGGCCAGAAGAGGCCGTTCCACGCACCCTGGAACGTCAGGATCCCGACCGCCGCCAGCGCCGGGCCCGCGAGCGGGAGCATCACCTTGCGATACGTCTTGAAGTAGCCGGCGCCGTCGAGCTTCGCCGCCTCCTCGAGGTCACGCGGAATCGTCAGGAAGTACTGCCGCATCAGGAAGAGGCTCGCCGCCGAGACGAGCTGGATCATGATGACGCCGTTCCGGTTGATGAAGCTCGCGTTGTGCCAGCCGAGATGCCCCACCCAACCCGGTATCCAGTTGACGAGCATGAGGTAGATCGGGACGAGACGCAACTGGTCGGGGATCATCAGCGTCCCCAGCACGAGCAAGAACAGCACCTCGCGGCCCGGAAACTTGAGTCGCGCAAACGCGTAGCCGCCGAGCGACGCAAGGAAGAGGTTCGAAATGGTGATCGCTGCCGCGATGATGAAGCTGTTCAGCGTGTAGCGCCCGAAGTTGAACGTATGAAACGCTTCGTCGTAACCCGAGAGCGTCCAGTGCTTCGGTAGGAGCGAGAAGCCTGCGACGGTGTCCGCGAGTGTCCGGAACGACGTCGACACGCTCCAGAGAAATGGAACAGCGAAGAGCACGGCGACGGCGAACATGACGATGTAGGCGATCGCGGTGCGAATGCGTTCCCCCCGCTCGCGGCCGGGGATGCCGGACGTCGCGGCTGGCGTACCCTTCGCGGCCTCACCCTCGCGCGCGAGCTCTTCGGCTGCAGCGACGGGGGGTAGTTGCCCGGTGCTCATCAGGCGACCTCGGGCTTGCCGAACAGCAGCCTCTGGATCACCGTGACCGTGAAGATGAAGACGAAGAGGACGACGCCGATCGCGGCGCCGTATCCGAACGAGATGTTCTTGATCGATTGGTTGTAGAGGTACAGGACGACGGTCATCGTCGAGTAGTTCGGACCGCCTGACGCACCGCCGATCAAGAAGGCCTGGTCGAACATCTGTAGTGAGCCGATGATCGAGACCACGAGGACGAAGAAGTGGGCGGGCTTCAAAAGCGGAAAGGTGACCTTCCAAAAGGTTCGCCACGCGCCCGCCCCGTCGATCGCGGCTGCCTCGTAGACGTCGGTGGGGATCGCCTGCAACGCGGCGAGATAGAAGAGCATCATCGTCCCCGACGTGGTCCAGGCGTTCAGCCCGATGATCGAGGGCAGCGCCGTGCTCTGCTCTCCGAACCAGGCGTTGTTGTGGTGATAGCCAAGGTGGTTCAGAACCGTGTTGAAGAGCCCGTCAGAGGCGAGGATGTAGGTCGCGATCGCCGCGATCGCCGCCGAGGCGGCAAGTGACGGGAAGTAGAACGCGGCGCGGAAGAACGTGCGGAAGCGAATCGCCTGATTGACGACGACCGCCAGCGCAAGCCCGAGCGCTATCTGCAAAGGCACGACGAACGCCGTGTAGACGAGCGTGTTGCGAACTGCGTGGTGCCAGAAGACCGTGTCGTGGTAGAGCTGGCGGTAGTTTCCCCAGCCGACGTACGGGCCCTTGAAGATCTGCCAGTTGTAGCGGCTGATGTAGAACGCGTAGCCGATCGGGACGATGAAGAACAGCAGGAAGAACGCCATCGGCAGCGCGATGAACCCGTAGCCGACGAGCGCCTCCCTCACCCGCTCGTTGCCGAGTCCTCGCGCCTGCCGGCGCCTCGCGACTGCAACCGCCATCCGCCCTCCAGTGCTAAACGCCTCCCGCGCGCCCCGAAGGACGCGCGGGAAGCTGTTGTCGTTCTGCTAGCCCTACCGTGCGGCCGCTGCGATCTTCTGCAGCATCTCGTTCACCGACTCCTTGCCGGCGATCACCGCAGTCAACTCGTTGTTCGCGACGTCGTTCCAGATGTGGCGGAAGCCCTTCTGGGCACCCCAGCCGTGCACCGACGCCGGGTACCGGATGAACGCACCGCGACCGGGGACCGCGTGGACGTCCACCCGCGTCGGCAGCGCGAGGCCGAGCGAGATCCACTGCTGCATGCCCTGGCGGCCGACGAGGTACTTCAGCACCTGCCACGCGGCCGCCTTGTGCTGCGAGTCCTTCGACATCGAGTACGACACCGTGAACGCGAGGTTGCCGCACCGCTTGCCCTTGGGCAGCGGTGCCGTCGTGAACTTCACGCCTGGGAACGACTGCATCGTCGGGAACATCCAGTTCCCCTCGAATGCGAACGCGACCTTCTGCTTGCCGAACGCCTCTCCGCACCAGCCTGCACCGAGCTTGTCAGGCGTCGCCGCGAGACCGGAGTTGAGCAGCCCCACATAGAAGTTGGCCGCGGCCCGGAACGGAGCCGTGGTCGCGTCCTTCCACTGACCGGACCCACCGGCCTGGTAGACGAACGCCATCATCCGCGCCCAGTCGGCGCTGAGGCAGATCGGCTTGCCGCCCGGCACGTTGATCCTCGACGCAACGCTCCTCAGCTGCGCCCACGTCTTCGGGACCGGGTTGTTGCCAAGCAGTGTGGTGTTGACCTCCATCCCGAGGGACGACCAGTCCTTCGGGAAGCCGTAGTAATGGCCCCCGACCTTGAAGGCGTTCAACAGGTTCTTGTAGAACGGCTTCGTCGAGAACTTCGTCGCCTTCACGTACGAGTCGAGCGGCTGGATCACACCCTGCCCGACCCAGTCGCGGATGTCGGCCACGTCGACGTAGAACACATCCGGCGGCTTGCGCGCGGCGAACTTCGCGAGCATCTGAGCCTGGTAGTCACCGGTGATCGACGAGTAGTCGATCTTGATATTCGGGTGGGTCCTGTTGAAGGTCGAGACGACCGACTGCAGCTTCGTCTCCTCGGCCGGCGAGACCTGCCAACCGTTCAACGTCACCGTCGTCACCTTCGGCGAGCCGGCACGGTCGGTCATGGCCTGCGATCCGGCTGCCACCACGGACGCCACTAGGACGACCGCGAGCAGAGCCGGAAACATCAGCCTCTTACGCATGCTTCTCCTCCTCGTTTGTGACCCCGAGCGACGCCGGGGCCGACCCCAATGCCTTCCGTTGGAGCTGTTGCTCCATCCCCCATTACACGCGGGATTCAATAGGAATTAGACGCGTGTCTGCAAGAGTTGTTAGACGCCCCGGAGCGCCGCCCACGCCCTGCGGACATCGTCCTCGGTCGTCCGCTCGTTGCCGATGGCCAACCGGATGACATAGCGACCGTGCAACCGCGTGTGCGACAGAAAGAGCTCGCCGCTGCGGTTGACTCGTTCGACAATCGCCTCGTTCTCTTCGTCGGAAGCGTCTCGACGAAAGCAGACGAGCGAGAAGTGGCGAGGGGCCGAGACTTCCCATCCCGGCTCCGCCTCGACCCACTTCTCGAACTTCTCAGCCAAACGCACCGCTTCCCGGATTCGAGACCGGAGGCCCTCGCGCCCGTAACAGCGCAGCACCGCCCAGAGCTTCAGCGAACGGAAGCGGCGGCCGAGCGCCGGGCCGTATTCCGAGAGACTGTCCACCTCGTCGCTCGTGCGCAGGTATTCCGGGACGAGGCTGAACGCACGACGCAGCTCCTCCGGCCGCCGCGACCACAGCAGCGAGCAATCCATCGGCGTGAACAACCACTTGTGCGGATTGACGACGAGTGAGTCGGCGCGTTCGACGCCGTGCTGCGACCAGCGGAACTCGGGACAGACCCACGCCGAGCCGGCGTACGCGGCATCGACGTGCAACCACACGCCGGCATCGGCACACGCGTCGGCGAGCGGCGACACCGGATCGACGGACGCGACCGACGTCGTGCCGACCGTGGCGACCACGGCGGCGGCGTCGCTCAGATCGAGCTTGTCGACACGCAGCCGAAACTCCTCGTCGGCCGGAGTCTTGCGCAGCTCGAGGCCGAGGAGCTTCGCGCACTTGTCGACCGAGGAATGTGCGTGCTCCGAGCAAACGACGACGTGGCCTCCAGTCGCTTCCCGTGCGGCTGCGAGCGCGGCCAGCGTCGAGGTCGAGGCGGTGTCCTCGATGTGACCGTGCCAGCCGTCGGGAAGGCCGAGCAACTGCGCGGCCCAGTCCGCCATGTGCGCCTCGAGCTCGGTCGACGCGGGTGCCGTGCGCCAGAGGAACGCGACGGAATTCAGCGTCGCTGCCAACAGCTCCGCCAGGATGCCCGGCTCCGCCGCACTGTTCGAGAAGTACGCGAAGAAGCGCGGGCTCTGCCAGTGCGTGACGCCGGGGAGGATCACCTCGTCGAGGTCGCGCAATAGATCCGCGAACGGCTCGCCGCGCTCCGGCGGGGTCGGCGGCAGCCGCTTCCGAATGTCTCCGGGCTCGACCTGGGCCAGGACGGGAAGGTCACCGACGCGTTCCAGGTATCGCGCCGCCCATTCGAGGGCGGCGGTACCGTCCTCGCGAAAGCTCACTTGCGCAGCTTCGCGATCTGCGCCCAGCTCCGCGTGTTGAGCACCTGCGCCTTCGTCAGCCATGCACGCCGCGCCTGGGCGACGCCCATCTCGATGTGCTGCAGAGCGCTGAGCTGGTGCGCATCGGTGTTGACGGCGATCTTGACGCCGGCCTCCCCGGCCATGCGCGCATGCGTGTCGCGCAGGTCTAGACGGTTCGGCTGCGCGTTGATCTCGAGGAACGTTCCGGTCGCGAGCGCCTTCTCGACGACCCGCTCGAACTGCACGTCGGCCGGCGGGCGGATGTTGATCTTGCGGGCGGTCAGGTGGCCGACCATGTCGACGTGCGGGTTGTCCATCGCTGCCAGTACGCGCTCGGTCGGGTTACGGTCGAAGGCCGCGTGCAGCGAGGCGATCACCCAGTCGCGCTCGGCGAGCACGTCGTCGGGGAGGGAGAGCGAGCCGTCGATGCGGATGTTGACCTCGATCCCCTTGAGCAGCCTGAACGGCTTCAGCTGTTCGTTGAGCGCGTCGATCTCGAGGTCCTGCTCGGCGAGCGTCCCGCGCGGATGGTCGGTGATCGCGAGATACGCGTACCCGCGCTGCCGCGCGGCGAGCGCCATCTGCTCGAGGAGGTCGCGACCGTCCGAGTAGGTCGTATGGCTGTGCAGGTCGCCCTTGATGTCGCCGAGCTCGACGAGTGTCGGTAGCTCACCCTTCCTCGCCGCCTGCAGCTCGCCGGCGTTCTCGCGCAGCTCCGGCGGGATGAGCTGGTAACCGAGCCGCTCGTACACGTCCGCCTCGGTCGCGTACGTGAGCTCCTCCCCGGTCTCGACGACGGTGATCGAGTACTCGGAGACGGACAGCCCGTCCTTCACCGCGCGCTCGCGCAGCGCGAGGTTGTGATCCTTCGAGCCGGTGAAGTGCTGCAGGAGGTTCCCGTACGACTCCGGCGGGACGACACGGAGGTCGAAGCGCAGGCCCTCGTTCGAGAGGACCGTCGCCTTCGTCGGCCCCTTCGCGACGACGTCGACCACCCAGCGGAGCTTCGTGAAGTAGTCGATCAGCGCCTCCGGATCGGTTGCCGTGGCGATGATGTCGAGGTCGCGGAACGTCTCCTTGCGCCGGCGCGCGCTCCCGGCCTCGGACACCTCGACCGCCGCAGGATGCTCGCGCAGCACCGAGACGACCGCGAGCAGCGCGCCGAGCCCGTCGCCGAGCAACCGCCGGTCGGACGGCTCCTGCTGCTGCTCGGCGAGCGCCTTCAGGATCCGCTCTTCCGTCTTCGCCCCGAGGCCCGCGAGGGTGCGCAGCTGCTCTTGCTCAGCCGCGTGCTTGAGCTCCTCGACGGTGGTGACGCCGAGCTCCTTCCAGATCCGGGCCGCGGTCTTCGGCCCGAGCCCGGGCAGGCGCATGAACGTGACGACCTCCGGCGGGACGATCTGCTTGCGCTTCGTGAGCGCGTGCATCTCGCCGTCCTCGACGACCTGGATGATCTTCTCCTC
This sequence comes from Gaiellaceae bacterium, assembly GCA_035456125.1. Lineage (GTDB taxonomy): Bacteria > Actinomycetota > Thermoleophilia > Gaiellales > Gaiellaceae > 3-1-20CM-4-69-9. The sequence goes on from DATIDT010000072.1 coordinate 11,117, forward strand.
GATCGTCTTGCCGATGCCCTGCAGGTCCTTGGCGCGGCCGTTCAGCGCGAGCTCGGCGACGGAACCGGCCGTCTCGCGGATGCGCGTCGCGGCCTTGCGGTAGGCGAGCACGCGGAACGACGCCTCGCCTTCGATCTCCAACAGGTCCGCCAACAGGTCGAGCTGGTCCGCGACATCCACGTTCCGAGGCAGGGTGCGCGACACACGTTGAATATACGTTCGTGCCCGCGGCCGTCGTCTGTCTTCCCACGTACAACGAGCGGGAGAACCTCGAGCCGATGCTGCGCGCCCTCGGCGACAAGGACGTGCACGTTCTCGTCGTCGACGACAGCTCCCCGGACGGGACCGGCGAGCTGGCGGACAGGCTCGCGCAGGAGCTCGAGTACGTGAGCGTCCTTCACCGCCACGCGAAGGAAGGTCTCGGCCCGGCGTACCTGGCCGGCTTTCGCCGCGCGCTTGCAGACGGCGCGGAGCTCATCCTCGAGATGGACTGCGACTTCTCGCACGATCCGGGCGACGTCCCGAGGCTCATCGCGGCGGCCGGCGATGCCGACGTCGTGCTCGGCTCGCGCTACGTCGACGGCGGTGGCGTGCGCAACTGGGGGCTCGTGCGGCGGATCATCTCGGCGGGCGGATCCTGGTACGCGCGCGTCCTGCTCGGCACGCCGGTGCGCGACCTGACCGGGGGGTTCAAGTGCTATCGCCGCCGCGTGCTCGAGACGATCGACCTCGACGACGTGCACTCGAAGGGGTACGCGTTCCAGATCGAGACCACGTATCGCGCGCTGCGCGCCGGATTTCGCGTGATCGAGGTGCCGATCACGTTCGTCGACCGCGAGGACGGGGTCTCGAAGATGTCACGGACGATCGTCGCCGAGGCGATCTGGAAGGTACCGGCGCTCCGACTCGCTGCACTCACCGGCCGCCTGTAGACAGCCGCTGACCACAACGACAGCGGGCCGTGCGCCGAGCAGCGAAACTCAAAACGAGCGAAAGCGCTAGCTTTCGCTCGTAGTGTTCGAGGTGACCGACGCGACATTCGAGCATGACGTCCTGCAGTCCGACGTTCCGGTCGTGCTCGACTTCTGGGCACCGTGGTGCGGGCCGTGCCGCGCGGTCGAGCCGATCCTCGCGCAGCTCGAGGCCGACACGCTCGGCAAGGTCGAGTTCGCAAAGCTGAACATCGACGAGAACCCCGAGACCGCCGCGCGCTACGACGTGCTCTCGATCCCGACGGCGATCCTGTTCGCAGCCGGTGAGGCCAAGGCGACGATCATCGGCGCCCGACCACGCTCGCACTACGAACGCGCCCTAGCGGAAGTGCTCCCAGCCGCCTAGCTCGTACGGCTCGCCGTTCAGCGTCAGCACGACGCCCTCGCCGTGCTCGCAGCGCCCGATTTCCGTGAAGCGCGACGGCTGCGCGACCGCCGCGAGCAGCTCGTAGTCCTCGCCGAAGCCGACGTCGTCGAGCTCGGCGCCCGTGGCGAGCGGCACGCGCTCGAGCTCGATTGCGATCCGGCAGCCGGAGCGCGCCGCCATGTGCGCCGCATCGACCGCCAGCCCGTCCGAGACGTCGAGCAGGGCGTGGGCGTAGGCGGCGAGCTCCTTGCCCTCCGCCAGGCGGAGCGGCGGCCGCACGAACAGCTCGTGCCGAAAGGCGGCGCCGGCGGCACCGAGCGGGCCCGTGACGACAACCGCATCGCCGGGATGCGCGCCCGCCCGGCCGGGGACACGCTCGGAGCGCCCGACCGCGGTGACGCTGAGCACCAGCTGCTCCGCCCGGCTCGTGTCGCCGCCGAGGACGGGAACGCCGGTCTCGGCGAGACCTGCGTAAAGGTCGAAGACGTCCTCGACGGGCGTGTCCGCGGGAGCGGCGAGCGTGACGATCAGCCCTTCCGGGTCCGCGCCCGACGCCGCAAGATCGCTGAGATTCACGGCGGCGGCGCGCCAGCCGAGGTCGCGCCACGAGATCCGGTCGAGCCTGAAGTGGACGCCTTCGACGAGCGCGTCCTGCGTCACGACGACGCCGCCGGCGAGCGTCGCCGCGTCATGCTCGATGCGCTGCGCGAGACCCCGGCGCTCGAGCTCCGCGAGCAGGCCCAGCTCGCCGAGCTCAGAGAGCCGCATCGATCGCGCGACGCAGCGCAGCCGCGTCGCCGGCCGCGCGGATGACGGCGACACCCGCCGCGCCCGCCCGGATGCAGTCCGCCGCGTTCCCGGCGTCGATGCCGCCGATCGCGACGACGGGCGTCGACACGACGCTGCAGATCTCCCGCAAGCCGTCGAGCCCGAGCGGCGCATCCGCATCGGGCTTCGAGGGCGTTGCCCACACAGGCCCCGCCCCGATGTAGTCGGCGTGCCCGTCGGCGGCGCGCGCCTCCTCGAGCGACGTGGCCGAGAGGCCGAGCATGAGGCCGTGATCTCTCGCGGTCTCCGCGCCCTCGTCGTCGCGACCGAGGTGCACGCCGTCGGCGCCGAGCATCAGCGCCGCCTCGACATCGTCGTTGACGACGAAGGGGATGCCGTTCCGCGCACACAGGCTGCGCGTCGCACGGCCGCGCTCGACGACCTCGACCCGCGGAACGTCCTTGAGCCGCCACTGCACGACGGTCGCGCCTCCTTCGACGGCATGGCGGGCCGTCTCGAGCTCGTCCACGAGCACGTGGAGCTTCACGAGATCTTCGCGCGCCTGTCGAGCGTCTCGGGATCGAGCGCCGCGAGCGCGTCGTAGAGGTTGACATGGAACGTGCCCGGCCCCTTGGCATCGCGCGCCGCGTCCTCGGCCGCGACGCCGAAGGCGGCGAGTGCCTCGGCGCTCGCCTCGAGCGGCTGCTCGCGCTTCGCGGCGAGGAAGCACCCCGTGATCGCGCTGGACATGCACCCCGTGCCCGTGACCGATGCGAGCAGCTCGTGGCCGTTGGCGACTGCGAGGACACGTTCCCCGTCCGAGACGTTGTCGACGGCGCCGGTCACCGACGCCACGACGCCGAGGTTGCGGGCCGCGAGCCGCGCGAGCTCCGCGGGATCGTCGCCGGCGCCGATCGACTCCACGCCGCGCACCTCCGCGGCGACGCCGACGAGCGTCGCGACCTCGCCGGCGTTCCCGCGCAGCACCGTCACGTCCACCTCCCCGAGGATCCGTTTGGTCGTATCCGTGCGGTAACGCGTCGCGCCCGCACCGACGGGATCGAGCACGACGGGAGTGGCTGCGGCGTTCGCGGCTCTGCCCGCCGCGATCATCGCCTCGACCCAGCTCGGCGACAGCGTGCCGATGTTGAGGACGAGCGCGCTCGCGAGGGACACCATCTCCTCGACCTCCTCGCGCGCGTGCGCCATGACCGGCAACGCGCCGAGCGCAAGCGTCGCGTTCGCGGTCTCGTTCATGACGACGTAGTTCGTGATCTGGTGGACCAGCGGCTTGCGCTCGCGCAGCGTGCGCAGCGTCGTCCCGGACGAGACGCTCACGCGGCGGCGTTCACCGGCCCGTCGCCGGCCCCCAGCTCCGCGAAACCGTTCCGCACCGCCTCGCTCGCGACCGCGGCCGCCCGGCGCGCGGCAGCCTCGAGCGACAGCCCTTTGGCGAGCTCCGCGGCGAGCGTCGCCGAATGCGTGCACCCGGCGCCGTGCGTGGCAGCGACGTCGTACCGCTCGACGCGGATATCGACGTGCCGCGCCCCGTCGAAGAGGTGGTCGACCGGCTCGGGGCCGTGACCGCCCGTCACGATCACCGCCGGCGCCCCCAGCTCGTGGATCCGCTCCGCGAGCTCGGGCCGCGATCCCGACATCCCTGCCAGGGCCTCCGCCTCGTTCTGGTTCGGGGTCACGACCGTCGCGAGCGGGAACAGCCGCTCGACCAGCGTCGCGACCGCGTCGTCCTGCAACAAGCGCGCACCTGAGCTCGCAAGCATCACCGGGTCGACGACGAGCGGGACCGGATGGTCTGCGAGGAAGTGGGCAACGGTCGCGATCGCCTCACGCGAGAACAGCATCCCAGTCTTGGCGGCGTCGACGCCGATGTCCGAGAACACCGCTTCGAGCTGCGCGCGGATGAAGTCCGGCGGAGCCTCGTGCACCGCAGTCACGCCGACCGTGTTTTGCGCCGTCAGCGCCACGATCGCACTCATGCCGTAGCAGCCGGCCGCTGCGAACGCCTTCAGGTCGGCCTGGATCCCCGCACCGCCGCCGGAGTCCGATCCGGCGATCGTCAAGCATCTCGGTACCAACTCCCTCCCTTCGCCGGTGTTAACCGGATCAGGTTCGACGGGTGTGATCTCAGCCCGTGCGGGCACCCCGGTCGCACAAGGGTACCGTGTGCCACATGACCGACGTGCAGGAGCTCCGCCTCGTGCTGACGGTGCCGGACTTCGACGCGGCGCTGCGCTTCTATCGCGACGCGCTGGGCCTCGAGGTCGAGGCCGTGTGGTCGAGCGAGGGCGGGCACGTGACGCTCCTGTCGGCCGGACGGGCAACACTCGAGCTCGTCGACGACGCTCACGCGGCCGTCATCGACCGGCTGGAGGTCGGCCGTCGCGTCGCCGGCCCGGTGCGGGTCGCGTTCCAGGTTCACGACAGTGGCGCCGTGGCGGACGAGCTGGAGGCGGCCGGCGCGACGCGCATCGCCGGCCCCGTCGTGACGCCGTGGAACGACCGGAACGTGCGCCTGCAGGCACCTGACGGCACGCAGCTCACGCTCTTCACGCCTGCCGAGTGACGACCGCCAACGCCGTCAGCTGGGACGACCTGCTCGCAGGCGACGAGCTCGCGCATGTCGAGACGGTGCCGGCGGCCGAGCCACGGCTCGCGCCGCTGCCGGACGAGCTGCATCCCCGGCTGCGCGCGGCGCTTCCGTTCGACGGGCTGTACGACCATCAGCGCGAGGCGTGGAACGTGGCAGCGCGCGGCGACCATCTGATCCTCGCCACCGGCACAGCGTCAGGGAAGTCGCTCGCGTTCAACCTCCCTGTGCTCGACGCGATCGCGCGGGAACCGAAGGAACGTGCGCTCTACCTCTATCCGACGAAGGCGCTCGCGCAGGACCAGGCCCGCGCGCTCGCCGAGCTGCGCGCTCCGAACGTCCGCGCCGCGATCTACGACGGTGACACCCCGGGCGAGCGTCGCTGGCAGATTCGCCGCTGGGCGAACGTCATCCTCACGAACCCGGACATGCTGCACGTCGGCGTGCTCCCGCATCACGACCGTTGGGCCGATGTACTGCACAACCTGCGTTACGTCGTCGTCGACGAGGCGCACGTGTACCGCGGCGTCTTCGGCTCGCACGTCGGGAACGTTCTGCGGCGGCTGCGCCGGCTTGCACGCGTCTACGGCGCTGACCCGCAGTTCCTGTTCGCCTCGGCGACGATCGCAAATCCGGGCGAGCTGGCCGCGGCGCTCGGCGGCGTCGACGCCGCCGTCGTCGAGCGTGACGCGGCGCCTCGCGCCGAGCGCACGATCGCGCTGTGGAACCCGGAGCTGCTCGACGCGGAGCTCGGCCTGCGCGCGAGCCCGCTCGGGGAAGCGTCGCGGCTGCTGGCGGCGCTCGTGACGCGCGGGCTGCGCACGATCTGCTTCGCGAAATCGCGTAAGGCCGCGGAGCTGATCCACAAGTTCACGGTCGACCGCGTCGACACGGCGACGGGTCGGCGACTGGCGCCGTACCGTGCCGGCTACACGCCCGCGCAGCGGCGAGACATCGAGCGGCGGCTCGTCGAGGGCGAGCTGCTCGGCGTCTCCGCGACGGACGCGCTGGAGCTCGGGATCGACATCGGGCTGCTCGACTGCGCCATCTCCGTCGGCTTCCCGGGAACGGTTGCCTCGCTGCGGCAGCAATGGGGACGAGCGGGACGGCGCGGACACGGCCTCGCGGTACTGATCGCGAGCGAGGACGCGCTCGACCAGTACTTCATGCGCGAGCCCGAGACGCTCCTCGAGCGACGCGTCGAGGCGGCGATCCTCGACCATGCCAACCCGCGCGTGCTCGACGGCCACGTGCGCGCGGCGGCGTTCGAGGCACCGGTCGACGACGCCGATCGCGCGACGCTCGGCGATCCCGCGCTCGAGCGGGCTGCGCTGCTACCCGACCTCAAGCAGACGCAGAGCGGCTACGTGTGGGCCGGGCGCGAGTACCCGGCCGGACAGTTCGGCCTCCGCTCGGCGACACCCGACACGTTCGCCGTCGTCGAGGCGCAGAGCGGCACGGTGCTCGGAATCGTCGAGCGCGAACGCGCCTACTCGACTGTGCACGAAGGCGCTGTCTACCTCCATCTCGGCGAGAGCTATCTCGTCCGCGAGCTCGACCTGCAGGCGCGGACGGCAGTCGTGACGCCGTACGGGGGCGACTACTACACGCAGGCGAAGAAGGAGACGAACACCGCCATCGAGGAGGCGCTCAGGACGGAACGGCGCTGCGGCCTCGACCTCGCGTTCGGGCGCATCTCCGTGACCGAGCAGGTCGTCGCGTACCAGAAGAAGTCGATCCGCGACCAGTCGACGCTCGAGACGGTGGGCCTCGATCTGCCGGAGACGAGCTTCGAGACCGAGGCGATCTGGTACCTGCCCGAGCCCGAGCAGCTCGCAGGCCTGGAGAAGATGCCGAAGCTGCTCGGGACGCTGCACGCTGCCGAGCACTCGATGATCGCGCTGCTCCCGCTGTGGGCGATGTGCGACCGCTGGGACATCGGTGGGCTCTCGACGAACATCCACTTCCAGACGAGCCGGCCTACCGTCTTCATCTATGACGGGCATCCCGGCGGCGTCGGGATCACGGAACGCGGCTTCAACGCCTTCGAGGGATGGGTTGCCGACACCGCGCGGATGCTGGAGGGCTGCCCGTGCGCCGACGGCTGCCCATCCTGCGTCCAGAGCCCGAAGTGCGGCAACCTCAACGAGCTGCTCGACAAGGGCGGAGCGCTGACCTTCCTTCGCCGCCTGGTGGCGGCGGCCGCTGTCGATTTCGAGGCCGCTCGTTCGTCGTAATGTCGACAGCGACGAAGGGAGGGACGACGTGAAGGTGTTGGCGCTCATCTACGCCGACGAATCCCGCTGGGAGACGTTCGACGAGCAGCAGCGCGAGGCGGTCTACGTCAAGTACCGCGCGTTCGGCGAAGCCGCGGCCGACCGCATCGTCGACGGGGCCGAACTCGCCTCGACGCGGGCGGCGACGACGGTCCGCGTCCGCGAAGGACAGACGCTCGTGACCGACGGGCCGTTCACCGAGACCAAGGAGGCGCTCGGCGGCTTCTACCTGCTCGACTGCTCGAGCCTCGAAGAGGCGGCCGAGGTCGCCGCTCGCATCCCCGGCGCGGAGCACGGAGCGATCGAGCTCCGCCCGGCGCGAGAGGAGGCAGCGGCATGAAGCTCCTCGCAGTCGTCTACGCAGACAAGAAGCGGCTGGCGGCGCTCAGCGACGACGAGCGCCGGGCGCTCGCGGCCGTCGCCTGCATCAAGCTCGTGTCGTCTGCGCGAGAGGAGGCAGCGGCATGAAGTACTTGCTGATGCTGAACAACAGCGCCGAGCAGTGGGACGAGTGGCACCGGCAGTCGGTCGAGGAGCGGCAGGCGCAGCGGGAGGAGGCAATCCCGCGCTGGGAGGCCCTCCTCACCTGGGTGCAGGAGCAGGGCATCGAGGCGACCGGGCTGGAGCTCGACGATCCGGCGAAGGCGCGCGTCGTGCGCGTGCGGGACGGCGAGACCCTCGTCACCGACGGCCCGTTCGTCGAGACGAAGGAGGTTCTCGGCGGCTACTTCCTCGCCGACTGCAAGGATCTCGACCAGGCGATCGAGCTCGCACAGCGCGTTCCGCTCGTCGGGAGAGGCTCGGTGGAGATACGGCCGCTCGTGACGAACTGACCGTCGAAGCGGTCTTCCGCGAGGAGTGGGGCCGTGCGGTGGCGATCCTCATCCGCGTCCTCGGGGACTTCGAGCTCGCCGAGGACGCGGTGCAGGACGCGTTCGCGACGGCGCTCGAGCGCTGGCCGCGCGACGGGACGCCGCGCAACCCAGGCGCCTGGATAGTGGCGACGGCGCGCAATCGCGCGATCGACCGGATCCGCCGCGAGCGCACCCTCGCGCGCAAGACGGAGCTGCTCGCCGCGCTCGAGACACTGCAGACCGAGGAGGACGACGACGTGAGCTCGATTCCCGACGAACGCCTGAGCCTGGTCTTCACGTGCTGCCACCCGGCACTCGCGCCGGACGCGCAGATCGCGCTCACGCTCCGTGAGGTCGGCGGCCTGCAGACGCCGGAGGTCGCGCGGGCCTTCCTCGTCCCGGAGGCGACGCTCGCCCAGCGCCTGGTGCGCGCCAAGCGCAAGATCCGGGACGCCGGCATCCCGTTTCGCGTTCCACCCGACCATCTGCTGCCCGAGCGGCTGCGCGCGGTGCTCGCCGTCCTCTACCTCGTGTTCAACGAGGGCTACTCGGCGACGTCGGGCGACGCGCTCGTGCGCCGCGACCTCTGCGAGGAGGCGATCCGTCTCGCGAAGCTGCTGGCCGTGCTGATGCCGGACGAACCCGAGGCCCTCGCCCTGCTGGCGCTGCTGCTGTTGCAGGACTCCCGGCGCGACGCACGGACGGGCGCCGACGGGGAGATCGTGCTGCTCGAGGATCAGGACCGGTCGTTGTGGAACCGACAGCGGATCGACGAAGGCCTGCGCGTGCTCGAGCACGCCCTCGCGCTGAGATCGCCGGGCCCGTACCAGCTGCAGGCGGCGATCGCCGCGTTGCACACCGAGCCGCAGACGGACTGGGCGCAGATCGCCTCGCTGTACACGCAGCTCGCGCAGCAGGTGCCGTCGCCGGTCGTCGAGCTGAACCGCGCCGTCGCCGTGGCGATGGCAGAAGGGCCCGAGCACGGCCTGGCGCTCATGCACGACCTGCCGCTCGACGAGTACCACCTGTACCACTCCGCGCGGGCCGACCTGTTGCGTCGGCTCGAGCGTCTCGACGAGGCGGCAGCCGCCTACCGGCGCGCGCTCGAGCTCGCGCAGACGGAGCCGGAACGCCGGTTCCTCTCGCGCAGGCTCGCAGAGATCTCGTAGAACACCAGGATGACCGACGCGTTGGGCGGGACGCTCGTCATCGGCGGTGGCTTCGCCGGCGCGTACGTGGCACGGCTGCTCGGGAAACGCGGCGCGACGATCGTCTCGCCGGAGAACTTCATGCTCTACACGCCGTTGCTGCCGGAGGCCGCCTCCGGCACGCTCGAGCCGAGGCATGTCGTCGTGCCCCTGCGGCAGATGTGCCCGCACGCCGAGCTCCTGCTCGGGCGCGCGACGGCGCTCGACGGCACCGACCGCAACGTCCGCGTCGAGACCGACGAGGAGGTGCTCACGGTCGGCTACGAGAACGTCGTGGTCGCCCTCGGAGCGATCTCCCGCACGCTCCCGATTCCCGGGCTTGCCGACCATGCGCTCGGCTTCAAGACCCTTGCGGATGCGATCTTCCTGCGCAACCACGTCCTCCGCCGGCTCGAGGCTGCGGCGGCGACGCGCAACGAGACGCATAGGCGACGCGAGCTGACGTTCGTCTTCGTCGGCGCGGGGTACGCCGGCGTGGAAGCGCTCGCGGAGCTGTCAGACCTCGTTCGGGACGCGCTGCGCTACTACCCGACGCTGCGCGACGAGCCGCAGCACTGGGTGCTGGTCGACGCGGCGCCGAAGATCCTCGCGGAGATCCCGACGACGCTCGGCGACTACGCGGCACGGCAGCTCGCAGGCCGCGGTGTCGACATCCGTGTCCACACGACGCTCGAGTCGGTCGAGCCGCATGCGGCGGTGCTCTCCGACGGCGATCGGATCATCACGAGCACCGTCGTCTGGACGGCGGGCGTGCGCGCGAACCCCGTCAACGAGCGCCTGGGGCTGCCGCTCGACGATCACGGGCGCATCCGAGCCGAGCCGACGTTGCAGGTCGAGGGGCTCGCGAACGTCTGGGCGCTCGGCGACGGCGCACGCGTGCCGAACCTCGCAACGCCCGGTGTCTACGACCCGCCGACGTGCCAGCACGCCCTCCGCCAGGCCCGGCGGCTCGTGAAGAACCTGAACGCCGACCGGAGGCCGTACAAGTACCGCATGCTCGGCCAGGTCGCGACGCTCGGCCGCTACAAGGGCATCGCGCAGATCCCCGGCGCGCTCCTGCGCGGGTTCCCGGGCTGGTTCGTGACGCGGACGTACCACCTGTACCAGCTGCCGCTCGTGACGCGGAAGCTGCACGTCGTCGCCGACTGGACGACCGCGCTCTTCTTCCGCCGCGACATCGCCGAGCTGAGCATGCTCGGGCACCCGAAGCGGCTCGGCTCGTGAACGTCGAGCCACTCTGGAGCCTCCGCGTGCGCACGCCGCGGCTCGTGTTGCGCCTGCCGACCGAGGACGAGCTCGTCGAGCTCTTTCGCATCGCCGAAGGCGGGATCCACCCACCGGAGGAGATGCCCTTCTACGTCCCGTGGACCGACGGCCTCGACCTGGACGGCTTCCTCGCCTTCCATCGCGCCGCGTGGGCGGAGTGGCGGCCGGAGAAGTGGACGCTCAACCTGATCACGTTCCTCGACGGCGAGCCGATCGGGTCGCAGGGCGCCGGCGCCGAGGACTTCACGACGAAACGCGAGGTCGAGACCGGCTCCTGGCTCGGCGCACCGTTCCAGGGCAAGGGCCTCGGGACGGAGCAGCGCGCGGCGGTGCTCGAGCTGGCCTTCTCGGGGCTCGGAGCCGACGCGGCGGTGAGTGGGTCGTTCGTCCACAACGTCAAGTCGCAGCGCGTCTCGGAGAAGCTCGGCTACCGCGTCGCCGGAACCCGCACGATGGAGTCGCGCGGCGCGCCGGTCGAGCATCTCGACTACCGCCTCGATCGTGCCGACTGGCTCTCGCCGGTCGCGGTGGAGATCGCCGGGCTCGGTCCGGCCCTTCCCCTGTTCGGCGCGGGCTAGCGAATGGCCTTCAGCGCGTCCGCCAGCCGCTGCCGCGTCGCGAGGACGCCCTCGAACAGGTCGCCGTGCTTGGCGATGCGCTCACGCACGACCGGCATCGTGAACGAGAGCGGGTCGAGCTTTTCGTCGACCTCGCTCCAGCGCAACGGCGTCGACACCGGCGCACCCGGGCGCGGCCGCACCGAGTAGACGGACGCGATCGTCTTGCCCTCGCCGTTCTGGTTCGAGTCGATCAGCACGCCGCGGCGCTTCGACTTCGTCCACTCCGTCGTCGCGAGGCCGCGGTTCGTGCGCGCGATCGCGCCGGCCACGATCTCCGCGAACTGGCGCGTATCCTCGTACGTGTACCGCCGCTCGATCGGAACGAGAACGTGCATGCCCTCGGCGCTCGATGTCTTGGGAAAGCCGACGAGGCCGAACGCATCGAGCGCCTGCTTCACGAGCAGCGCCACCTGCACCGTCTCCGTGAAGCCGACGTCGGGTGACGGATCGAGATCGAAGAGGACGAAGTCCGGCCGGTCGGGCTTGTCGGTCCGCGAGTACCAGGCGTTCATGTCGATGCAGCCCATGTTCACCATCCAGAGCAGCGCCAGCTCGTCGTTGACGAGCGGGAAGTTGACCCACTTCCTCTGCCGCGGCGACTCGCGCGTCGACACGAGCGTTCGGAACGTCGGGATCCAGTCCGGCATGTGCTTGGGCGCGTCCTTCTGGAAGAACCTCCCGGCCTCGATGCCGTCGGGCCAGCGAACCATCGTGAACGGTCGGTCGCGCAGGTGCGGAAGCAGCACCGGCGCAACCTCGCGGTAGTACTCGAGCAGGTCGCCCTTCGTGATGCCTTCGACCGGGAAGAAGACCTTGTCGAGGTTCGAAAGCTTCAGCTCGCGGTTGCCCTTGACGATGCGGTCGGCGATCGCGACCTCGCGCCGAACGTCCCGCGCCGGCTTGTCCTCGCGCAGCCCCAGGTACGAAGGGGCGCGCAGCCTGCCGTCGTGCGTCCACTCCGCAAACTCGACCTCGCACACGAGCTCGGGCTCGACCCAGATCACGTCGCTCTTCCGGACCTTCGGCATCTTCGGCACCTCCCGGAACGGCGACGTCTTACGGCGCAGCGGGCGCAGCGCGTCGAGCAGCTTCTCGATCTCGCGACCGTCGAATCCCGTGCCGACGTTGCCCACGTAGACGAGCTCGTTGCCCTGGAAGACACCGAGCACGAGCGAGCCGAAGCTCGACGCGCGCCGGCCGGTGCCTTTCGTGTAGCCGGCGATCACGAACTCCTGCTCGCCGTGCGTCTTCACCTTGAGCCAGTCGCGCGTACGGCGGCCGACGGCGTACTTCGAGTCGAGGCGCTTCGCCATGATCCCCTCGAGCTGCTGTTCCGTCGCGGCGTCGAACAGCGCGTGCCCGTCGTCGAAGGACTCCGACAGCCGCACGGTGCGGTTCCGCCGGTCGAGCAACGCCTCGAGCTGCTTGCGACGCTCGACGAGCGGGAGGTCGACGAGCGGCGCGCCGTCGACCTCGAGTACGTCGAACGCGTAGTAGACGAGCGGCGTGCCCGGCTTCCCCTGCTGCATCGCCGAGAAGCTCGAGCGGCCGGTGTCATCGAGCGCGCAGACCTCGCCGTCGAGCACGCAGTCGGGTGTCTTCACCGCCTTCGCGATCTCCTTCGCGACGTGCTCGAAGCGGGCGGTCAGGTCGTTGCCGCGACGGCTCGAGAGCACGACCTCGCTCCCGGACACCGTCGCGATCGCGCGATAGCCATCCCACTTGACCTCGAAGTCCCAGCCGGCGCCGCGCGGCACGTCCTCGGCGAGCGTCGCGAGCATCGGCCGGTACGACGCCGGTGCGGGCGCCGCCTGCTTCGCCTCGTCCCGCTTGCGGATGATCAGCCAGTTCTTGGCATCCCCGCTCAGGTGCGCCGGGATCAGCGTCCAGGTGCCCTCGAGGCGCTCACCGTGGAGCCGCACGGTCAGCCCGCCGTTCTTCTTCTCCTCGAGCAGCTCGTACGTGCCGTGATCCCAGATCTCGACGGTGCCGGCGCCGTACTGGCCCGCCGGGATCTCGCCCTCGAATGACGCGTAGTCGAGCGGGTGGTCCTCGACGTGGACGGCGAGGTGCTGCTGCCCCGACTCGAGCGGGACGCCTTTCGGAACGGCCCAGCTCGCCAGCGCGCCGTTGCGCTCGAGACGGAAGTCGTAATGGAGCCGGCGGGCGTCGTGGCGCTGCACGACGAAGATCGGACGGTTGGCAGCTGTCGGGGGAACCTCCCGGTTCCCCCGAGCCCCCTCCCCAGGTCCGCGCTTCGCCCGGACGGGGCCCTTCAGGCCCGGTTCCGGCGTCTTCTTCGGGTCGCGCCTGCGCTCGTATTCGGAGAGTTTCGGGTCGCGTTTCAACTCGGGGCCGATCGGCTAAGCACTACTTCAAAGGAGGATTCTTGTCCTCCGTAAAGCTTCTCCACCCAGCGGGGGGTCGACTTTTCGGGCCGGATTTCCGGCCCGAAGTCGTTCCTGGGCAGGGGAAAAGGCTGTGGATGTTGTGGAGAGGTGAGGCCCGGCCACCCCCTAAATCTGCCGAAAGCTCCTCGAAGCTGGCGTCTTTCCACAGCTTGTGCGCGTTGGCTCAGGCGAAAACGCCGAGCGAGCGGAATTTGGCTCGGCGCCTGCGCTTCAAGTCTTCGGCGGGCACCGATTCGAGCTCTTCGAGCGTCTCCTGGAGCGATTCCCCCAACAGCTGCGCCGCGGCGTCCGGGTCCGTGTGGGCGCCGCCCTCGGGCTCGGGGACGATGCCGTCGATCACGCCGAGCTCGAGGCAGTGGACGGCGTCCGGCTTGAACGCTGCGGCCGCCTTCTTCGCCTCGCTCGCGTCGCGCCAGAGGATGGCGGCGCAACCCTCGGGCGAGATGACGGTGTAGATGGCGTTCTCCTGCATCAGCACCCGGTCCGTGAGCGCGGTGGCGATCGCGCCCCCGGAACCGCCCTCGCCGATGACGCAGGCGACCGTGGGAACCTCGAGCCGCGCCATCAGCGCCTGGGCGCGCGCGATCGCGCCGCCCTGCCCATGCTGCTCGGCTGCGACGCCCGGATACGCGCCGGGGATGTCGACGAGGCTGATCAACGGGAAGGCGTGCCGGTCGGCGACCTCCATCAGCCGCATCGCCTTGCGGTAGCCCTCGGGATACGCCATCCCGAAGTTGCGGTGCGTGCGCTCCTTGATGTCGCGGCCCTTCTGGTTGCCGATGAGAGCGACCGTCCGACCGTTGAACCTGCCGAGCCCGATGACGAGCGCAGCGTCGTCCGCACGACCGCGGTCACCGTGCAGCTCGACCCAGTCGTCGAGCAACCGCTCGACGTAGTCGAGCGTGTAGGGCCGGTCCTGATGTCGAGCGAGCTCGACGGAGCGCCAGATCTCCTCATCGGTCGGCGCCGTCTGGATGCGGTCGAGCTGCCGCTGCAGCTTCTCGAGCTCGCCGGAGAGCTTCGTGCCGCTGAGCAGGTTCAGGCTGCGCAGCCGCGTCAGACGGTCGCGCAGATGGATCTCGTGATCAGTCGCCATTGCGCGAGAACAGCCGGAGGAGACGCGACACGTACGGCTTCAGCTCCGGCCGCGGGACGATTGCGTCGATGTGGCCGAAGCGAAGGTTCTGCTCCGCGAGGCCGAAGTCGTCGGGCAGCTTTTCGCGCGTCGTCTGCTGCACGACGCGCGGGCCGGTGAACGCGAGCAGCGCCCCCGGCTCGGCGACGATGACGTCGCCGAGGCTCGCGAAGCTCGCGAGCACGCCGGCCGTTGTCGGATGCGTCATCACGCTGATCAGCGGTTGCCCCGAATCGTGCAGATCCTCGGCGGCGCACACCGTCTTCGGCAGCTGCATGAGCGACAGGATCCCCTCCTGCATGCGTGCGCCGCCCGACGCGGTCACGGACACGAGCGGCACGCCGCGCTCGGCGGCGCTGTCGCACGCGCGCGAGAACTTCTCGCCGACGACGCTGCCCATCGAGCCGCCCATGAACGAGAAGTCCATGACGGCGACCTCGCACGCGTTTCCGTCGATCGCAGCCTGACCGATGACCATCGCCTCGCCGAGGCCCGTCTGCATCTCCGCCTCGGCGATCCGGTCCGTGTACGGACGCAGGTCGAAGAAGTGCAGCGGGTCCTCTGAGCGCAGCTCGGCTGCCTCCTCGACGAACGACCCTTCGTCAGCCAGCGACGCAATCCGTGCGCGCGCCCGCATCGGGAAGTGATGGCCGCAGTGCGGACAGACCCACAGCGCCGCCTCGAGCTCGTCGTCCCGGTAGTGCGAATTGCACTCGGGACACGTGTTCGGATGCTGCTTCCCCGGCGGCTCTGGGACGTTCCGGTGCTCGATGGAGACGTCGATCCGGGAGGACATGAACAGTCGAGTTTAGACGGGTGTCAGAGCCCTAAAGCTGCAGCGAACCGGGCGAGTGGCTCGATATTCGAGGGCTCGAACGTCAGCCCGGTGAATCCGGCGCCCAAAACCTTCGTCCGACCGGCAACGGATTCGAGGATCCGCTCGACTTCTGCCCGCGTCGGCCCGCCCGGTTCCGGCATGAACACCGACATCTCGCTCGGCTCGAGCACGTCGACGTCCAACGCGACATAGGTGCAGCCCGCGCCGTCGAGCGCCTCGCCGATCCCGTCTTCGCCGAGGTGGAGGCCGCTCGAGCGGATGAACTCCTCCTCGGGCGGATCGAGGTTGCGCGCACCGACGAGCACGACGTCGGCGGCGTCGACGGCGCCCGAGGCCAGGAGCATGCGCAGGGGCATGCCCCACTGGTTCCCGGACGGGGAGCTCTCCGGCGTGTTGAGGTCGCCGTGCGCGTCGAGCCACACGACGGACAGCCGGCCCTGGCGCGCGGCCAGGCCCTCGACCGCGCCGACGTGCGAGCAGCAGTCACCGCCGAGCACGAGCGGGCGCTCCGGGAGGTCCGCCGCAAGCGCGAGGTTCTGCTCCTCGAGCGACTCCGCCTCGATCACGGCCGCCTCCGGGAACGGCAGCTCGAGCCAGGCCGACTCGGCCATCGCCTCGCCGCCGTCGCCCCACGCTTGCGGCACGCGGACCAAGCCCGAGCGGAAGGCACGGCCGCACGAGTGGCACTCGTATTCCGGCCCGATCGCGACGGCCGTGTACGTCTTGCAGTCGGGGCACTTCGCGCGCAGCCGGCTCATCGAAGCTCCTTCTCGTAGAGGACGTCCTCCCTCACCACGCGCATACCGGCCCCTTCGTAGAGTCGCGTTGCTCCGGTGGAATTCTCCGTGTCGACGCCGAGGGCGACATGGCGCGCGCCGCGACGGTGGAACTCGACGAGAGCATGCAGCAGGAGGGCGCGACCGACGCCACGCCGACGCCATGGCTCGAGCACGCCGAGCGCCCCGATCCAGCCGCCGCCGTCCCGCCGCGTCTCGCAACGGACGGCACCTGCGAGCTTGTCGCCGTCACGCGCGACGAACCACAGCGAGAGGTCGGTGCCGGGCGCATCGAGGCGCCGCCGCCGCCATTCCTCGAACGTCGACGCGTGCCAGCCCCACTCCTCGGCGAACGCCTCGTCGAGCGTCGCATGAAAGGCGCGTGCGTCGTCCCGGCGGAAAGGGCCCAGCTCGATCCCGGCGGGCGGGCTTGGCCCTGCCGGAGCGCGCTCGAAGTCGATCCGCATCTGGAAGAAGTGCCGCGCCTCGCGGTAACCGAGCCCTTCGAGCAGGGGGACGGCGGCGCGGTTCTCGGCCACACAGCCGGCGCGCACGACAACGGATCCAACCTCACGCGCACGCTCTTCGGCGCGGCTCAGGAGCCACGACGAGATGCCGAGCCCGGCGACCTCCGGACGCACCGTGGCCCAGTAGTCGCTCTCGCCGTTCCGTTCGATCGCTGCGGCGAAGGCAACCGGCATCCCGTCGCGCTCGACCACCCAAGACGCCCCGTCGAAGCTCGCGTTGCGCCAGAAGTCGTCGATGTCGATCGGGTCCACGTTCGCGCCGCGAAGCGGGCACTCTTCTGCGCGAACGATGTCCTGCGCCGCGTCGAGATCCGACGGCGATGCATCGCGGACACGCAACCCCTCAGGCAGCAAGCTCCTTACCGTACGTCACCGCCTCGTAGGCGACGTACATGCCGGCGCGCTCGTAGAGGCGCGTCGCGCCGGTCGGGTTCTCGGCGTCGACGCCGAGCGCAACGCGACGCTTGCCCCGGCGGTGGAACTCCGTGAACGCATGCTGCAGCAGCGCCTGCGCGATGCCGCGGCGGCGCCACGGCTTGCGAACACCGAGCGCGCCGACGAAGCCGGCGCCGGAGCGGTCGGGCTCGTTGCGCATGACGGCCGCGATCTCGTCGCCGTCACGCACGACGAACCAGAGACTCGGGTCGAAGTCGGGGTCTTTGACGAGCCGCATCTCCCGCCATTCCTCGAACGGCATCGAGACGAAGTTCCACTCGTCCTCGAACGCCTCTCCGAGCGCGGTGTGGAACGCCCTCGCATCCTCCGGCTCGAACGTGCTGACGCGCAGGCCGTCCGGCCACTGCGGAGGCTCGGGCTCGCGCTCGAGCTCGAGCATCATCCGGTAGTAGCGTCGCAGCTCGCGCATCCCGAACTGCTCGAACATCCGGTGTGCGCGGTCGTCGCCGGCGAGCGAGAACGCCAGCAGCCGCTGCTTGCCGAGCTCGCGTGCGCGCTCCTCCGCGCGGCCGACGAGCCAGGCGCCGAAGCCGCGGCCGCGCTGCTCCGGGTGCACGTAACCGTCGAGCTCGAGCATATCCGCGTGTGCGAAGCCGACCGCATAGGCCGCAACCTGATCGTCGTCGTGCACCACCCACGAGCTCTGCTCGAGATCCAGCAGCCGCCACCAGCCGCGCAGCTCGCCTTCGGAGGACTCCGACCAGCCCTGAACGGCCACGTCGGCCGCGGTGATCAGCTCGTTGATTGCCGGCGCGTCGTCGAGCGTGGCCCGCCGGATGCTGACGCCTTCAGGCAGGGACGAGCTCATCCAGCGTGTCGGGCAGCCGCGTCAGGTCGGGCAGTTCGCGCGTCGGCGCCGGGTCGGCGCGCTCGCCGAGCCGGTTGATCCAGATCGTCGTCAGTCCGAGCGCGCGTGCGGGCACGACGTCGTGGAAGTGGCTCTGCGCGACATGCACGTGGTGGTCGGTGGCTGCGCCCGTCTGCGCGAAGAAGCGGTCCCAGTGTGCGCGTGCCGGCTTGTAGGAGCCGATCTCCGACGCGACGATCGCGAGCTCGAACGGAACTCCGATGCGCTTCAGCGAGGCGTCGATGAAGTCGCGGTCGGTGTTCGACAGCGCCGCGAGCTTCCAGCCGCGGTTGCGCGCCTCCTCGAGCGCCGCCCGCACGTCGGGGAACGGCTCCCACGAGGGCAGCGAGCGCGCGAGCTCAGCCGGGTCGTCGGCGCCGATCCGGCGTGCCGTCTCCGTCATCACGTCGCGGTACGATGCGGCCGGATCCTCGGCCTGGACCTGCGGTTCGACCTCGTGGTACCGCTCCAGCAGCTCGTCGCTGGCGAGCGCGCGGCGAATCCCGCCGTTCCAGTCGATCAGCGTGCCGTAGCAGTCAAAAGTGGCCCAACGCTCAGTTGTCGACACGTTTGAGCACGATCGAGGCGTTGTGGCCGCCGAAGCCGAACGAGTTGGAGACGGCGACACGAACGTCGGCGTCGCGGGCGTCGTTCGGGATGTAGTCGAGGTCGCACTCCGGGTCGGGAACCTCGTAGTTGATCGTCGGCGGGACCTTTCCGTCGCGGATCGCGAGCGTCGCGAAGATCGCTTCGACCGCCCCGCCGGCGCCGAGGCAGTGCCCCGTCGCACCCTTCGTCGAGGAGATGGGCGTCTCGCGCGCCTTCTCTTCGCCGAGCGCGAGCTTGATCACGCGCGTCTCGGCCGCGTCGCCGAGCGGTGTCGACGTCCCGTGCGCGTTGATGTAGTCGATCTCGTCGGGCTCGATGCCGGCGTCTCCGAAGGCCATCGTCATCGCGCGCGCGGGATTGGTCCCTGTCGGATCCGGCTCCGTCACGTGCTTCGCGTCCGACGACAGCCCGTAGCCCGCGAGCTCCGCGTAGATCTTCGCGCCGCGCGCACGCGCGTGCTCGAGCTCTTCCAGCACGACGAGCGCTCCTGCCTCGCCCATCACGAAGCCGTCGCGCTCGCCGTCGAACGGACGGCTGGCACGCTTCGGATCGTCGTTGCGCCGCGACAGCGCCCGCATCGCCCCGAACCCGGCGATGCCGACCTGGTTGATCGCCGACTCGGTGCCGCCGCAGAGCATCACGTCCGCGCGGTCGAGGCGGATGTCGTCCAGCCCCTGCCCGATCGCCATGTTGGACGCCGCGCAGGCGGTGCACTCCGACGACAGCGGGCCGCGCGTGCCGAGCTCCATCGACACCCACCCCGCCCCCATGTTCGGGATGATGCAGGGGATCGCGAACGGGTTCACCCGGTCCGGCCCGCGCTCCTTGAGCGTGTCGTAGCAGTCCTGGAACGACTTGATTCCGCCGATGCCGGTGGCGATCGACGCACCGACACGGTCTGCCTCCGCAGCGATCTCGAGCCCCGAGTCGGCCTCCGCCTGGCGGGCCGCGGCCAGGATCAGCTGCGCGAAGCGGTCCATGCGCCGAGCCTGCTTGCGCTCGATGTACTGCGCCGGGTCGAAGTCCTTCACCTCGCAGGCGAAGTGCACGAAGTAGTCCGAGGCGTCGAACTGCGTGATCTCAGCGGCACCGGACTCGCCGGCGAGCAGGTTCTGCCACGTCGTGTCGACGTCGTTGCCGAGCGGAGTCACCGCCCCGACTCCCGTGATGACGACTCTGCGCCTGCCGTTCTGCGACATGTCCCTACATCCCCAGTCCGCCGTCGACGAGCAGCACTTCACCGGTGATGAAGGCCGCCTCGTCGGAACAGAGAAACCGTACCGCGCCGGCAACGTCCTCCGGCGTCCCGAAACGGGCGAGCGGCGTGTTGGCGAGCATGAGCTCCTTCATGTCGTCGGCGATCACCTGCGTCAAGCGTGTGTCGACGTAGCCCGGCGCGACGACGTTCGCGCGCACGCCACGATTGCCGAGCTCGCGCGCGAGCGCCTTCGTGAAGCCGATGATCCCCGCCTTCGACGCCGCGTAGTTCGTCTGGCCGGGATTGCCGTGCAGCCCGACGATGCTGGCGATGTTGACGATCGAGCCGCCACGACGCTTCATCATCCCGCGCGCCGCGGCCCGGCACGTGTGGAAGACGCCGCCGAGGTTCGTCGAGAGCACGTCGTTCCAGTCGTCGTCCTGCATGCGTGCGAGCAGGCCGTCGCGGGTCACGCCGGCGTTGTTGACGAGGATGTCGAGCTCCCCGGCCTCGTCGACGAGCCGCTTCGCGGCGTCGGGGTCGGCGACGTCCGCCTGGACGGCGCTCGCGCCCGCCTCCTGCGCGACCGCCTCGGCCTCGTCCTTGCCGGACCGGTAGCTCAAGGTCACGTTCGCGCCGGCCTGCGCCAGCTCCAGCGCGATGGCGCGGCCGATTCCGCGCGATCCTCCCGTGACGAGGGCCGTCTTGCCCTCGAGGGAACAGAACTCAGCGGTTCGGCCGTTCACGCGCACACGCGTCGCGCGAGCGAGAAGCAAGCCTGGGAAGGACGCAGGGAGGGCGCGTAGCCGTAGGCTACGGGCCCGACCGAGGACGCCCCCAGGCGCCGCTTCGCAGCCGCGCGGCGCCGTGCGCGGGGACGGTCGAACCGCAACCTAGGCAGAGGCCAGTGTCTCCTCGAGCTTGGCGAGGCTCTCGGGCGTCGAGACCGAGATGGTCTTCGCATTGCGGTCGATGCGCTTCACGAGCCCCGAGAGGACGTTGCCGGGCCCGACCTCGACGAACGTGTGCACGCCCTCGCGCACGAGCTCCTGTGCCGCCTGCGTGAACCGGACGGGAGCAGTGAGCTGCTCGACGAGCAACGGGCCCATCCGCTTCGCATCCTCGATCCGCGCCGTGACGGTCGACATGAACGGCGCCGTCGGCTCGGAGAACTTCACGCGCTCGAGCGCAGGCCGCAGCCGGTCGGCCGCGCGCGCGACGAGCGGGCTGTGGAACGCACCCGAGACGCGGAGCTTGACCGTCCGCCGGGCGCCCTGGAGCTGGGCCTCCTCGCAGCACTCGTCCACCGACAGGCTCTGACCCGAGATGACGATCTGGCCGGGGCAGTTGTAGTTCGCCGGCCAGACGTTGGCGATGCGGGCGCAGAGCGCCTCGACCACCTCGTCCTCCAGGCCGAGGATGGCCGCCATCGAGCCGGGGTTCTCGCGGGCCGCCTCGGCCATCGCGAGGCCGCGCTGGCGAACGAGCGAGATCGCGTCCTCGGTCGTCAGCGCCTGGGCGGCCGCGAGCGCGGCGAACTCGCCGACCGAGTGGCCGACGACGAC
>DATIDT010000073.1:0-21112 GCA_035456125.1 Gaiellaceae bacterium
AGGGGGCATGAGGGGGCCGTAAACCCTTTGCGTCGACCAGCGCGGAGCGTCGCAACCGCCCGGGTGGCCATTAGGGGAGAGGGGTCGCCCGGGCCTTCTCTGCGGCCCACGCTGTTCCGTCAACCGGCCGTCGTAGGCTCACACTTGAGGTGCTGGTAGAGATCGTCGATCGGCTCGTCGCTGACGAGTTCGCGCGCATGAACGGCCAAATCGAGGGGCTGGTGGCCGCTGCGGTTGAGCGTGAGCTTGGCCGGCTCATCGAGGAGAATCTGGCAGCACTTGTCGCCGACGGTGTTGCGGCTGATGCGGAGCGTTCTGCCACACACACTGACGCCGAGCCTGAGACCGATTCTGAGTTGCGGACGTGCAAGTCATGCGGTGTGGCGAAGCCGCTCGAACGGTTCGAGCCGCATCGCTACACGTGCAAGTCCTGCCGGAGCAAGCGTCGTGCCAGCGCGGCGGATGGGCAGGCGATCGAGAACCCTTTTCCTGGTGTGACGCGCACAGCCTTGCCGGACGCTGGCCTCGAAGCATCGTAAGAGCCGTCGTTGAGGAGGAGCTTGACGCAGGCCGGGTTGAGAGCGACGGAAATCGCCTTGTGCGGCTTCGGATGGGAGTGCTCGACGACGACCTTGTCGAGGCGCTCCGCTCGCTTGAGCCGGAAACGGCTTGAGCAAGCCTAAGACCCGGTTTTTTTCACAGCCAACGAGCGGGGTCAGCGTCGGCGGTTGGCGCTTGCGTCATCGCCGTAACCCCCGCCCCTCTCGCGGGGACTAGGGCTTGATGACGTTCTCCGTGAGGATCCGCTCGATCGCCTCAAGACGCTGCTCGATCTGTTCAAGACGGGCCTGAAGCTGGATCCGTTCGCTCTGCAGTTCGGCAATGACGCCGTCCTTGCTGAAGTACGCCGGGTCGCGATTCAGCACGCGGGCGACGAGCGCCACATTCTCTTCAGACATCCCGCCCGGATTGGAGTCACTCGTCCAGCGGTAAACCGGACGCTACTTTCCCGCGAGCGTTGCCATTTCGTTGCCACGACGATTACGTGCGGCCCAAAGGGAAGGCCCCCTGAACGAGAAAACCCCGCGCGCTGCGGGGCTTTCGTGAGGTGGGCGGTACTGGGCTCGAACCAGTGACCCCCAGCTTGTCGAGCTGGTGCTCTCCCAACTGAGCTAACCGCCCCGGGGAGCGACCAGTCTAGCCCACCATCAGGAAGGACGGATCGATCGGAAGGCCGCCGTGGCGGACTTCGAAATGGACGTGCGTCCCGGTGCACCAACCGGTGCAGCCGGCGATTCCGATCAGCTCGCCGGCTGAGACAAGCGCACCCGGACGCACGAGCGGCCGGGAGAGGTGCGCGTACAGCGACATGTAGCCGGAACGGTGCTCCACCGCGACGATCGACCCGTAGCCGTCGAACCCCGGCACCTCACCGGCGAGCGCGACGACGCCGTCGGCGGCAGCGCGCACGTCGAGCGACTGGAGGATCCCGATGTCGAGGCCGGGATGCCATCGCGAGCCGTCGCGTCCGAACGGCGAGGTGACCATGCCTTGCGCGGGCCAATGGAGCGACAGCTGCCAGCCCGCGTCGGTGTGCGCAGCCGCGGTCGCCGGAAAGGCGAGCGCCGCCAACAAGACGATCAGAAGATTTCGGGACACCAGGGATGCCGATCCCAGCGAAACAACGCGTCCGCGCGCATGAGCGCGCCGTCCTTCAGCTCCTCGACGCGGCCGGCGCGCGCGAGCGAGGCGAACGAGATGCCGCCGAGGTACGCCGACCCCAGCGACTGCACGGAGAGCGCAATGTCGGCCTCCGCGTCGCTGCGCTCCGCAACGCCCGATTCCAGCTTCCAGCGCCCGCCGTTCCACGGGCAGAACTCATCGTGTACGTCGAGCACGACCGTTCCGTCGGACGCGTACCGGCGGCCCGAGAGCGCCGCACCGACGTCGACGAGCCGCACCCACAAGCCGTCGCCCATCCGATAGCGCAGGCGGCGCGGCGTCGCGAGCAGCAGAAAGAGCGCGTGGTCAGGCGGCAGCAGGGAGGCGCGCACGTTCGCCTTCCAGTCGATCGACAGCAGATAGGCCCACAAGTCGCGCTCCGCCGTCGGAGTCGCCGCGAGCGCCTCGACGACGCGCAACTCGGCCGTTGTCGAGCCTTCGTCCCAACCCGGCTTGTGCCGGTAGGCGGCGTACGCTTCGATCGCGCCGTCGCGCTCGTACGCGACCCAACGCTTCGGCCCGGCGCCGTCGCGGCGCTCCTCCGAATCGTCGAACTCCCGGTGCTCCCACCACAGGTCGTTGCGCGAGAACATCCCGGGCCACTGCACGCGCACGCGCTCGTACACCGGCGGCACCACCTCGCGGGCCTCGCCGGGCTCGAGGAACCGGATCGTCCCATCGGGTGCGACCGGCAGCGCGAACGACGTGTACTCGTGCGCCAGCTTGATCTCGCCGCAGAACGACGCGAGCCCGTAGCCGAAGCGCCCGTAGATCGTCTCCTCTGACGCCCACAGCGCGGCGAGCGGTTCGCCACGTTCGTGCGCGGCGTCGAGCTGCCCGCGCATCAGCGAGCGGAGGACACCGCGCCGCCGGTGCGTCGGATACACACCGACGACGGTCACACCGGCGGTCGGCAGGTCGCCGCCCGGCACCGAGAGGTCGAATGCGAACGCGCCGGCGCCCCCGACGATCGAGCCGTTCTCCCACGCCCCGTGCATACGCTCCGCCGTGAGCTGGTCGAGGAAGCGCTGCATCCGCTCCTCTGTCGGTGTCATCCCGAAGTACTGACCGATCGCAAAGAGGGCCGACGTGAACTCGTCGAGATCCTTGACCGGGCGAACGTCGAATGGCGTCAAAAGTCTTCGGGGCAATACGGCGGCCGCGAAGTGCGGAACAAGGCATCCGCACGGGCGAGCGCGCCGGCCTGCAGCTCCTGCACGCGCTCCGCCGCGGCCAGGCGGCTGAACGTGAACGCGCCAAGATACACGGACGCGAGGTCGGCGACGTCGAGAGCGAGGTCGGCGCCACGGTCGGTGCGCTCGACCTCCGCAGGCCCGACGCGCCAGCGGCCGGCGTTCCACGGGCAGAACTCGTCGCGGACATCCAGGACGACCTCGTCGTCGCTCGCGTACGACCGCGCGGCCAGCGCGGCGCCCACGTCGACGAGGCGCAGCCACAACCCCTCCGAGACGCGAAGGTGCAGGCTCCGCGGGTCGACGACCATCAGGAAGAGCGGCGACGCGGGGTCGAGCCGCCCCTCGACCCGCGTGATCAGGTCTATGCCGAAGACGAAGCGCCACAGCTCGCGCTCCGCGGTCGGCCCGACCGCCAGCGTCTCGACGAGCCGCACCTCGCTCTGCGAGAAGCCGTGCTCCCAGCCCGGCTTGATGCGGTAGAGCGCGTACGCGGCGGGATCGCCGTCGATCTCGACGACGGCGGCGTATTTCGGGCTCGCGCCGCGCCGCCACTCCTCTGGATCCGCCAGGCGAAAAATCGTCCACACATCGTCGTCGCGGACGGTGAACCCCGAGATGGTCGGCCGAACGGTGTCGTACACGTGCCGGCACGGCTCGAGCGCGTCCTCGAGCGGCACGATGCGCGTGCGCCCCTGCGGCCCAGGATCGTCGCGCAGCGCGAAGCGCGCGCGGTCGGCGTTCATCTGCGCCGTCGGCGCGGCGACGCCGTAGCCGAAGCGGCCGTAGATCGCGGCCTCCGACGCCCAGAGCATCGCGAGCGGCTCGCCGCGCTCGTGGATGTCGTCGAGCTCGCGGCGCATCAGCTGCGTCAGGATGCCGCGCCGCCGGTGGCTCGGCAGCACGCCGACCCACGTGACGCCTCCCGCAGGCAGCACGCCGCCCGGAATGGTCACACGGAAGTCGAAGTCGGCCGCCGTCCCGACCGGCAGGCCGTCCTCGTAGGCCGCGTAGAACCGCTCCCGCGGCAGCACCCTCGTCGTACGCTCGAAGTGATCGTCGCTGAGCGGCTCGGCAAACGCGACGTGCGTCGACTCCATCGCCGCCCTCAGCTCGTCCTGCGCCGGATTGCGGATCTCGATCGTCACGAGATGCGCTCGAGCGGAGCGTAATCGAGCATCAGGCGGCGCTCGCTTCCGTCGGCAAAGCGCACGGTGACGACCCCGCCCGCCTCGATCTGCGTGACGACGCCCTCGCCGAGCGTGCCATGGCGCACGGAGTCGCCGGTCGACAGCGACGGCGCGTCCTCGCGCGGCGCAACACCCTGCGCGTGCGCACCGTACGACGACCACGACGTCGGCCGCAGCCGCTCGCGCTCGACGGTGCCCGGCAGCTCGTCGAGGAAGCGCGACGGCAGGTTGTAGCCGCGCGCACCCCAGAGGGAGCGCGACGACGCATGCGTCAGCGTCAGCTGGTCCTTCGCGCGCGTCATGCCGACGTAACAGAGCCGCCGCTCCTCCTCGATCCCCTGCTCCTCGATCGAGCGGGCGTGCGGGAAGATCCCCTCCTCCATCCCGATCAGGTAGACGGCGCGGAACTCGAGCCCCTTCGCGTTGTGCAGCGTCATTAGCGTGACGAGGCTCTCCTGCTCGCGAAGCGCATCCTGGTCGGAGTAGAGCGAGATCTCCTGGAGGAAGTGCGACAGCGACGGTTCCTCGGCGTTCTCCTGATACTCGCGCGCGACGCCGACGAGCTCCTGCAGGTTCTCGAGCCGGCCCTGCGCCTCGATCGTTCGCTCCGCCTCGAGCGCCTCGGTGTAGCCGCTCCGCTCGAGCGTGCGCTCGACGAGCTCGGCGACCGGCAACTCGAGCGCGCCGGCCTGCAGCGACTGCATCAGGTCGCGGAAGCTCGCGACCGAGCGCTGCGGCGCCGCGCCGACGCCGGCCTCCTCCGCGAACTCCATCGCCTCCCACAGCGACCGCCCGTGCGCGTCCGACCACGTCTGCAGCCGCGCGAGGCTCGAGTCGCCGATGCCGCGCCGCGGGCGGTTGGCGATGCGCTGCAGCGAGACCGCGTCGTAGGGATTGTCGATCGCCTGCAGATAGGCGATCGCGTCCTTGATCTCCGCGCGCTCGTAGAACCGTGGGCCGCCGATCACCTGGTACGAGACGCCCTGCCGCACGAGCACGTCCTCGAGCACGCGCGACTGCGCGTTCGTGCGGTAGAAGACGGCGATCTCGTCGCCCGAGGACCCCTGCTCGACCAGCGCGGCGATGCCGGCGGCGACGAAGCGCGCCTCGGCGTGCTCGTCCTCGACCTCGACGACACGCACCGGCTCGCCGTCGCCGAGGTCGGACCAGAGCTCCTTCGGCTTGCGCTCGCGGTTGTTCGTGATCACGTGATTCGCCGCGTCGAGGATGTGATTCGTCGAGCGGTAGTTCTGCTCCAGCGCGATCGTGCGCGTGCCGGGGAAGTCGCGCTCGAAGTCGAGGATGTTGTTGATGTCGGCGCCGCGGAACGCGTAAATGGACTGGTCCGGGTCGCCCACTGCGCACACGTTCATGTCGGGTTGAGCCAGAAGTTGCAGCAGCCGGTACTGCGCATGGTTCGTGTCCTGGTACTCGTCGACGAGGATGTAGCGAAACGCTCCCTGCCACTTCTCGACTGCTTCCGGAAAGCGCTCGAGCACGTCGACCGTCAGCATCAGCAGGTCGTCGAAGTCGACGGCGTTCGACGCGAACAGCCGTCGCTGGTAGAGGTGATACGCGTCGGCGACGGTCTGGTCGTAGAACGACTGCACGCGCTCGGCGTACCCCGCAGGCGAGACGAGCTCGTTCTTCGCGTGCGAGATCTGGTTGTGGATGCCGCGCGGCGTGAAGCGCTTCGGGTCGCGCTCGAGCTCCTCGAGGCATTGCTTGACGAGCCGGAGCTGGTCGGCCTGGTCGTAGATCGTGAAGTTCGACCGGTAGCCGAGCCGCTGCGCCTCGCGGCGGAGAATCCGGCCGCAGGCCGCGTGGAAGGTGAGGATCCAGAGGCCGCGCCCGCTCTGGCCGAGCAGCCGATGGAGCCGCTCGCGCATCTCCCCCGCGGCCTTGTTCGTGAACGTGATCGCCAGGATCTCGTTCGGCTTCGCGCCCACGGCGTTGATCAGATGCGCGACGCGGTACGTGAGGACGCGCGTCTTGCCGGACCCGGCACCGGCGATCACGAGCAGCGGCCCCTCCGTGGCGAGGACGGCCTCGCGCTGCGGCGGGTTCAGGTCGGCGAGATACTGCTCCGGCGACGCGACGGCCATGCGGCCGATGCTAGCGGCGCCCTGAGCTCCGGACCTCGAGGCGCCCGACACGCAGCGCCTCGTCCCCGCTGCGTGTGAGCCGAAAGACACGTCGCCGGCGGCCGTCTTGCCATTTCCCTGCCACGAGGCTGTCGCGCTCGAGCCGGCGCAGCGCGCTGTCGATCGTGGCTTCGGCAACCCGCAGGCCACGCCGCGCAAACGCCGTGCCGATCGGGTAACCGTGAGCGGGCGCCCGACGGAGCTCCTCGAGGATCAACCGGTCGACCATCCGTGGAGGATACGTAGGCTTCGGCGGCCGTGCGGCTCGCGCTCATGATCGAGGGCCAGGAGGGTGTCACCTGGGACGAGTGGGTGGCGCTGGCCGACGCCTGCGAGGAGCACGGCGTTGAGGCGCTCTTCCGCTCCGACCATTACATCTCGGGCTTCGACGAGTCACGGCCCGTGGTCGATGCGTGGGCGAGCATCTGCGGGCTCGCGGCGCGCACGACCAAGCTGCAGCTGGGGACGCTGGTCTCCCCGGTCACCTTCCGCCATCCGTCCCTGCTCGCTCGGAATGCGGCAACCGCCGACGAGATCTCCGGCGGCCGCGTCGTGCTCGGGACGGGCGCGGGCTGGATGCAGCGCGAGCACGAGGCCTACGGGTTCGAGTTCCCGCCGACGGGCGAGCGCATCTCGCGCTTCGCCGAGCAGCTCGAGATCGTTCACGACCTCTTCCGCAAGGACAGCGTCGACTTTCAGGGTGAGCACTATCGCCTGCAGAACGCGCCCGGCCTGAAGCGGCCAGAGCTGCCGATCCTTGTCGGCGGCAGCGCAAAGCCCGGAACGACCGGGCCGGCCGTGCGCTTCGCGGACGAGTACAACTGCCTCTTCGGCACGTTCGACGACGCGCGCGAGCGCAAGCAGCGGCTGGACGAGGCGTGCGAGCGCGGCGGGCGCGACCCGGCGACGCTCAGGTACTCGCTGATGGCACCGATCGTCGTCGGTCGTGACGACCGCGAAGTGCGTCAGTCGGCACAGCGGATCGGCGAGCGTTTCGGGCGCGACCCGCAGACCGTGCTCGAGCGCTACGCGAAGAGCGGGCCGGTCGGCACCGTGGAGCAGGTGATCGAGCGGCTGCAGGAGATCGAGGCTCTCGGCTTCGAGCGCGTGATGCTGCAGCACCTTGCGCACCGCGATCTCGAGACGGTCGCGCTGATCGGCCGCGAGCTCGCGCCCGCAGTCGCCTAGCGCGTACGGCGAAGGCCGCGACTGCCGCGTGCATCGGCGGCATGCAACCGCTGGGCGCGGGCTGTGCCCGCGCCCCTCACCGCGAAGCGGCGTATCTCATAGGGGCCTGACCCGTAGGGCCAGGCCCTTCGACCCCTTTAGTAGTCGTCGCGGACGACGGTGCGGCGACCGCCACCCGGCGCGCCCGCGCCGCCCCAGCTCGACCAGAAGATGAGCGAGAGCAGGGCGCCGACGGCGCCGACGATCAGGAGGATCCAGCCGATCGTGTGCACCTCGATGCCGCTGACCGTGGCGTTGACCGCCCAGATCAAGATCGCGCCGGCTGCCATGAGAACAAGGCTGACTCCAATACCCATGTCGTGTTGCTCCTTTCCTCGATACGCGGGGGAAGTTGCTTTCTGCAGGGAAAACGTCGGAGCCGGCTATTTGGTTACGGGTACACCGAGGTCCACCACCTGCGTGGCCCGGAAGGTCTCCAGGAAGCGGCGGTCGTGCGTCACGAGCAGCACGGTCCCGTCGAAGGCGTCCAGCGCGCGCTCGAGCTCCTCGATTGCCGGAACGTCCAGATGGTTCGTCGGCTCGTCGAGGATCAGGCAGTTGACGCCGCGCGCGACGAGCAGCGCGAGGAGGGCACGCGTTCGCTCGCCGGGTGACAGCGAGCCCGCATCCCGGCGGACGTGGTCCGCGCCGAGCCCGAACTTCGCGAGCAGCGTGCGCGCCTCCTCGTCGTTGAGCCCCGACTCGCGCGTGAAGAGCGGGAGCAGCTCGCCGCGCGTGAGCTCGCCGCGCTGCTGCGTCAGCTCGCCGAGGACGACGCCGGTCCCCGTCCACAACTGCCCCGACTCGAGCGGCAGCCGCTCGAGCAGGACGTCGATCAGCGTCGACTTGCCGCTCCCGTTCGGCCCGGCGATCGCGACGCGGTCGGCCCATCCGATCGCGAGGTCGACCGGCCCGAGCGTGAACTCGCCGCGGCGCGCGACCCCGTGCTCGATGCGCACCACGACGTCACCGCTCCGCCGTTCGGCGGACAGCGGGATACGCAGCTCCCAGGGCTCGTACGGCTTCTCGACCTGGTCGAGGCGCTCGATCCGACCGCCGTACCGCTTCTTCACGTCCTTCGTGCGCTTCTTCTTGCGGCCCTGGCCGTAGCCGCGCTCCTCCCAGCGCTGCATCCGCCGCAGCTGCTCCTCGAGCCGCTCCTTCTCGGTCGCGTACTGCTCGTATGCCGCGCGCTGCCGGCGCAGCCCGCTCGTTCGCGCACGCTCGTAGGCGCTCCAGCCGCCGGAGAACTCCGTCGCCGCGTGCGTCCACTCGTCGAGCTCGACGACGCGGGAGACGACGTGATCGAGGAAGTCGCGGTCGTGCGAAATCAGGACGACTGCGCCCTGCAGCTTCGTCAGCTCGCGCTCGAGCCAGTCGAGGCCGTCGAAGTCGAGGTCGTTCGTCGGCTCGTCCAGGAGAAAGGCACCGAGCGGACGCCGGAGGAACTCGGCCAGCCGGGCGCGCGCCGCCTCGCCGCCCGATGCGGCGCGCGGCGTCTTTTCCTGCGGCAGGTACTCGACGGCCAGTCTCGGCGGCGTGCGCCGCACCGTGCCGCGGTCGGGCTCCTCGAGCCCCGCCAGGATGCGCAGCAGCGTCGACTTGCCGACGCCGTTCGGCCCGACGAGACCGATGCGCGCGCCCGGCGGGACGACGAGCGTCACGTCGTGCAGCACGAGCTGCGCACCGTGGTACTTCGTGATGTTCGCTGCGGCAAGCAAGGCAACAAGGACCTCCGTAAAGGCGGAACAGAACGGGGTGAGCTCTCGCCTTAGGCCCTCATAAGACGGCGCTACGCGCCGTTGCCGATCGTACCTCGCACGGGCACGACGACGAAGCCGCTGTCCGTGTCGACGAGAGCGACTTCCGCTCCGTAGTGCTCGCTGATGAGCGGCCGCGTGAGGACGTCGCGCGCAGCACCTGCGGCGACGAGCCTGCCGCCGTCGAGCAGCAGGAGCCGGTCGGCGTACTGGCCCGCGAGCGTGAGGTCGTGCATCGTCGAGAGCACCGTCAGTCCGCGCTGCGCGCGGAGCGAGTCGACCAGCTCGAGCACCTGCTGCTGGCGCCCGACGTCCAGCGACGCCGTCGGCTCGTCGAGCAGGAGGATCGGTGCGTCCTGCGCGAGCGCGCGCGCCAGCGTCGCGCGCTGGCGCTCGCCGCCCGACAGCGTGTCGAGGCGACGGTGCTGCAGCGCGATCAGATCGAGCTGCTCGAGCGCGGCGTCAACGGCCTCGTGATCCGCACGCCGCTCCGAGCCGAAGTAAGTGAGGTACGGCGTCCGCCCGAGCAGGACGTACTCGCGGACGCCGATGTCACCCGGAATCAGCGGCACTTGTGGGACGAGCGCAAGCGCTCGTGCACGCTCGCGGCGCGACAGCCCGGCTGCGTCGTCGCCGAAGATCGTCACGGCGCCGTCGTAGCCGATCAGGCCGGCGACGGCGCGCAGCGCCGTCGTCTTCCCGGCGCCGTTCGGCCCGATCAGCGCGACCCACTCGCCGGGCTCGACCTTTGCCGCGAGGCGGTCGACGATGCGGGCACCGCCGAGCTTCACCGACAGCGAGTCGAGCACAAGCGCGGTCAAGCCGGCCTCCGGCTCGTGCGCAGGATGACGGCGAAGAACGGCGCGCCGAAGAACGCCGTGACGACGCCGATCGGCAGCTCCGCTGGAGACATGACGGTGCGCGCGATCACGTCGGCGAACACGAGAAAGCCGGCGCCGACGATGACCGAGAGCGGCAGCAGCAGCCGGTAGCTCCCGCCGAAGAGCAGCCGGATCGTGTGCGGCACGATGATCCCGACGAAGGCGATCAGGCCGGCGACAGCCACCGCCGCCGCGGTCGCGATCGTTGCCGCGACGACGACGAGGAGGCGGACACGGCCGACGTTGACGCCGAGCGCCGCCGCTTCGTCGTCGCCGACGGCGAGCACGTCGAGCAAACGCCGGTGCCCGAGCAGGATCAGCCAGGACGCGAACGCGTACGGCGCGATGATCCCCACCTCCCGCCAGCCCGCCGTCGAGAGCCGTCCGAGAAGCCACGAATACACCTGCTGCACGGTGTCGACGTGCTGCTGCTGGACGAAGATCTGCAGCGCCGTGAAGAACGAGGCGACGGTGACGCCGGCGAGAATGAGCGCCGCCGGCCCACCCGCCGCACCGACCGAACGGCCGAGCACGTAAGCGGCGACCACTGCAACGCCCGCACCGGCGAAGGCCGAAAGGGGGAGCAGATCGCCCGAGAGCCCGCTGCCCGGCGCGTACGCGGCGACGAGTGTTGCGCCGAGGCCTGCGCCGGCGGCGGCGCCAAGCAGGTACGGGTCGGCGAGCGGGTTGCGGAAAACACCCTGGTACGCGGCGCCGGCGGCGGCGAGCGTGCCGCCGACGAGGGCGCCGAGAACGACGCGCGGCAGCCGCAACTGCCAGAGGATCGCGTCGTCTGCGCCCGACAGCGGCGAGTGCAGCCCGAGGATGTGTGCGAACGTCGCGTGCACGACCGTGAGGGCGCCCAGGTCGACCGGACCGACCAGGACGCCCGTCAGCAGCGCGGCCGCGAGAAAGACCGCTGCGGCCGCGACGCGCATCAGCGCTTGCGGAGCGCCTTCGCGACTGCCTGAACCAGCTGCACGACCCGCGGCCCCCACCGTGAAGCGATTGAGTCGTCGATCGCGACGACAGTGCGTGTCCGAACCGCTGCGATGTTCGACCAGCCGGGCCGGCCCGAAACCGTCGAGACGGTCTGGCCGCAGCAGCGCGTGTCCGCGAGCACGATCAGGCTGGGGTTCGCCCCGAGGATGTACTCCGCCGACAGCTGCGGGTAGCCGGAGCCGCTCGAGTCGGCCGCGTCGGCGATGTTGCGCAAGCCGAAGAGCTTGTAGATGCCGCCGATGAACGTCTTCGACGTCGCGCTGTAGTAGTCGGGCGACAGCTCGTGATACACGGCCAGCCGCCGGCGCGGCGCCGACGCGATCGCCTTGGCGATCGCCTTTCTCATTCGGACGACCAGCGCCGCTGCGGCGCGCTTGTGCGCGGTGACGTTCCCGAGCTGCTGGATCTGCTTGTACGCGACCGCGAGGTTCTTCGCGCTCGGCTGCACCAGCACGCGGATGCTCAGCTTGTGCAGCGCCTCGACAATGTCGCCGGAGTCGTACTGCACCACGACGAGATCCGGGTGATGCGCGGCGATGGCCTCGGCGTTCGGCGTGAAGCCCGAGAGCGTCGTCCGCGGCGCGCGCTTGGGGTAATCGGACTGGTCGTCGACGGCGACGACCTGCTTGCCGGCGCCGATAGCGAATAGCGACTCCGTCGCCGTCGGAGACAGCGAGATGATGCGGTGCGGCGTCGCCGCCGATGCCGGCTGAACGGCGAGGAGAGCGACGACCGTCGCCGCGAGAACCACGAGTCGGTACACGAATCCTCCCTTCCGCGAGGGGTTCGAGTGTCACCGGGCGGGCGGAGGTCTTCTGACTCGGGGCTCCCTCCCTCGCCGCCTTCCCAGCCCCGAGGCCAGTGGCATGTGGCGCGGGAGCGTCTCCCCTCACAGCGGCGGGACCGTTCCGGACTTGCACCGGATTCCCTTGCCGCTCGCCGGTTTGTCGGGCGGAGACTAGCATCGGCCGCCGATGGCGAGATTGCGCTCTGCAACCGTGTGGCTACCGGTGTTCGCGTGGGCGGCGGTGATCTTCGCGTTCTCGTCGATCCCGAGCCTCTCGAGCGGCCTCGGCACGTGGGACACGGTGCTGCGGAAGGGCGCGCACATCACGGAGTACGCGATCCTGGGGGCGCTGCTCTATCGGGCGCTCGGTACCGAGGAGCTCGCGCTTGCTGTCGGGATCGCGTATGCGGCGACGGACGAGCTCCACCAGCACTTCGTGCACGGACGGCACGCGTCGCCGATCGACGTGGCGATCGACGCGGTCGGGCTGTCGCTCGGGATGCTGGTGTGGCTCCGCGTGCGCGAGCGGTGAAGGCCGTCGCGATCGACCTCGGTGCGCTGGGCGACGTCGGCCCTCTCTGGCGCGACTGGCTCGACGACGCCGCGCGGCGGTTCCGTGTCGACGTCTCCGCGCTGGACGACCAGCTGCCGAACTGGCGGCCGCTCCTCGAGCGCTTCGCGGAGGAGCGCGCGCCCGTCTACCTTCGCCGAGACGCGGAGGTGACGGCCGCGTTGCGCCGGCTGCAAGCGGCCGGTGTACGCGTCGGCGTCTTTGCCGACGCACCGGCAGAGCTGACGTCGGTGGCGCTCTCGCATCTCGGCGCGGACGGGCGCGTCGACGTCGTCGAGTCCGGCGACGGCGCACGCGATCGCGTCCTCATCGCGCTCGGCAACGGGGCGGTCGTCGTCGAGACGCGCGCTCAGCTCGTCGGCCTAAACTGATCGCCGTGGAAGGCAAGGACCTCGGCGACCGGCAGCTCGACGCGCTGCTCGCGCGGCTCGACCGTCTGTGCGACGAGATGCACGCACTCAACCGGCATCTCGACACGAGCGAGCAGCTCCTGCGCATCGCACGCGAGCTCTCGACGCTGAACGAGTCGCTGCAGGCGCTCGCATACGCGGCGCTCGGACAGCAGGCGCCGACCGTGCGGCGCCGCCGGACCGGCTAAGGCGTCGCTCGCGACGTCGCATAGGAGGTCGTGCGGGCTTCTGCTCGCACGACCGTTTAACTGACCATCTCGGCTCGCAAGCATTTAACCCGCGCCGTCCAACCCGCGCCGTCCAGTAGCCTAGTCCCTCAGCGCTTCGAAGATCGCGGCGATGTGGCGATCGTCGGTGCCGCAGCAGCCTCCCGCGACGCGAAGGTTCGGAAGCCGCTCGCGCAGCGACGGGTAGTGCGACGCGAGCTCGCTGGGATTGCCCGCGTCGAGCTCGTCCGCCTCGTCCAGCTCGGCATGGCTCTTCATCGACGCGTTCGCGCGCACGCCCCAGACGCGATCGCGCCACTCCCCGTCGTCGAGGACGCCGGCGAAGTGCGTTGGATGTGCGCAATTGACCATGAAGTAGTCGACCTCGACTGCACCGTCGACCGCGGCGATCGCATCGCCGAGCGTCTCCCCGCCCGGCAGCCTGCCGTCGGTCTCGACCGTGAACGAGATCGCGACCGGCAGGCCCGCGGCATTCGCTGCACGTGCAACGCCGATCGCCTCGGCCGAGTACGTCAGCGTGAGCGCGTTCACGAACTCCGCCGCTGTCTCGGCGAATGTCTCGATCTGCGGGCGGTGGTACGCATAGGCGTCGTCGGGGCCGACCTGGTCGCTCGGCGCATACGCATCGTCACAGGGCCCGACGCAGCCGCCGACGACGACGCGCACGTCGGAGGCCTCCTTGCGGAGTTCGTCGACGAACGCGACCGCGCGCCGGTTGAAGTCGGCGAGCTCGGCCTCGTCGTATCCGAGCAGCGTTCCCCAATGCGAGCTCGCTCTCCACGTCGGAGCATCGAGGACGAGGCCGGCGCCGCCGGCACGTGCGAGCTCGAGATACGGCGCAAAGTACGCGCGCAGCGCCTCGACCCCACGTCGGTCGTCGAGCAGCGGGAACGACGCGAACTGCGGTAGCTCGAAGCCGCGCTCGTGGACGAGCCATGTCTCCATGCCGCCGTCGGTGAGGAAGAGGTCGTTGCCCAGCTGCGGCAGCATCAGCCGCCGAGCTTATAGATGCGCCCGCCGCTCGTTGCCAGATAGAGCTCGCCGGCAGCGTCCTCGCCGAACGAGGTCAGCTGCTGGACGGTGAACGGCTCGCGGCGAACGTCGCCCGCGGCGCCGTTCTGGATTCGCAGGCTCCACACGCTCCCGGAGCAGAAGTCGCCGAAGAAATAGCGGCCGGCGGCGGCGGCGACGCCGCGGCCCCGGTACACGTAGCCGCCGGTGACGGAGCAGTTCCCATCGGCGTGGCTGTACACGTACACCGGGCCGACGAGCTGACCAGGGCCAAGAGTGCCGTTGCTGTAGCGCGCGCGTCCTTCGAAGACGTGCCAGCCGTAGTTCGCGAGCCGGGCGACCGCGGACGCTGCCCGGTAGTCGATCTCTTCCCAGTTCCCCTGGCCGACGTCGCCGATGTACAGGTCGCCGTTCGCGCGGTCGAAGGAGAACCGCCAGGGATTGCGGAGGCCGAGCGCGACCATCTGCCAACGGGCGCCGCGCTTGAGCGGGTTGATGCGTAACAGCTTGCCCAGCCGCTCGCGCGCGTTCTGTGCGCGGTTGCCGGGGTCGCCGGCGGAGCCGCCGTCGCCCATGCCGACGTACAGCAGCCCGTGGCGGTCGAACTGCAGCTCGCCGCCGTTGTGGTTCGCGTAGGGCTGGCGCACGAACAGGAGTTGGCGTGCGGTCGGCTTCAGTCCGCGTCCGTTGCGCGACCGGAATTCAACGACGCGCGTGTTGCCCTGCCTGTCGGTGTAGTCGACGTAGAAGCGGTGGTTGCGCTTGTAGTTCGGATGGAACGCGACGGACAACAGACCCTGCTCGCCGCCGCTGACGACGCGGTCGCGCACGTCGATGAAGGTTCCGCGCACGCGCCCGTTGACGAGGTACTTGATGACCCCGGCTTGCTCGACGGCGTACAGGCGGTTCGGCTCGGCCGGTGTCGACGAGATCCCCGTGAGGGCGCCGAGGCCGCTCGCATACGGCTGCAGCGAGAGCTGCTGCTGCTGTGGCGCGAGCACCGCAGCCGCGGCGAGGAGCGTCGCGAGCATCACGGCCAAAGTACCCACGGCCGTCCGGTTTGGTTCGCGCCTTTACTTACTTCTTAAGAAGCACCTGGCGGAGCTCGTCCTCCTTGCCCGGCTGGAG
Source organism: Gaiellaceae bacterium (assembly GCA_035456125.1). GTDB lineage: Bacteria > Actinomycetota > Thermoleophilia > Gaiellales > Gaiellaceae > 3-1-20CM-4-69-9. The sequence goes on from DATIDT010000073.1 coordinate 15,254, forward strand.
GATGGCGAGCACCTGGTCGCCCGGCTTGAGCTCCGTCGACCCGACGGCGATCTCGGCCTTGCCGTCGCGCATGACCGAGATGAGCCGCGAGCCTTCCGGGAGGCGCAGCTTCTCGACCGTCTTGCCGGCGCTGGGGGAGCTCTTGTCGATCTGCACCTCGACGATCTCGAGGTTCTCCTTGCGCAGCTCGAGCAGGTGGACGAGCTCGTGCTCGGGCACCTCGTGCTCGACGAGGCCCAGGATGCTCGACGTCGCGCAGATCGTGGGCGAGATGCCGAGGAGGTCGAAGTGGGGCTGGTTGCGCGGGTCGTTGACGCGTGCGATCACCTTCGGCACGCCGTATTTCTCCTTCGCGAGCTGCGAGATGACGAGGTTGTCCTCGTCGTCGCCGGTGAGCGCCAGCACGAGGTCCGGCGGACGCTTGATGCCGGCCTTCTCGAGGACGAACAGCTCCGTCCCGTCACCGTTCATCGCCTGGTGCTCGAACTCGGCCTCGAGCCGCTCGTAGCGGTCTCGGTCCTGCTCGATGATGGTTGCCTCGTGGCCGTTGCGAAGCAGGGCGCGCATGACGTTCGCGCCCGCCTTCCCGCCGCCGGCGATCAGGACGTACATGGGTTAGACGTTCGCCTCCTCGCGCTGCTGGGGGATGACACACGTGCGTACCGCCTCGTCGAGGCCGTCGATCGCGGTGGCCGTCGGACAGATCGTGCGCAGTCCGCGGGAGGCGTAGAAGTCGGCCCGCGCAGGGTCGAGGATTCGGACGACGGTGCACTCGATCCCGAAGCGCTTCTGGGCGACCTGCCCGATCACGACGTTCGTGTTGTCGCCGTCGGTGCTGACGACGACGGAGTCGGCCTCCTCGATGCCCGCGGCGCGAAGCACGGCCGTGTCCATGCCGTGCCCGACGATGAACCCGCCGGTCCAGTCCTCGCCGAGGCGGTTGAGGGCGGATTCCTTCTCGTCGACTGCCGTCACGTCCCACCCTTCGGCGGCGAAACGCTTTGCGATCGTCGAGCCCACCCGGCCGCAGCCGATGACGATGAGCTTCACACGCTCAGCGTAGCTCGCCGTCCCCTTCTAGAACACCCTCCGCGGCGTCGCGTGCGATGCCGCTGAGAGGCCGTGCGAGCTCCGCTCGCGCGCCCGTCCAACGCCCGCTATCCCGTCACCCAGCTCCGTCCCGTTCTAGAACACCCTCCGCGGCGTCGCTTACGATGCCGCTGAGAGGCCGTGCGAGCTCCGCTCGCGCGGCCGTCCAACGCCCGCTATCCCATCACCCAGCTCCGTCCCCTTCTAGAACACCCTGGGGGAACGCGACAATCAGCACCTCGGAAGGCGCCTTCTTGAGGACGTAGTCGACGGTCGGCGAGAAGAAGCGCGACTGCCGCCGCCACCGCGGCGCGGAGCCGAGGACGATCAGGTCGGCGCCTCGGTCGGCAGCCTCCTGCACGATCGCCTGCCCGATCGCGCGCGCGCGCACGGTGCGGCCCTCGACGGTGACGCCGTGGTCGGCACCGAGCAGCTTCGCTTCGGCAATCGATGCCTCGGCCCGCTCTTCCTGCTCTTCGAGCTCCGCGTCGAGCGGCAGGTCGAGCGGCACGCGGATGACGTGCAGCGCCTCGACCGATGCGCCGCGGTCCTGCGCGAGCTTCACGGCGGTCGCGATCATCTCCTCGCCGATCTCGCCGAGCTTCATCGGCACGAGGATCTTCGAGAACTCGGCCTCGGCGAGATTGCGGTGCTCGTCGGCGGAGATCACCGGCTCGAACAAACCCTCGCCGCGCGACCGCCGGACACCGACGTAGACGACGAGCCCGACCGCAAGCCATGCCGCGCCGCCGTAGCGTGCGCCCTTGTGTGTCGCGATCGCGTCGATCCAGACGACGAACGTCAGTAACGCGCCCACGACCGACGGGATGGGGACGCGTCCCAGCGTGAGCGGGACACGATACGGCCGGCGCCGGTTCGGCTCCGTGAACCGGAGCCGGATCACGGCAACCTGCGCGGCCGTGAACGCGAGCAGGACGCCGAAGCTGAAGAGGCTCGCGAGGAAGAACACCGGGTGCGCGAGCACGGCCGTCCCGGCGAGAAGGGCGATGGCGATCGCGGCGGCGGCGACGATCGACTGCGGCGCCACCAGCGTCCGTTGCCGCAGCATCCCGAACCTCCGCGGTAACTGTCCGTGCTCGCCGAGCGAGTACGCGAGCCGGCCGAAGCCGGAGATCGACGTCGTCGCGGCCGTGAGGAGGATCAGCGCGCCGGAGAGACCGACGAACACCTGGAGCGGGTCGCCGATCCAGCTCGGCACCTCAGCGCGGATCTCCGACGCAACCCCGACGAGCGGCGCGCGCAGCCAGTTGCTCCCGAGCAGCGTCCCGTGCTCCGCCGGGAAGGCCGAGAGGCCGACGACGGCGATCGCGACGTAGAGGACGACGACCAGCCCGATCGCGCCGAACAGCGAGCGCGGCAGGTCGCGTCCCGGGCGCCGCGTCTCCTCCGCGAGGTTCGCGACCGTCTCGAGGCCTGTATAGGCGAGCATCGCGAGCGGGATCGCGAACAGCAGCGAGTGCCAGGTCGGCGAGGTCCCCAGTGACGTGCCGGCTTCCAGGGCGGAGGGCGAGAAGAGGAGCGCGAACCCGAGCACGACGATCAGGAGCTGCGTGGCGAGGTCGACGAGCGCGACGATCAGCGCCCAGCGGTGCAGGCGCGTTCGATGGACGAGCCGCACGACCGCGATCCCGGCGATGACGCCGCAGCCGATCACGACGTCCCACGGACGGTGGACCTTCGTGAAGAACGCGCCGGCGACGTAGTGCGGGACGAACAGCGCCGACAGTGCGATCACGATCAGGTAGTCGAGGAAGAGCACCCAGCCGGTGACGAAGCCCCAGAAGTCGTTGAAGGCGATGCGAACGAACGTCGCTGCGCCGCCCGTCTCGCGGATCGCGGCGGTGCCTTCGGCGTACGAGAGCGAGACGATCAGGAACAGGAGACCGGCCGCGAACAGCACGGCCGGCGCGAGCCCGAGTGCCCGCAGCGCGATGATCCCCAGCGCGAAGTAGATCGACGAGGCGATCTCGCCGTAGGCGATCGAGAACAGCGCCGGGGCGTCGAGGACCCGTTGCAGGCGAGGCAGCTTGCGCGCCACTAGTGCCCTTTCCAGTGATGCTGTCGAGCTCCTGGGTCGCTAGCACCAAGCCAGGGGCCGCACTCGTTCGCAGCCAAGGCTGGCCGCCTTGGCAAGAACGAGGGTGGGCCCTGGCGCAGCGTGATAGCGGGCCAGGGGCCGACGCGCATTGCTGGGAAGGGCACTAACTGAGACTAGCGCCGCGCTCGGAGCAGGTAGAGGCGGCCGAGGCCGAGCGCGACGAAGAGGACGCCGAGGACGTAGCCGAGGGCGCCGCCGCCGTTGACGGCGGTGACGACGACGAGCGCAACGCCGATCCCGACGAAGACGACTCCGAAGACGGCGATCGCGTTTCGGTAGAAGCTCACGCCGCCCGGCGTCCGGCGGCGACCATCACGCGGCACGGCGCGTGCTTCAGCACGAAGTCGACGGTGTCGCTGAAGACGTCCCCCCGCCCGCTCCGCGGGGCACCCATGACGATGATCTCGCTGCTGCGCCGGACGGCCTCGTCGACGATCGCGCGGCCGGGGCTCCGCGCGCGGACCAGGCGTTCGCTGAAATTGACGCCGTAGAGCTCGGCGATCGCCGAAGCGGAATCGAGCGCGATGTCCGCCCGCCTCTCCTCCTCCTCCAGCGTCGAGTCGAGCGGTAGCTCGAGCGGCACGACGATGACCGCGAGCGCGACGATCGAGGCGCGCCGCTCGGCGGCCAGCCGCGCGGCGAAGTCGATCGCCTCCTCCGACTCTCGGCCGGGTTTTACCGGAACGAGGATGTTGCGGTACTCGAGCGCGGCGCCGGGGCCCATGATCACCGGCGCGCGCATCGTCTCCTTCAGCGGCGCGTGAAGGACGAGCCGCCGGTAGGCGACGTAGACGACGAGGCCGACGGCGAGCCAGCCGAGCCCCGCCCAGCGGGGCCCCGACTTCTGCACGACCACGACGAGCCAGGCAGCGCCGGTGCCGATGGCCCCGAAGAGCGCGAACAGCGGCCAGTCGACGCCGCGGAAACGCAGGTTGGGCCGGATCTTGAACGCCTCGGAGTCGTCGCGCGTGTGTATGCGCAGCGCGATCACCGACAGGTGGGCGATCGTGAACGAGAGCATCGCGCCGAACGCGTACATGTCCCCGAGGAACGCGGTCTGCCCGGGCAGCAGGACGATGATCGGGATCAACCCGGCGAAGACGAGAAGCGACAGCGCCGGCGTCTTGAACTTCGGGTGCAGGCGGCGGAAGAGCTCCGGCAGCTGGCGATAGCTCGCCATCGCGTAGGTGATCCGCGACGCTCCGATGACGCCGGCGTTCGTGGCGATGAAGAGGATCGTCGCCGCGAGGATTCCGACGTAGACCTTCGCGGCGTGGAGCACGACGCCGTGGATTCCCAGGTTCTCGACGAGCCCGAGGACCGGGTCGTTCTCGAAACCGCCCTGGTCCGGCGGCAGCCCGAGCAGCGTTTGGTAGCCGCCGTTCACCGCCTTCTGCACGGGCAGCGCCGAGAGCGCGATCAGCGGCAGCGTGAAGTAGATCGCGAAGACGGCGATCGCGACCCACGAGATCGCCCGTGGGATGTCGCGCGGCGGGTCGCGCGCCTCTTCCGCGAGGTTGGAGACCGTCTCGATCCCCGTGTACGCGATCATCGCGATCGGGATCGCGAGGAAGAAGTTCTGCCACGTCGGTGCGACTCCCCAGTGGATGTTCGCCGAGAAGACGACGTGCGCGTCGAAGATGAGCGCGAACCCGATGATCACGAGCAGCAGCTGCGTCGCGAAGTCGACGACCGCGAGGAAGATGTTCAACCGCGCGGCTTCCTGGATTCCGATGATGTTCAGCAGGACGAGCACGACCACGACGGTGACGCCGCCGACGATGTCCCAGGGGTTCTCCCGCAGCGGGCCCCAGAAGATGGACAGGTAGTGCGGGACGAAGAACGCCGAGATGGCGATCGTGATGATGTAGTTGAGCATCTGCGCCCAGGCCGCTCCGAACGAGACGAGCTCGTTGAAGGCGTGCCGAGCGAAGCTCGACGAGCCGCCGGCTTCCGGGTAGCGGACGGTTCCCTCCGCGTAGGTCGCGGCCGTGGCGGCGAAGATCAGCCCGCTGATGACGAAGACCAGCGGCGTCAGTCCGAGCGCGATCCCGGCGACGAGGCCGAGCGCGTAGTAGATCGAGGAGCCGACGTTGCCGTACGCCGTCGCGAACAGCGCGGGCGTCCCCAGCACACGCTCGAGCCTTTGCGCGCGCCGCCGCCGCCCGCTCCGCTGAGGTGTACTCACCGGCGGAGCCTACTGCTGGGGTCAGACCCCTACGGGGTCAGCCCCAGCAGGTTGGGTTACGCCGCTTCGCGGTAAACGCGCGCGTGCGAAGCCCGCGCGCTCCTCGCTGCTGGGCGACTGTTCCCTACCGTCCGCCGCGCGCAGGCTGCGCCTGCGCACGTCGCATCAGTCCGCCTCCGCGGAAGCTGCGCTTGCGCTCCGGCCTTAACGGGGTCTGACCCCAGCCGTGAAGCGCTCGAGTGGTCACTCCCAACAAGGCGGGGCGTTAGAGCGAGCGAAGCCGCTCTAACGACCGGCCGAAGTAACGCGCGCCGGGACGGCGAAGCCGCCACGACGCGCGCCGCCGAGAACAGTCGCCCACCGACGAAACTGAGTCGCGAGCGCCGAAGACCGCGTCTTCGGCGCTCGTGCGTACCTAGATTCGATCCACGGCGCTAGCCGTGGATCGAGACAATCAGCGGGA
>DATIDT010000074.1:0-8365 GCA_035456125.1 Gaiellaceae bacterium
CGCGTGGGCTGAGGCGTGTCCTGAAGAAGGGGTCGAGTAGGGGAAACATGGTTTCCCCTACTGGAGCGAGTCGAAGACGAGCGACGGCGCTCACAGCGCGGCCGGCTGCGCGAACACGGACTCGATCACGTCCTCGATCGGCGGCTCCTCGATCGTCAGGTCGAGCACCTCGTGATCCGCGAGCAATCGTGCCGCGACGCGCGACGTCTCGGCTTTCGGCACGCGCAGCGAAACGCGGTCGCCCTCGTGGTGTACGACCTCGCCGTAGGCGTCGAGCGGCGCGCCGCCGTTCTGCAGGACGACGCCGATCGTCTTGTAGGCGGCGAACTCGTCCGCGAGGCTTGCGAGCGCGCCGTCGAACAGGATGCGGCCGTGGTGGATGACGATCACGCGCTTGCAGAGCGCCTCGACGTCCGCCATGTAATGGCTGGTCAACAGCACGGTCGCGCCGTGGCGCCTGTTGTACTCGGCGATGAACATGCGAATGCGCTTCTGCATCGTCACGTCGAGCCCGATCGTCGGCTCGTCGAGGAAGAGCACCTGCGGGCGGTGCAGCAGCGCGCCGACGATCTCCACCTTCATGCGCTCGCCGAGCGAGAGGTTCCGCACGGGCTTGCGGACGAGGTCCCCGACGTCGAGCAGGTCGATCAGTTCGTCGCGCATCGCCACGTAGTCCTCGCGGCGCAGCCGGTAGATGGCGCGGTTGAGCTCGAACGAGTCGAGCGCCGGAATGTCCCACTGGAGCTGGTTTCGGTTCCCCATCACCATCGTCATCCGGCGGAGGTATTCGCGCTCGCGCCGCGACGGCACGTGGCCGAGCACGCGCGCGTTGCCACTGGTCGGGTAAAGCAGCCCGGCGAGCATCTTCAGCGACGTCGTCTTGCCGGCCCCGTTCGGCCCGAGGAAGCCGACCACCTCGCCGGCGCCGACGTCGAAGGAGATCCCCTCGACGGCGCGCACGTCCCGTGTCTCCCGCCGGAACAACGCCTTCGCGGCCGCGCGCAGCCCTGCCTCGCGCTCGGGCACCTTGTAGATCTTCGTAAGCTCGGCGACGTGGACGACCGGGTCGGGCACGGGCTGCAAGCTATCTACACGTGAGGATCCTGCTTGTTTCGCAGATGTATCCGGGGCCGGCCGATCCCGACCTCGGCGTCTTCGTGCGCAGCCTCGAGGAAGCACTCGTCGCCCGTGGGCACGTCGTCGAGCGCGCCGTGCTCGACCGGCGCGGTGGCGGCAAGACGAAGTACCTGACGCTGTCGGCGGCGACGCTGCGGGCGGCCCGCCGGTTCCGGCCGGATGTCGTGTACGCGCACTTCCTCGTGCCGACGGGCCTCATCGCGGCGGTCGCAGGCCGCGCGCCGCTCGTCGTCACCGCGCACGGTCGCGACGTGCGGAACGTCGGCTGGCTGCCGGGCATCGGGACGGCGACTCGGCTGGTCGTGCGGCGCGCCGCGACAGTGATCGCGGTGTCCGACTATCTCAGGCGCGAGCTCGAGACGAAGGTGCCCGACGCGCGCGGAAAGACCGAGGTGGTCGACTCCGGCGTCGATCTCGACCGCTTCGCGGTCGCGCCCGCGCCGGAGGACGGACCGCGCTTCCTCTGTATCGCGTCGCTCATCCAGCGCAAGAACGTGCTGCGCCTCGCCCAAGCCTTTGCGCGGATCGGACGCGGCACGCTCACGTTCGTCGGCGACGGGCCGCTCCGGGCGGAGCTCGAGGGACGGTCCGGAGTCGAGCTGCTCGGGCGAATCGCGTACGACCGCGTGCCGGCGCAGATCGCGGCCGCGCGCGTCGTCTGCCAGCCGAGCCTGATCGAGCCGTTCGGTCAGGCGCTGCTCGAGGCGATGGCCTGCGGCCGCAGCGTCGTCGCCACGCGGATCGGCGGCCCACCAGAGTTCGTTCCACCGGACGCGGGCGTGCTCGTCGACCCCGCCGACGAGGCCGCGCTCACGGCCGCGCTCGAGACGGCCGCCGAGCTGCCGTGCCCGAACCCGGCCGCCCGTGCCGCGGCCGAGCGGCACGACGTCAGGCGTCAGGCGGAGAAGGTGGAGGCGATTCTCGAGAGAGCCGCACGAGGTCGGCCAGCCTGAGCTCGACGAGGGGCCTGATCGACTCCTCCAGCCCGGCCTCGCGCGCCTCGGCGAGCGCCTGCTCGTAGCTCTCCCTCGCCTTGGCAGGGTCGACGCCTTGCTTGAGCCGGTTGTCGCCCGTCACGAGCAGCTTCTGAATACGCTCGCGAACGTCCCCCTTCACAAGATCACCGTAACGAGTCAGATTGTCAGCGGGAGTAAGCAGGGTGGAGGCCGCCGCCGTTTCGACAACCCACAAGATCCGCGTGCTGATCGCGGACGACCACCGCATGTTCGCGGAGGCGCTGGAGGCGATCCTCGGCACGGACGACCGGCTCGAGGCAGCCGGCCACGCCGCCGACGGCGCCGAGGCGGTTCGCCTCGCGTTGAAGCTGCGGCCGGACGTGACGCTGATGGACATCGCCATGCCGGTCATGGACGGTCTGCAGGCGACGAAGCAGATCCGCAAGCGGTGGCCGAGTGCCTGCATCCTCATGCTCACCGGCTCGAACTCCCGCACCGACGTCGACCACGCGCGCGAGGCCGGAGCGGCCGGATACGTCACGAAGGAGCGCATCGCCGCGGAGCTGATCGACGCGATCGTCGAGATCGGTTCTCGCTGACGCTGCGGCGCCGCCAAGTCGGCGCCTTGGTACCCTGGCCGCGCGATGGCGTCGATACTCGCGGTCTTCCAGGTTCTGCTCTCGATCGGGCTCTGCGCCCTGATCCTGCTGCACTCCGGGCGCGACACGGGGCTCGGCGGCATGGGCTTCACTCCCGCGTCGCAGGGCGGGACGCACATCGTCGAGCGCAACCTGACGCGGCTGACCGTCGTCGTCGCGATCCTCTTCACGCTCAACTGCGTCGCTCTCTTCAAAGCGTTGAAGTAGCGGCGCTCGGCGCAGCCCTCGCGCTCGCCGGGTGCGGCACCGGCGACGGTCGCCGGACTGTCGTCGCCTCTGCGCAGGGCCCGCCGAACGTCGTCCGCGTCGCGCTGACCGACTACCGCTGGCCGGTCGATCCCGCGCTCGCGCGCACGCGCGACGACACGACGCTCGCGCGCACCCTCTACTCGACGGCGTTGCGGATCGATCCCGCGACGGGAGCTCCCGCGCCGGGTCTTTGCAGCGGCTGGGCTGCGCGCGACGGCTTCCGCACGTGGACGTTCACCTGTCGCGATGCCCCGGCGATCGCGGCGGCGCTGCGTCGCGTCCAGCATCTGCCGGCCGCGCCCTTGCGCTGGTTGTTCGTCGACGCGCGCGTCTCCGCGCCCGCGGCGAACAAGCTGGTCGTGCGGCTGCCGTTCGTCTGGCGCCGCTTCCCGTACGCGCTGACGACGGTCGCCTCGGCGCCGCGCTCGGTGCCCGGGCCGTTCCACCTGGTCTCCGGCTCGGCCGACCAGCTCGTCGCCCGCAACGCGAACCTGACGCTGCTGTTCCGCCGTTACACGCCTCGTGCGGCCGAGCGCGCCTTCGAGCGCGGCGACGTCGACGAGGCGCCCGTGCCGGCCGGAGAGGTCGCGGGAACGCGCGCGCAGCTGGGGAACGTCGTCCAGTCCCGCACGCTGCTCGCGCTCGACGGCGTCGCGCTGCGGCGTCTCATGCCGGCCCTGCGGCGCGTGTACTGGGACACCGCGAATCGCGGCGATTACGCCGACCTCGTCACGGAAGCGCGCGGCGCGGCTGCCTCCTCCGTCGTCACGACCGCGAAGAAGGTTCCGCCGCGTGCATATCGGAACGCGCTGAAGGCGATCGGGACGCTGCCGCGTGTCCGCGTGCGCATCGGCGTCCCGGACGACCCGGGGCTTCGCCTGGGCGCCCGCGTTCTCTACGGGGACTGGCGCGACATCGGGCTCGGGCCGCTGCTCGTCAGCGAGCCGGCGCCGGCGCCCGACGGCTCGCTCGGCCGCTGGGTCGCCCCGTACCCGCAGGCGGAGGCGCTGCCGGCCGAGCTCGCGCTGCGCGACAGGCTGGGGTCTCGCGACCTGCTGGTCCGCGCGCTGGCGGCCGGCGACCAGGGCATCGCGCTGGGACGCTTTGATACCGACCTGCGTGGATCGGCGCGATTCGTCCCGGTCGCGTGGGTCGTCGATGCGCGGCTCGTCTCGCCGCGGCTGAGCGGCTGGCGCGAGGACGCGCTCGGCGACGTCGACTACGCCGCCGTCAGATCCCTGGCGTCGAGCCCACGCCCGTGATCGCGAAGCTCGCCGTCGCGAGCGCCGGTGCGAGCACGCCGTACGGGTAGCGGTCGCCGTAGAAATTCTGCGAGTTGACCAGCGACGCCTTGCGCGTCAGCCCGTAGACCTCGCGCAGCATGTCCGGTACCGAAAGCGTGAAGCGGAGGTTGACGAGGGGCTCGGCGATCTTGCCGTCGCGGATGCGGAACGTGCCGTCGCGTGTCATGCCGGTGACGATGCCCGCGCGCGGGTCGATGACGCCGAGGTAGTGCAGGCGCGTGATGTAGATGCCGTCGCGGACGAGCTCCGCCAGCTCGTCGACAGACTCGGCCTTCCCGGGTGAGACGGCGAGCGAGTAGGGGAGCGGCCCCCAGTCGCGCGATTCCACGGGGCCGGCGTGGCCCGTCGTCGACGCGCCGTCGTGTGCCCGCGCCGCGGTCGTGCGGTCCCAGACGACGCCGCGGGCGACGCCGCTGTCGATCAGGAGCACCGGGTGCTTCGGCGTCCCCTCGAAGTCGAACGCCTTCGGAAGGCCGTGCAGGTCGAGCGGGTCGTCGCGGATCGTGATCTTCTCGTCCGCGACCTGCCGCCCGATCCGGTCGGCGAGATAGCTGCGTTTCTCGAGCAGCCCCAGCGCGCCGAGCGAGTCGTGCGAGAAGTAGTCGAGCAGGTCGGCGAACGCGTACGGCTCGAGCACCGCGCCGTACACGCCGGGCTCGAGCGTCTGCGCACCCGTCGTTCGCGCCGCCTTCTCGGAGGCCTCGCGTGTCACGGCGGCCGGCTCGAGCTCGTCCGCGCGCCACGACGTCTGCTCGGCGTAGCCGGAGCATCCCTCGGCGGCGGCGACGACGAGCGTCGTCGCGTCCGTCATGCGCTGCTCGACCTCGAGCCCGGTCGTCGACGCGACGGCGAGCGCCGACTCCGCGCTCGTGAAGAACCCGTACACCGGGATCTCGCCGGCCGCCTCGATCGCCGCCGCGGCGAGCCGCGCTTGGTCGTCGGGGCCGAGCGCCGCTGTGGCTTCGTCGTAGCCGTCCACCTGCGGCGGCTGCGACGGCGGCGCAAGGCCGGGGAAGCTTTCGTCAGGTGGAGAGGTTGCGGCCGCTGCCTCCGCGCGCCGGGCCAGTTCCGCGAGCCCTTCGCCGTCGATCTTGTTCGTCGTCGCGACGCCCGTCCTGTTGCCCTTCACGACGCGCAGCGTGACGACGACGTTCTCGATCAGCGTCGGCTGGTGCACCTCGGAGCCGGCGAAGCGCGCGAGACCCGAGCGCTCGGAGTGCGCGACGGCCTCGGCGTCGCCACCGGCGGCCTCGAGCGCGGCACGCGCGACGTCGAGCGCGGTCACGACTTCACCCCGACCTGCACCCTGCGGAAGCGCGCCGGCGCGGCGCCGTGCGAGACATGCGCGCTCTGGCCGGGCTGGCCCTTGCCGCAGTTCGTCAGGCCGTAGAGCTTCCACGCGTCGCGGCCTGCGACGGCGTCGAGCGACCCCCAGAACTCGGGCGTGATGCCGGTGTACGTCGCGTCGCGCAGCATTCGTCCGAGCTTTCCTTGCTTGATTTCCCACGCGATCTGCGTCCCGAACTGGAAGTTCAGCCGCTTGTCGTCGATCGACCAGCTGCGGTTCGTCTCCATGTACAGGCCGTCGTCGACCCCGGCGATCAGATCTTCGAGCGAGCCTTCGCCCGGTTCGATGTGGAGGTTCGTCATGCGAACCAGCGGCATGCGGTTCCAGCCGTCGGCACGCATCGAGCCGCCGTTGCCTGCTCCGATGCGCGCGGCCGTCTCGCGCGAGGTCAGGAAGCCCGTGAGAAGCCCGCTCTCGACGACCGGCGTCGGCTGCGCAGGCACGCCCTCGTCGTCGAACGCGAAGCTGCCGAGCCCGCCCGGCGTCGTCGGGTCGGCGGTGATGTTCATCTGCTCCGAGCCGTACCGCAACGAGCCGAGGTCGGCGGGCTTGAGGAAGCTCGTGCCGGCGTACGACGCCTCGGTCCCGTAGATGCGGTCGAGCTCCGTCGGATGGCCGACGCTCTCGTGGACTTGCAGTGCGACCTGGTCGGCGTCGAGCACGACGTCGGTGATCCCGCTCGGGCACGGGTCGGCCCGGACGAGCGCGGCCGCCTGCTCCGCGACGCGCGGCGCCTCCTCCACGAGCCGCAAGCCTTCCACGTACTCCCAGCCCAGCTGACAGCTCGAGCCGACGTGCGCGCTCGGATAGCTGCGCAGCTGGAACAGGCCGTCGCGCGTCGCGGCGCAATCCATGCCGGCGCCCGACTCGGTCAGGATCTGCTCGACCTCCGTTCCGTCGGACGAGAGCAGCAGCTTGTGCTCCCGCCGCGCGCGCACCATCACCTGGCGGACGACGATGTCCTGGTGCTGCAGGGCGGCGTCCGCGCGGAGACAGAGGTCGACCTTGTCCGCGAGCGAGACGGCGAAGGGATCCTGCTCGACGGCGCTCTCGTACCGTCCGATGCGCGGCTCGACCGGGGCGAGCGCGCGCGAGTGCCTGCCCGCCGCTGCGCGCGCGAAGCCGGCTGCGCGGGTCGCCGCGTTCCGAGCGCCTTCCTCCGTCAGGCGGCGGTCGCCGGCGAACCCCCAGGCGCCCTTGACGAGGACGCGGACGCCGATGCCCTCGCTCTCGGCATCGGCCATGTGGTCGACGAGCCCGTTCTTCGTCGCCACGAGCTGGTCTCGCTTGAGCACGACGCGGGCGTCGGCGTACTCGGCACCGGCGGCGGTGGCGGCCTCGATCGCGGCTGCACAGAGATCGCGCACGGCGACGGACTCTAGCCACGAGTGCGCCGCAAAATCCGCTCGCTTCGCTCGCACGATGATTTTGCGGCGATCGCTGAAAGCGGGCCGCCCTGAGCAGGCCGGGCAAAGCCCGTCCTGCGGCGAACTGCGGCTAGACTGGCGGTCCCTCGAGCGCTGGTGGCGGAATTGGTAGACGCGCTAGGTTGAGGGCCTAGTGGCCTTAAACGGCCGTGGAGGTTCAAGTCCTCTCCAGCGCACTCGAACGATCGCAGTCCGGCCCGCATCGCGGGCCGCGGCGAACTTGACGGCGTCCGGAGGAGTCTCTACCCTGGCTGGCGAACACACGTTCGCCCGGCCAACCAACCCTGGAGGCGGAGATGCTGACGGGACGGCAGCAGGAAATCTGGGACTACCTCGTCGACTACGTCGATCACCACGGCTATCCGCCGACGGTGCGTGAGATCGGCGAAGCGGTGGGACTGGCGTCGCCCTCGACGGTGCACGCCCACCTTGCGAATCTCGAGCGCGCGGGTCTGCTGCGGCGCGACCCGACGAAGCCGCGCGCCCTGGAGCTCGTCGGCCGCGACCGGTCCGACGCGCCGGCCGCCGGGGTCGACCGGCTACCGCTCGTCGGGCAGATCGCCGCCGGCGGGCCGCTGCTCGCGGACCAGAACGTGGAGGACCATCTCGCCGTCCCGGAGACGCTGCGCGGTGACTTCCTGCTGCGTGTGAAGGGCGACTCGATGATCAACGCCGGCATCCTGGACGGCGACATCGTCGTCGTGCAGCGCAGCCAGGATGCACACAACGGCGAGATCGTCGTCGCGCTCGCCGGTGACGACGAGTCCGCCGACGAGGCGACGGTGAAGCGCTTCTTCCGCGAGAACGGGCGCGTTCGCCTGCAGCCGGAGAACGAAGCGCTGGAACCGATCTACGCGCAGCACGTCCAGATCCTCGGTCGCGTCACGGGAGTGTTCCGCACGCTGTGAACGCCGTCGCTCCTCTGCACCGCACGCTCGAGCAGGAGCTGCAGGCGCTGCTGCGAGGCGCGAGCCTCGAGTGCCTCGTCTGCGGCGAGTTCGTCCTGCACCGCGCCGGAATGATCACGTGCCCCGAGTGCAACTCGAGCCTGCGCGCAGGGCGCGAGCTCGACGAAGCGCAGTTACAATTCGACATGCAGGCCGGGTGACCGCGGGCTACGGCTCGAGGAAAGTCCGGACACCGCAGGGCAGGACGCTGGGGCGACCCAGGCGGCGAAAGCCGACGGAAAGTGGCACAGAAAGGAGACCGCCGACCGGCGAAGCTTCTCTCCGGAGACGCCGAGGCAAGGGTGAAACGGTGGGGTAAGAGCCCACCAGCGTCGTGG
>DATIDT010000075.1:0-20336 GCA_035456125.1 Gaiellaceae bacterium
CACGTTCGTCATCTGGTCGCTCACGATTCTGGCCGCTGACATCTTCGTCATATACGGGCTCGTGCTCTATGGCGGTAACCGCGGACGAACCACGTAACTCCGACGACGAGGCCCTCAGCATCGTCTTCGCGACCGCCGGCATGGGGCTGGCGGCCGCACGCCTGATCGCGCGGACGCCCGGCCTCGCGTCGTACTTCGAGCGGGCGGCCGCGCGCGGTCGAGAGCAGGTCGGCACCACGGCCGAACGGCTCGTCGTGGTGTTCGAGCCGGAGACCGAGAAGATGCTGCAGCAGTTCCTCGACAGCCCGCAGTTCGACCAGGCGCTCGAGCGCGTGCTGACGAGCCCGAAGGTCCGCGAGGCGCTCACGCAACAGACGACGTCCTACGCCGAGGAGTTGCGCGAGCGGCTGCGAACGCGGCTGCGGGCGCTCGACCGCCGCTGCGCGGACCTCCCGTCGAGGACGCTCGCGTTCGCACTCGACCTGGTGCTCGCACAGGTGGCGTTCCTCGTCGTCTCGGCGGTGGCCGCGCTGGTCGGCTCACTCGTCGGCGGCCTCCGGCCCGACTGGGTGTTCCAGGCGCTCGCGGCCGTCGGGTGGGTGCTCCTGGTCGGCGCGTACTTCGTGTTCTTCTGGTCGCTCGCCGGGGAGACGCCGGGGATGCGGCTGGTCGGCCTCCGCGTCGTCGACAGGTTCGGCGCCGCACCGGGGCCTGCCCGCTCGGCGCTGCGCTTCGTCGCCCTGCTGGTCGCGATCGCGCCGATGTTCCTGGGCCTGCTGCCGATCCTGTTCGACCAGCGCCGGCGCGGATTGCAGGACTTCGTCGCGCGGACGTTCGTGGTGCCCACATGAAGATTGCACTCGCGCTGCTCGCCCTTGTCGCATGCCTCGGCCTCGCGGCCTGCGGCGGCAACAAGCAGTCGCCCGCCGAGGCGAAGCAGCAGCTCTGCTCGAGCGTGAACGCGTTCGCGGCGTCGGTCACGTCGCTGCAGGGCGTTGGGCTCAGCTCGTCCGAGGATCAGCTCAAGAGCGCCGTCGACAACATCCAGCAGGCGTGGGACAAGGTCGTCGCGGACGCGAAGAACGTGAAGACGGTAAACACCGACAACATCAAGAAGACGTACAACGACCTCAAGCAGGCGGTGCAGAACAGGCCGACAGACGAGCCGGTGCAGCAGGTCGTCGCGGGCCTCGCGCCGAAGTTCACCGCGTTCGCCGACGCCTGGCGGCAGTTCGCCTCGAGCCTCCAGTGCAAGAGCTCCTCGTAGGCCGTCACCCCCGCTGAGTGACGACGAGTCACCCGAGAAACTCCGAGCCTGAAGCGGCCATGACTCCGGAACGTCCGGTTCGCGACGGCGCGGCCACCTCGGTCGTGGAACGGCCTGTCGTCGCGGGGGGCCGTCCGTCCCGGGATTGGGACCACATGGCACTACTGCCGGACGGGGAATTCCTGATGGGGAGCGAGGATCGCCTCGCGTACCCGGACGACGGGGAAAGCCCCGTCCGGCGTGTTCGCGTCAGCTCGTTCCGCATAGACGTCTTCGCAGTCACGAACGCGGAGTTCGGCCGCTTCGTCGACGACTCGGGCTACGTCACCGAGGCCGAGAGGCTCGGGTGGTCGCTCGTCTTCGAGGGGCTCCTTCCGGACAGCCTTCAGCCTCAATATGGCGACGGCACAGCTCCGTGGTGGCGTCAAGTCGTGGGGGCCGACTGGCGCCACCCGGAGGGCCACGACTCGAGCATCGAGGACCGCGAGGACCATCCCGTCGTGCACGTGACGTGGAACGACGCGCACGCGTACGCCACGGCGAACGGGAAGCGCCTGCCAACCGAAGCCGAGTGGGAGTACGCGGCCCGCGGCGGCCTCGAAGGAGAGCCATTTCCGTGGGGATCTGAGCTCGAGCCGGGCGGCATGCACCGAATGAACGTCTGGCAAGGCCGCTTTCCGCGGCTGAACACGGTCGCCGACGGGCACTACGGCACCTGCCCGGTCGACACGTTCCCCCCCAACGGCTTCGGGCTCTACAACATGTCCGGCAACACGTGGGAGTGGTGCACGGATTGGTTCAGCCGCACGTACCACCTGCGCGATCGCCACACGAATCCGCACGGCCCGCAGGCGGGCACACACAAGGCCGTCCGCGGCGGGTCGTATCTCTCGCACGCGTCCTACTGCCGGCGCTACCGCGTCTCCGCGCGCAGCGGGCTGACACCGGACACGTCGAGCGGCGACCTCGGCTTTCGCTGCGCAGTGTCGATCTAGCGTCGCACCGAGGACTCGATCGAGTCCAGGCGCGCATCCAACTCGTCGAGCCTCGCCATCACCGCACGGTGTCCCGGGTCGTCGCCCATTCGTCGGCGGGCGGTCTCCAGAAAGGCAGCGGTGATCACCGCCGTGACCACGGAGAGGACGCCGATGCCTGCCAGCATCAGCAGTGCGGCGATGATACGGCCGCCGACGTCTGTCGGCACGACGTCCCCGTAGCCGACGGTCGTCACGGTCTGAACGGCCCACCACATCCCGAGCCAGACGTTGTCGAAGTCGGAGGGGTCGAGGACGCGGATCACGATGCCGCTGACGATCGTCACGAACAGCGTGGCGACGCCGATCGCCCAACCCGCGCGCAGCGGGGTCAGATCCTTGCGGAGGACGAACCGGAAGTAGCGACTGCCGGCGGGAGGCACGGATCGCCATTCGCCGCGGCTCGCCGGACGCCTCCGTCAGTCACACGGTGCGGGTGACCGGGGGTCACTCCCGGGTCATGGACGATCGAGGCCGCAAGGCCACGAAAGGAGCGTTATGGCAACTGCACGGATCGACACGAACTACGAGGCGGAGGAGTCGGGGACCGGCTGGATTGCGTTCGCCGGCACGATGCTCGTGCTCGTCGGCTGCTTCAACGTCATTCAGGGGATCGCGGCGATCTCGGACTCGAAGTACCTGGTGAATCAGCTGTTGTTCTCCAACCTGCACGCGTGGGGCTGGTTCTTCCTGATCTGGGGAGCGGTGCAGGTGTGCGCCGGTTTCGCGATCTACGCGGGCTCCGGCTGGGCCGCGATCGTCGGCATCGTCTCGGCCTTCGGAAATGCGATCGCGCAGCTCTCGTGGGCGCGCGCATATCCGGTGTGGGCGATCTGCGCGATCGTGCTCGACGTCCTCGTCATCTACGCACTCGTGGTGTACGGAGGGCGCCGCGAGGAGGCCGCGTAGCGAAGCTCAGAGCAGGTGAAGCTGACGGGCGCGGCGGACTGCGTCCTGCCGCCGCGTCACGTCGAGCTTCCGATAGATGCTCTTGACGTGCGTCTTCACCGTGTTGACGGAGACGAAGAGCTCGGATGCGATGTCGGAGTTCGACATCATCGTCGGCAGGAAGCGGAGCACCTCGCCTTCGCGAGCAGAGAGCGGCTCGAGCAGCTCCGCAGGAAGCATCTGCGTGCCGTTGGCACCGTCGAGGCTCCGCAACAGCTCGGACGCGAACCAGCGATGTGTCACGTTCTTGCGAAGGTGATCCGCAAGCAGCTCGCGCACGCCGCGGCCCGCTGAAAGGAACGGCCGCCTGATGCCTTCCGGCTCCGCGCTGCCGAGGGCGTTCTCGATCGCAGCGAGTGCCGTATCGCCGTTTCCGGTCGTCCGCAGCGCAACCGCCCGGAGGACCTCACGCTCGATCGCAACGATTGGATACGCGACGTCGCACGGCGCGGTCAGCGCGGCGAGGGCGCCTTCCGCGTCGCCTGACGCGAGCAGAAGCCGAGCCGACACCGCGTGCAGGCCCGGCGACTCCGGATCCTCCGCAAGCGCCTCCGCGATCGACGCTGCAGCACCGTCGTGGTCGGAGGCCGCCGCCAGCAGACGCGCCTCGAGGGCAGTGACGACGCGGTGCAGCCGCGACGACTCGACGGCGCTCAGCGCCGCTGCACCACGGAGACGCTCGAGCGCGAGCTCGACATCCGTCCCACGGCCGGCGAGGCACAGCGAGGCCTGCAACACCGCAGCCCAAACGCGCCCCGATGCATCGTCGACCCGGCGCGCCGAGTCGGCGAGCTCCTGGCCGTGCGCCTCCGCCGCCTCAACGTCGTCCCATTCGTACTCCACGAGCGCAAGCGCGCTCAGCGAGACGGCGGCGTAGGCGGTGTGGTCCCAGCCGCGCGTCTGCGCGAGCTCGACGGCGCTCCGCGCGATGCGCGCCGCCCGGCGGAGCCGGCCGCGAATGAGCTCGACCCACGCCATCCCACCCAGAGCGGCGAGCTCGGCGTAGGGAACGTCGGCGATGCGCGCCGCCTCGAGGGCTTCGGTGAGATGGGTATCGGCCTCGAACAGCTCGACGAACGCGACCTCGGCCAGGCCGAGGTGGGCAAGCGCGATCGCGCGCATCGTCTCGCTCGCCTGCGACGAGAACGGCCCGTCGTCGGCAAGCGCGAGCAGCTCACGCGCAAGGCGTGCTGTCTTGCCGAACTTCCCCTTGTTCGTGCTGTGGAGCAACTCGGCGAACGTGAGGACTGCCTCAGTCGACGGGCTCGCGTCCTTGGGCCAGAGCTTCCGCGCGCGCGCAAGCCGGCGCGCACCGCTCGTCGCGTTCCCGTTGATGAGCTCGATGCTGCCGAGCACGGCCGACAGCGGCGCCGACGCGTCGACGTCTGCGTCCGGAACGCGGCCGAGCAGCTCGCTGCGAAACGCGACATCGCTGCGCGCGACGAGCTCGAACCAGCCGTCGACCAGGCAGAGCGTGAGCAGTTCGGTGTCGCCCGCCGCGAGCGCGTGGTGGATCGCGTCAACGGGGGAGCGGTTCTCGAAGTGCCAGCGGGCGGCGCGGGCGTGAAGCTCGGCGAGGCGCCGCTTCTCCGTGTGCCGAAGCTCGGCCTGGAGCAGCTCGGCGAAGAGGTGGTGGTACCGATACCACGGCGGCTGCGTATCGAGCCGTTCGATGAAGATGTTGTCCGCGACGAGCTGCTCGGCGACGCGTGAGCTGTCCGAGCGCCCCGTGAGGGCATCGGCGAGATCCGCCGTGAACCGGCCCGCCACCGAGGTCGCGAGCAGGAACTCGCGCACGTCCTCCGCCTGCTGCCGCAGCACCTCGGCGAGCAGGTACTCGGAGGCGGGACGCTCGTCGAGCTCGATGGCATCGACCATCTTCAGCTCGCGCGACCTCGTGCGGTGGGCCAGAGTGAAGAGCCGAACCCCTGCCGCCCAGCCCTCGGTCCGCTCGAGCAGCAGCGACAGGACGTGCGGCTCGAGGTCGACATCGAGGCGGTCGAGCAGCTCCTGCGCTTCCTCCAGCGTCAACGCGAGATCCCGCGCGCGCACTTCGGTCAGCTCGCCGCTCGCACGCAGGAGGTGGAGCGGGAGCGGCGGGTCGTGCCGCGTCGAGAGGATCAGACGCAGGCTCGTCGGGGCGGCGCGGAGCAGCTGCTCGATCGCGCTCGAGATCTCGCGGCTCCTGACGAGGTGGAAGTCGTCGACGACGACGACCAGCGGCTCCTCCAATTCGGCGAAGCCGTTCAGCAGCTCGACGATGAACGGCGCCGGCGTGCCGCTCCTCGGGCCTGCGAGCCGGCGAAGCGCCGACCGGGACGGCGCCACCTGCTGAACCGCTGCGAGCAACTCCGCCCAGAACGTCGCCTCCGGGAGCTGCGGGCGTGGCGCGAGCCACGCGATGTCGCGCGGCTCGAGCGCGAGCCAGGACGCAAGCAGCGACGTCTTCCCGGTGCCGGCCGGCGCCGAGATGAGGGTGAGGGGACCCTCAATCCCCTCGTCGAGCAGCTCGAACAGGCGCGGCCGCTCTACAAGCGGTTTCGGCGGCCGCGGAATCGTGAGATCCGGTGCCGCGACGGACCGAGACCCCTGGCGGCGCGTTGTCTGGTTCGCCAGGACTCCTCCTCCTCCTTTCTGGGTGACCGAAGCGTAGAACAGCCGGCGCTCGCTGCACAAGACGCACTGCCACTGAGTGGCTGAGGAGCCCGAATCACCCATTCGTTCCGGGTGAGGAACGGTCACCCCCCGTCGTTGGACGTTCACGCATGTGAAACCCAGCCGGTACGAGTTTCGCGTGCGCGGGCGACTGGCTAACCGGCTGCTCTCGAGCTTCGAGGGGTTCGACGCCGAGGTGCAGCCGGTCGAGACCATCCTCAGCGGCGAGGTCGCGGACCAGGCGGCTCTGCACGGGGTGCTCGAGCAGATCGAGTCGCTCGGCCTCGAGCTGGTCGAGGTCAAGCAGGTGGACGAGCGCCGACACCCGCTCGCCCGCGAGTGAAGGATGCGCCTCGGTCGAGCCTCGAGGCGCTCGACGCGGACGTCGAAGCTGCGCTCGAGCACGTCAACGTGCCGAGCTACGTCATCGACGCCTCGGGGATCATCCGCTGGGTGAACCCCGCGGGGCGCCGGATCGTCGGCGACGTTCGCGGCCGCCAGTTCACGTCGGTCGTCGCGCCGGAGGATCGCAGGAGGGCGCGAGAGGTGTTCGCGCAGAAGATCGTCGGGAACAAGATCGTCACGGAGTCGACCGGGATCATCATCGGCGCCGACGGACAGAAATACGAATGTGAGATCAGCGGTGTTCGCCTGACGCGCGGCGGCCACATCGTCGGCGTCTTCGGCCAGGTGCCGCACCTCTCGGCTCAGCACCAAACGGACGAGCGCCACCCCCACTTGACGCCCCGCCAGGCCGAGGTGCTACGCCTGCTGGAGCACGGGCGCTCGACGGCGCAGATCGCCCAGGAGCTTCACCTGAGCCAGGAGACCGTCCGCAATCACGTGCGGCATCTCCTGCGCGCGCTCGGCGTCAACTCGCGGCTGGAGGCCGTTGCCGTGGCGCGCCGGCTCCACTCCGAGCGATCCACAGAGCTGCCTGCGTCCGTGACGTGAGCCCGAGCTTCGCGAGGATGCGCGACACGTGCGTGCGCGTCGTCCGCTCGCTGATGCCGAGCTCGCGGGCGATCGACTTGTTCGCGTGGCCCTCACCCAGCAGGCGAAGGACGTCGGCCTCGCGCGCCGTCAGCTCCGCGTCGTCGTGTGCAGGCTCCAGCGAGCCGACCAGGCGCCGCCCGAGCGCTGCGTCCAGCTGCATGTCTCCGTGGCGCGCGGCACGGATCGCCGCCGCGATCCGGTCGACGTCGGTGTCCTTCAGCAGGTAACCCGAGGCACCGGCCTCCAGGGCCGCCCGGACGCGCTCGGTCTCGCCGAACGAGGTGAGGACGACGATCTCGACGTCGTCGTACCGACTCCGGATCGCGCGCGTCGACTCGATCCCGTCTACCGGCTGCATCTCGAGGTCCATCAGAACGACGTGCGGACGCCGCCCGGCAGAGTCGAGCAGCTCGAGCATGTCGAGGGCGCGGTCGCCGCCGTCGGCATCGCCCACGACCGTGATGTCGGCCTCGCCGTCGAGAAAGGTCGACAGCCCGTGCCGCACGACGGCATGGTCGTCGACGACGAAGACGCGGATGACGTCGGTGTCAGTTGCCGTTCGGAGTCACCTCCGCCGGCGCCTCGACGCGCACGAGGGTGCCGCGGTTCGTCCCACTGGTGATGTGCAGCTCGGCTCCGATCTCGTCGGCGCGGCTCTTCATGGACTCCAGCCCGAAGTGGCCGTCGTGAGTGGCCTCCGGATCGAAGCCGCGACCGTCGTCGGCGATCTCGAGCACGACCTGCCCCGACGTCGAGCTGATACGCACGTCGGCAGCCGTCGCTTGCGCGTGCTTCAGCACGTTCGCGAGGGCTTCTCGGGCGATTCCAAAAAGCTGCGCCTCCGTTGCCCGCGTCAGGGGCAGTGGGTCGGGCGGCCCCTCGACCCGGACGCGGACCGGGTTGTCGGCGAACGACGCGGCGTGCCGCGTGAAGGCGGGGACGAGCCCGTCGCCGATTCCCTCCGGCCCCCACTCGAAGATGAACCGCCGCATCTCGCTCTGCGCCCGCTTCGTCAGCTCGTCGATCGTCCGCAGCGACCGCCGCAACCTCTCGTCGCCGGCGCCGCCGCCGTCCAGCGCCTTCTGTGCAGCGCGCGTGTGCAGCACGCTGGAGAAGAGCGCCTGCGAGACGGAATCGTGGAGCTCGCGCGCGATCCGCCGGCGCTCCTCCAGCGCACGCTCCAGCTCCCGCCGCTTCGACTCCGCGAGCTGCTCGGCTGAGCGACGGCGCTCGGCGATGACCGCACTCAGGAACAACGACGTCAGCGCCGCGACCAGCACGTAGAGCTGCGTGCTGAGCGTCCGGTTGTCGATCGGCTGCTTGTAGAACGCGCCGACGCGGTCGGCCGTGATGCCGATCGTGATGCCGGCGGTGACGGCCGTGCAGAGGGTCACGCCGGGCGGGCCGAACCGGAACGCCGCCCAGATCAGAGCCGGGAACGTGAGATACGTGAGCGGCGCGTCGCTCAGCACCGCAACCGACGCGAGCACGGCGACGAGCGCCACGAGCACGATCCCCTCCGGCGTTCGCATCCGTCGCCACGCAGCGCGCGGGTCGGCTGCCCACGTCAGGATCAGCGGCAGGACGATCAGCGCCCCCGCCGTGTCGCCGAGCAGCCAGGTGCGCCAGAACGTGGGGACCGCTGACACGTCGATCTCGCCGCCCGCGAGCATCGAGATCGTGCCGACAGTGGCGCTGATGCACGTCGCGGTTCCCGCCGCGACGAGCATGCGGCCGACCTGCGCGCCGGTGTCGAGCGCGGCACGCGGCCCGATCAGGCGGCGCAGCAGCCACGCCCCGACGATGACCTCGGCCATGTTCCCGAGCTGCTGGCCCATGACGCTGCCGACCGGTGGATGCCCCGCCTCGAGCAGCAGCCTGCCGTTGACCAGCAGCTCGCCGAGGAAGATTCCGGGCCACCAGCGGAGCCCGAAGAGGTAGAGGGCCGCAATGCCCAGCCCGACGGGCGGCCAGATCGCCGAGACGGACGCCGTGTACCGGAGGGTCTGGCCGAGCTGTGCCGCGCCGAAGTACACGGCTCCGAGCGCGACGATGCCGATGAGGTCGCGAACGGCGGGCCGCCGAAGCGGCGCCGGGGGCGCCTCCGCAGCGAGTTGTCCTGGTGCTGAGACCGTTTGCGCACGTTAGCGCGCGGCTTCCGAAGGGCCAAATGACGTAGCCGCGCCGGAACGAATGTCTCAAGCCGAGCGCGAGTGTCCATCGCGATACTCCTGGGTGACCGAGGTCTGAGGAGGCCGCCTCTTGACGTCCAACGAACGTGATCCGGCGGGCAACGGCTTGCCGCTGGAGCTTCGCGAGCTGCGCTATTTCGCCGTGCTCGCCGAGGAGCTCCATTTCGGGCGCGCCGCGGAACGACTGCACATCTCGCAGTCCCCGCTGTCGCAGGCGATCGCCCAGCTCGAGCGCAAGCTCGGGACGCGGCTGCTCGACCGCTCGAGCCGCCATGTGCAGCTCACTGCCGCCGGCAGCGTCCTTCTCCACCATGCGCGGCGGCTCCTGCGCGAGGCGGGCGACGCGGTCGACGCAACGCGACGGGCGGGCTCCGGCGAAACGGGGTCGCTCAAGCTCGCCGTCGGGCCTGTCTCACGTGAAGCGATCCTGCCGGGTCTCCGCCACGCGCTCGACGAGCGCCTGCCCTCGCTGACGATCGAGGTCGTGGAGCTCGGCGGCGACGACGTGGTCGAGGCCGTTCTCCGCGGCGGCGCCGACGCCGGGCTGATGCTCACGCCGCCGTCGGGCGACGACGTCCAGGCGGTGCCGCTGCGGCGCGACTCGGCGGTCGCGATCGTGCGGCGTGGGCATCCGCTCTCGAGTCATGAGCAAGTGACACTGGCGGAGCTCGCGAAGCACACGCTCGTGCTCTGGCCGCATGACATCCCGAGAGGCGCTCACGACCTGGTGCTCGCACTGTTCCACGGGCACATGCCGGCTTCCCTCCGCGTGACTGATCGCCACAGCGGCGCAGCCTGGGACGCGATGCACGCGGACGGCTTTGCGGTCGTCCCGGCCTCGTCGGCCGTCGGGGGCGACTTCGTGGCGGTACCGATCCACGACGCAGACGTCGACTTCACGATGTCCTTGATCTGGAGCGACGCGACGCCGCCGGCCGTCCTGCCCGCGCTGCTCGACGCAGCGGACGCGGCGGCCGACGAGAACGACTGGCTGGCGCCGGCGCCGGCTACCAGCGACGGACGCGGTGCGACGGCAGCGCGCCCACTTCGTCTTTCGAGAGGCTGAGCGTCACGACGTCGGACTCGACGGAGGCGACGGAGCCGATCGGAACCGTCACCTCGCGCCGGCCCCACAGATGGCCGCGCTCGAGCACGAAGTGCGTGATGTGGTCGCTGTCGTCGAGGAGGAAACCGTCCACGTCGCCGAGATAGTGGCCGTCGGCCGCCATGACGCGGCTCGAGCGGCGTAGCTCGACCTCGCCTTTCGGCACACGATCCCAGACGACGCCCATGTCACCCACCGCCTCGACTGGCCCGGCGAGCCCCGTGCTGTCGTAGTACGGCAGCGCGAGGATGTCGCTGACCCCGACGTCCCAGTTCGGATCGTCCGTCTTGACCTCGCCGAGCCGGAGATACGTGAACTCCTCGACCGCGGGCAGCGCCTCGAAGTCCGCGCGCGAGCAGGTCAGCGCGATCTTGCCGTCCTGCTCCGCGGAGCTCGCCAGCTCGATCGGAACGAGGTGCGACGTGTCTTCCCCGCCGTGCGGTTTGACGACGAGGTGGGTTACGCGCTTCGCCAGGGGATCGACGACGAGGTCGCCGAGCTTTCCGACCTCCTCGCCGTCGACGCTGACCGGCTTGTCCAGCTCGAGCCGCACGTGCGAATCCTATGCCGTCAGGCCGGCGATCCCGTTGCGGAGCAACGCGAGCGCGACGAGGACGACGATCACGGCGGCGACCGTGCGAGCATGCAGCTCGAGCCAGGCACGTGCTCGCTCGAGCATTCGCTCCGTCCACGCAGGCGCGATCAGCAGCAGCAGGAGCGCCGACGCGAGCGGGAGCAACGAGACGAGCGTGAAGAACAGCCACTCGACGACGTAGCCCGCTGCGCTCGGGTTGAGCTCGGAGATCTCCTTCAGCGCCAGCGGGATGAAGCCGCCGGGGTTCGCGAGGGTCGCGCCGGCACCGAGGATCGCAATCGCGCGTGAGTCCGCAACGCCGCGGATCTGCTCCATCATCGAAGCCGTGCGCTCCGGGTTGCGCGGCCGACGCAGCACGCGCGCGACCCACGCGAGGATGAGCGCAGCAGCGACGACGTCGACGACCGCAACCCACGTCTTCGGCGTCGACGGGTGCGAGGACGCGGCGGCGTCACCGAGGACGAAGGCCGCGAGGACGCCGATCGCGAGCGTCGCGCTCAGCGCACCGAGGTAGAACCAGAACCCCGCACGAAGCGGCCGGCCGCTCAGCACGAGCACGAACGTCGAGAAGGTCAAAGTGGTCGGCGACAGCATCGCCGCGATCGTCACGAGCACCAGCTCGGTGTTGATCCAGCCCACGGATCAGGCCGTCTCGGCCTGGCGCTTCGCTTCCTTCCGTGCCTTGCGCGCCGCCTGCTGCTCGGCCGCCCGCTGCTTGGCGTCCTCGTACGACTGGCCGACGAGCTCCTTGCCGCCGCTCCAGCCGAACGCCCAGACGACAAGCGCGATCCCGAGGATGATGTTCCACGCCGTCGTCACGAGCTGCTGGGCGACCGAGTACGCCGTCGCATCTGTCGGGCTGGCGATCCCCTTGAGCGACGCGACGTTGAAGGCTTGCGTCACGCCGGCGCCGCCCGGGGTGACCGACGTGACGTTGGCGATGGAGTTGCCGCCGCAGATGCGCATCAGCGTGTCGAAGCTGACGGGGATGTCGTATGCGGCGAGGAAGACCGCCATCACCCCGAGGCTCGCGACCCACGCCAGGAACGACGGCAGGAAGACGCGAACGAAGTACTTCCGCGGATGCGCGAGGATGCCGCCGCCCTCTTTCGCGTCCTCCCACCAGTTCAGGACGCGCGGCCAGATCCTGCGGATCAGGAGATAGAGCAGGAGCGCTCCGCCGCCGAACAGCACGACCGTCGCCCAGGGATGCGTGTGCACGAACTCGAACTTGATGTCGAACGAGCCGCTGACGGAGAGGAAGAGATAGAGGTAGACGAAGACGCCGATGACCGTGAAGAAGATCTTCTGGACGGCGTACCCGCCGAGGATCGCGGCGAACGTCGCCTGGGCGATGATCGCCGTGAACATGATCAGCATCACGAGCGTGCCGATGTTCGCCGGCAGGAGCCCGTTCAGCGCGACGGACGCCGCGTAGCAGGCCCAGATGTCACGCCAGCGCACCGCGTCCGCGTACGCGAAGCGCAGGATCGCGTACCACCCGAGCGCCGTGAGCGACGTCTGCACGGTCTTCAACGTCACGGCCGCGATCAGGTACCCGATCGAGATCGTCGAGATCGTGTCCCAGAGATCCGAGAACCAGCCGCGAATGTTCCAGCCGACGAGGTTCGCGAACGCAGCGATGACCGCGATGACGAGCGCGCCGACGAGCAGGCGCTTCCAGCGGATGCGCCGCTTCGACTCGGTGGCGGCGACAGGCGCGGCGGCCGTCACGCCGGCTGGCTCCTCGGGATGCGCTGGGCGAGGAAGAGACCGCTCAGCGCGACGAACGCGAGCAACGCGAGCGACGACGTCAGCCCGGAGATACGCGCCTCTTGGTACGCCGCGAGCGCCGCCTGCGACGCCTCGTCGTTTGCGCCTGCCTTATCCAGCGCCTGCTGGAGGTCCGCGTCGGAGACGAACGGCACACCACCGGCCAGCTCGACCTGCGCCTGGGACTTGATGCTCGCCGGGATTGCAGGGCTCTGGTTGATGTTCGCGAGAAACGCCGACGTCACGGCCGCGATCATGACGGAGCCGGCGAGGGCAGTGCCAAGCGATGCGCCGAGGTTCGTCATCGTGTTCTGCACGCCGCCCACCTCCGGGCTGCGGTCGTCCGGTACAGCCGAAACAGTCACGGCGCCGTGCTGCGACGCGAGCGCGCCGACGCCGAGCCCGATCAGCAGCAGCGGGACGAAGACGACCTCTGCGCCTGCGTCGACGTCGAGCGTCGCCAGGAGCACGCACGTGCCGACGAGGAGCATGAGCAGCCCGGCGCGCACGACGAGCCGCGGGGAGGCGTGCGGCCAGAGCTTCGGAATCCCGATCGCTGCCACCAGCAGCGTCAGCGACAGCGGCAGCAAGCGGGCGCCTGTCGCGAGCGCCGAGAGTCCGAGACACACCGAGAGGAAGAGCGGCACCACGAAGAACAGCCCCGCCTGCACCAGGTACTGGATGAAGAACATCGTCAGGCCGCCGCTGAGCTGTTTGTTGCGGAGCAGGTCGGAGCGGAGCAGCGGCTCGCCTCCGCGCGACTCGATGCGCGCCTCCCAGCGAAAGAACACCCACACGACGAGCAAGCCCCCCAGCATCAGCCACAACGTCGGCGAGACGCCGCCCCACGACGGCCCGTCCGCCTTCGGCTGGATCCAGCCCCACTCGCTCGACCGCAGCACGCCGAACACGAACAGCCCGAGCCCGAGGGCCGACAGCCCGGCGCCGACGAGATCGAGCTTGGGGCGCTCTTCCGCCGGCGCGTCCGCGATCCTGCGCGCAAGCACGAGGATCACGAGGACAAGTACCACCTCGCCTGCGAAGACCCAGCGCCACGAGAAGTACGTAGTACAGAAACCGCCGATCAGCGGCCCCACCGCGACCGCGACAGCGCCAGCGGCAGCCACCAGCCCGTAGGCGGCGGGCCGCCGCGCCGGTGGGAAGTTCCCCGCGACGAGCGCGACGATCGCCGGCAGGATCAGAGCGGCGCCGACGCCTTCCAGAAACGACCACCCGAAGAGCAGCACCGGCAGGCTCGGCGCCAGCGACGTCGTCAACGAGCCGGCACCGTAGATCACGCAGCCGATCGCGAACGCGCGCTTGCGGCCGATGATCGCGCCGATCTTCGCGCCCGTGATCATCAGCGACGCCATCACGAGGGTGTACGCCGTGATTGCGCCCTGAATACCGGTGACGGTCGTCCCGACGTCCTTCGCCACCGTCGCGATCGACACGTTCATGACGGAACTGTCGAGCGTCATCAGGAACTGGCCCGTCGCGAGCGTGAGCAGAACGAGTGTCGCGCCGGCCGCGCGCGGGACAGGTGCCGCCTGCGCCGTCGCGCTCACAGCAGCGGCGAGATGGTCGCGAACGCAGTCGACAGCGCGCGTTCCTTGAGACCGGAGGCGGCGCGTCCGGGCGTCGAGATTGCCTCGGCCGGCGCGCTGAAGCGCTCGTCGAACTGCGCAGCCAGCCCCTGCGACCAGAGCTGCAGGTCGATCTCGAAGTTCCGCTTGAGACTCCAGGCGTCGAGGTTGCAGGTCCCGACGAGGAGCTCCTCTCCGTCGCGCACGCACGCCTTCGCGTGCAGCATCGCCGGATACTCCAGGATGCGCACGCCGGCGGCGAGCAGGCGCTTGTGATGGAACCGCTGCGCGGCCGAGCAGGCCCAGTTGTTGCCCTTCGCGGGCGAGAAGAGCCGCACCCGCACGCCGCGCCGGGCGGCATTCTCGATCCGGTGAATCATCCCGCGATCGGTGACATATGGGTTGACGACGTCGAGCGTCTCGACGGCGTCGTCGAGAAGGCGGGCGATCGCGCTCGTGATCGGCCGATAGGCGCCGGGCGGGTTGTGTCGCACGATTGCGTCGAGCGGCTCGTCGCCGTCGTCGAGCGACGGGAAGAGCATGTCGAGCTCCTCCTCGGGGATCGTCCCGCCGAGCCAGTGGAAGCCGGCGACGAAGACGAGCTGGAGCTGTGCAACGACCGGCCCGCGGACGCGCACGAACAGGTCGTGAAAGCGGCCGTCGTTGAAGTGGTCCTCGATGCCGGCGCCGCCGACCCAGCCGGTCCGGCCGTCGACGACGAGCACCTTGCGGTGGTCGAGGTGCGCGAGCGCTCGGTTGACGGAGACCTCCACACCTCCGGCCGCGAGCCGCCGGTAGTGGTCGCGGGATCCTTTGTCCGGCGCCGAGCCGCGGTTGTCGACCACGACCCGAACGTGGACGCCTTCGGCTGCCTTCGCGAGCAGCGCTTCGGAGAACGCGTCGCCGACGATCCCCGGCTTGAACCCGAACTGGTTGATGTGGACCGACGACGCCGCCGCGCCGATGTCGTCGAGCATGGGCGGAAAGAACGCGGGCCCGCCGACGAGGATCTCGGCGCTCGCGGCGCGGCTGACCGGGAAGGCGAGCGCGAGCGCGGCCCGGCTTGCCGGCCCGGCCAGCAGATCCTCGGCGCGCGCCCTAGGCGGCGACGCGCCGGCGGCGGTTCTCTTGGCGACGGTCGTGGATATACGCGAACCCGATCGCGATCACGCCCAGGACGACGAGTGCTCCGATGAAGCCGAAAGCCGACCAGGCCCAACCGAAGAGCAGAAACAGGATCGCCCCGACGACGACGGCGCCGACGCAGATGCCGAGCAGGCCGAGCCAGAACTTCCCACCCAATTCCATGGGCTCATCCTCGCCGGGTCCGGTCGTGCTTTACGTCACCCGGTCAGGATGATCGGCGAGCGGCGATGAAGCGGGCCGCTGCAAGGGTCGCGACGACGGTCAGGACGACTTTGACGGCCTTGCGCCCGCGCAGCTTCGACTCTCCACCGGCTCGCGGCGCCATGTTCACGGCGACTTCCTCGACGCGGAGGCCGGCGTCGGCGAGGCGGATCAGCGCCTCCACCTCCGGAGCCTCGGTCGAGAAAGGAGCGGCGAGGATGGGCAGCGCCGCGGCGTTCACCGCATACAGCCCACTCGTCGCGTCCCCGAAGGGACGCCCGAGTACCGTCCCTATCGCGCGCCGGAGCAGGGCGGTGCCGAGGCGGCGCGCGCCCTCCTGCCGGTAGCGGTACGGTTCGTAGCCGTCGCCGGCGACGAAGCGGGAGCCGACGGCGACGTCGCACTCCCCCGCCCGGACGAGCGCGAGCAGGCGGGCCAGCTCGTCGGCGCGGTGCTGCCCGTCGGCGTCGACGCGCCCGCAGTAGGCGTAGTCGCGCTCGAGCGCCCAGCGGTAGCCGGACGCTATGCCGACCGGCAGGCCGCGGTTCACGCCGAGCGAGAGGACTTCCGCCCCGTGCTCGCGCGCGACCCCCGCCGTTCGGTCGGTGGAGCCGTCGTCGACGACGAGCACGTCGGCGTCGCCCAGCACGCGGTGGACGTCGTCGAGCACCGCCGGCAGGTTCTGCTCCTCGTTCCAGGCCGGGATGAAGACGACGGTGTCGCTCACCGCTGGAGCTCCGCGCGCGCCGCCCGCAGCTGGAGCGGTATCCCGGGGGCGGCGCCGAGCTCCCACGCGAGCGCGCGCAAGGTGCGCCCTGCCGCCACCGTCCGAAACTCGGTCGCGATGCCCGCTGCGCCGTACAGGCGCGAGAAGAAGAAGCGCGCACGGTAGACGTGCAGCGGCGCGCACACGACGATCGCGCGCTCGATGCCCCGCTCGCGCAGCAGCGGCAGCGTTCGCGCGGCGTTCTCTGCCGTCACGGCCGCAGTCGGCTCGACGACGAGCTCGACGTCAGGCCCGCGCCAGACAGCGCGCATCTGCTCGGCCTCCGGCTCGCCGCCGTGCACCGGCCCGCCGCTGAAGACGACGGCGTCGACATCCGACGCCGCCGCGAGCCGCTCCGCCTCGCGCACGAGCGAGACGCACACGTCGCTGATACGTCCGCGCCTGGCGTGGCCGGGAACGACGATCGCGGTGCGCATGCGCTCAGGCTAATGCGGCCGGGACGCGCTCGTCGCGGCGCGGCTGCAGCGCTGCGCGCCAACCCGTCAGCAGGCCGTGGACGGCGCAGGCGCCGACGAGCGGCTCGTCGGGGACGGGCAGGTCGACCGGGTGGAGGATGAACGGCCGGGTTTGCGGGCCGCCGAGCCCCCCGTGGAACGAGATCAGCTCCTCGAAGGCACAGCCTTCCTGGAGGACCGGGTCGTAGAAGCTGTTCACGAGCAGGTCGGGTGCGTGCTCGAAGCCGTCCGTCCGCTGGAGGTGCCGCGCGGCGTTCGGC
Source organism: Gaiellaceae bacterium (assembly GCA_035456125.1). GTDB lineage: Bacteria > Actinomycetota > Thermoleophilia > Gaiellales > Gaiellaceae > 3-1-20CM-4-69-9. The sequence continues at coordinate 17,001 of DATIDT010000075.1, forward strand.
GAGAAGCCGGCCAGCGGGTCCTCTCCCTCGACGTGGCCGTCGGCGAGACGATGCAATCCGCCGGCGCCGAGAACGACGCCGCCGTGCTCGGCCGAGCGGACGAGCACGAAGCCGATGTGCGGGTGTGTCCGCAGCGCCGGGAGCAGGCGCGGGTGCCGCGTCTCGATCTCCTCGAGCGTCAGGCGCCGGTGCTCTTCCTGCAGGTACACGAGCCCGAGATTCCCGGATGCGAGCACGGCCGCTTCACTCTGCGGCGCCTCCTCCTTCGCGTCGGTCGGCGCCCCGGTCGCCTCCTTGAACGCGTTTCCGACCATCATCGCGTTCTCGTCGTGGGCCGCGACGGCCGTCGCCGATCCCTGCTCGAGCGACTCGCTCACGAGCTCGGCGAGCGAATAGCCGTTGCGCTGTTTGAACGTCGCCCCCTGCGTCTGCCCGTGATCCGAGAGGACGACGATGCGGTACGGGCGCGGCGCGTACTTACACGCGCGAACGATGCGGCCGAACTGTTGGTCGAGCTTGCGCAGCGCCTCGAGCGTGTCGGCGCGCTCCAACCCGGAATGGTGCGCGACCTCGTCGTAGCTCGAGAAGGTGGCGTAGACGACGGGCCGCCCTTTCATCATGTCGGTGATCACGCCGTACACGATCAGGTCGCGGACGATCACGCACATCGTCGCGCGCATGAAGGGATACGCGCCGCCGCGATGCCCGCGCGGGCGCACGTCGCGCCGCTTCGCGCGGAGCGCCGCCGTCCACTCGAGGATGACCTCCCAGAAGAAGAGCACGAGAATCCGCGTGACGTTGAACCCGTTCGCGAAGAAGACGCGATAGCCCGGATTCGCGCGCTTCTCCTCGTCGATCCGGCTGACGGTGAGGATCACGTGGTCGGCCTCGCCGGAGAGGAGGTTGCCGCGACTCGCCCCCCCGTTCGTGAGCAGGCCGATGCCCGTCGCCCGGCGGCGCTCGATCTCGGCACAGTCAGGCGGCTTGGAGCACGTCATCTGCCGGCCGCTCTCCTTCTCGATCCAGCGAAACGCCGGGATGTCGTCGTTCGAGCCGAGCAGGATGCCGGCCTGGCTGGCGCCGGTCTGCGACGAGAGATCGGTCTCCCACTCGGTGAGCGCGTAGCCGTCCTCCGCCAGCCAGTGGGCCATCTCCGGCGCGCTGCCGTCGCGCATCGCGCGGCGCAGCGTCGGCAGGCCGAGGCCGTCGATCTCGAGGAAGATCAGGCCCGGCTCGTCCGTGTGGGTCTGTCCCTCTGTTCGCCGCGCGACGCGCTGCGTGACGCGCAGCATGTAGGTCTCGTCGTCGTCCGACCGAAAGATCGGGTCGAGCACGACGGAGAGCACGGACGCCACGAGCGCCGCCAGCAGCGCGTCCCAGAACGAGTCGACGGTGATGGCGCTGGGGGCGATCTTCGACGCGAGCTGGAACATCAAGGCGTCCAGCGCGAGCACGAGCAGCAGCCCCGTGACCAGCGTGTACGGCAGCCGGATCGCAGCGATGACCGGCGGCAGCAGCGCGTTCAGCACGGCGATGATCGCCGCGGCGAGGAGCGCTCCCCCCGGCTCGTTGATCGAGACGCCGGGTACGATCGCGGCTGCGAACAGCAGCGCCGCCGCCGACAGGATCCACGCGACCAGGACGCGCAAGACCTTGATGCGTGGACGGCGCTCGTTCACCGCACGGCCGCCGCGACGGGGATGTCCACGCTGCCGCCGACCGGGAGCACGCGCACGTCGAAGTCCGCGGCGAACTGGGCAAACCGCCGCGCCGGCTCCTGCTCGTCGCGCTCGAGGCCGACGCGCGTGTACGTCCCCCAGTGGATCGGCACCGCGAGACGCGGCCGCAGCAGCTCGAGCGCCCGCGCGGCGCGCGCGGGATCGAGGTGGCCGGGCGGCAGCCGTGGCCCCCAGCCGGCGATCGGGAGCAGCGCGACGTCGACGGGCGCAAGCTCGCGCATGCCGTCGAAGAGGTCCGTGTCACCCGCGAAGTAGATCCGCGCCGAGCCGGTGACGAGAAACCCGACGGAGCCGCGGACGTGCTCCGCAGGGGTGGCGGTGACCGTGACCGCTCCGACCTGCACCTCGTCGCCGGCGGCGACCTCCACGACGTTCGCGAAGCCCCGGACGCGCTTGGGCGCGATCACGCGGGTCGCTCGGTCGAATCGCGCGAGCGACTTCGAATCGAGGTGGTCGTAGTGCCCATGCGAGATGAGGATCGCGTCGACGGCACCAACCTCGGCCGCCTGGGCGGCAACGCGCCGCAGGTGGAGCACTCGTGGCCGGAGCACCGGGTCGGTGAGCAGGCGCACGCCGTCCAGCTCGAGCAGGACGGTGCTGTGGCCGATCCAGGTGACCCGCGCCAGAAGAGGATCGAACCGCGCGGCGAGGCGTGCCGTCCTCACCCCATTGGAATGAAGCCGGGGTCTGACCCCCAAAGGGGTCTGACCCCAGCCTGTCGGATTCGCGTTACGTCAGCGGCACCGCCGCGATCTGCCCGCGGATCTCTCCCGCGGGGTTCTGCTTCGTGTGCACGTTCACGTACGTCTTCCCCGACTCGAGCGCGTCGAGGACGGACGCGGTCACCGTTGCCTTCCCGTGCGCGCCGCTGCGGCACGGTGCGCACAGCGGCACGATCACGGCCCCCGCCTTTCCGCGCGCGCCGCTGTGGATGTGCGCGGCGATCGCGCGGCCGTTCAGCTTGCTGAAGGTGAGACGCCACGTGATCGCGCCCGTATCCCCGGTACGCGACACCGTTGCGGTGAACGTCCCCTTCGCCTTCGCGAGCTTGCCCTTCGGCTTCGGCCGCTCCTGGCTCGCACGGAGCGTCGTCCTGATGCTCCCCACCGCCGCGACCTGGTCGCGAATCTCACCCGCAGGATTCGTCGGCGTGTGGACGTTGACGTAGGCGCGTCCGGTCATGATCGCGTCCAGCACCTCGGCGGTGATCGTCGCGGTGCCGGTGGCACCGCTCGTGCACGGCGCGCACAGCGGCACGCGGACGGGGCCGGCGACGCCCGCCGCGCCCACGTGGATGTGCGCCGCAGTCGCGTTGCCGGTCAGGCCGCTGAAAGCGAGCCGCCACGACAGCTGTCCGCCGCTGCCGGACTTCGTCAGCGTGGCGGTGAACGTGCCCTGCGCGTTGCCGACGTCGCCCTTCGGCGTCGGCGTCTCGTTTGCGGCGACCATGTCAGCCTCGATGCGAAGCGTGTCTGCCTGGCTTCGTGCGGCTGCCCCACCCACAGCGGCCAGCGAGAACGCGAGCGCCAGCGCGCCCGCGAGCAGGTGGAACCTGCGCATCCACTCCTCCTCCCGTCGACGGGATCGACCTTCGACC